>JBMUCX010000014.1:0-41389 GCA_049458915.1 Ilumatobacteraceae bacterium
CAGCCGGGTGCTGCACCACCGCCGTATTCGTCGTGGCCACGCCGCTCCACTCCCTGTTCGATGCCGTCCGCCACGATCCGGACGTCCGTCGATCCTTCGTCGACACCCCGTCGACGTTCCTCGCCGAGCACGGCTGGAGCGATCTCGAGTCCGATGACTTGGAGGAGTTGCTCCGCATCCTCGCCGACGGCCTGCCGGAACAACAGGCGACCGTCCTGGCCCGAGCGGCCGACTCCCTGGCGACCGACGACGACGTGGAGTCCGCCTTCGCATCCACCGTCGCCGGGACCGTCGACTCGTCCATCGGTGTCCCGAGTCACGATCTCGACCCACACGACGTGCTCGATCGCGAGCCGCTCGACACCGGGACTCCCGACCCGGACATCGACACCGATGACGTTCCCACCGCCGACACGGACTCGCCTGATCCGGACACTGCCGATGTCGACACCGACACCGCCGACACCGCCGACACCGACACCGGCACCGTCGACTTCGACATCGGCGACCACGACCTGTTCGACGACCCCGTCGACATCGAACTCGCCACATCCGAGACGGTCGAGCCCATCGCACTCTTCCCGGACGACGGTCAGATGTGGGACGATTTCTGAGGTGCCGCACTGCGCCACCCGAACCACGGATCCGCTTTCGGGCCCCACAGCATGACCGACACACCACCCGAACGCTCGAGCACCGACCCGGCTGCCGCCGCGACCACCGTCCTGGCCGACCTCGCCGAGGCCACCCGACGAGCGGCGTCGGCCTACGGTCGCCCCGACCTCGCCGACCGACTCGATCGTGTCGCTCGCCGGTCGACCGACCGGCCCGTCCGGGTTCTGGTGGTCGGTGAGTTCAAGCAGGGCAAGAGCACCCTCGTCAACTCCCTGTTGAACGCAGACGTGTGCGGGGTCGCTGACGACGTGTCCACCGTCGTGCCGACCACGGTCAGGTTCGGTGACGAACCGACGGCGACGCTCCACTTCGTCACCGACGAGGACGTACCCCGGACCGAGACGATCGAACTGTCGACCGTGCGCGAGTGGGCGACCGAGCAGGGGAACCCGGGCAACCGCGCCGGACTCGCGTCCGTCGAGGTGACGATCCCCCGCAAACTGCTCCAGTCCGGCATCGCCATCGTCGACACCCCTGGTGTCGGTGGCCTCGACTCGGCACACGGTGCGGCCGCTGCCGCCGCCCTGACCGACGCCGAGATGGTGCTGTTCGTCAGCGACTGTTCGCAAGCGCTGACGGCGAGTGAACTCGGCTTCCTCAAGATCGCTCACGAGCATTGTCGCAACCTCGTCCTGGTCCAACCGAAGACCGACATCCAGGCGAACTGGCGGTCCGTCGTCGCCACGAACCGGGAACTGTTCGAGCGTGAGGGGATCGACGCCCGGATCCTCCCGATCTCGTCGGCGCTCCGTGCGGTGGCGGTCCGCGAGAACTCCACCGAACTCAACGAGGAAGCGGGATTCCCGGAGGTGATCCGGGCGGTGCGCGACGCCGCCAGCGGCGACACCGTTCGGACCAGGATCGTCGCCGATCTCGCCGAGGTGCTCTTCGTCGTCGGTCAACTCCGGAGCACGTTCGAGACCGAGTTGGCGATGCTGGACGATCCCGACGGCGCCGAAGAGGTCCGCACCCGCATGCAGAGCGCCCAGGCTCGGGCCGAGCACCTCAGGAGCCAATCGGCCAAGTGGCAGCAGACCCTGAACGACGGCATGCAGGACGTCACCAGCGACATGGACCACGACCTGCGGACCCGGTTCAGGCGGATCATCGCCGAGGCGGAGCAGACGATCGACGACAGCGACCCGAGCGACATGTGGGACGAGTTCTCCCAGTGGCTCGATCACCGCCTCGCCTGGGAACTCTCGGTCCACCACCGCGAGATCGTCAACCGCGCCAACGAGGTGGCGGTGTCGGTCGCAGAACACTTCGCCGACGAGGAGAACGACCTCCAGATCGCTGTGGACGCCGCCGTCCCTCGTCTCGATCCCACCCCGGGGTCCGGTTTCGCCGAGTTCTCGGTGCAGCACGGGGATCGCACCGGAAACGCCCTGGCAGCCGTACGCGGCTCGTATGGAGGCGTCCTGATGTTCAGCATGATCGGACAACTCGTGGGCATGGCGGCCATGAACCCGCTCAGCCTCGTCCTCGGCCTCGGACTCGGACGGAAAGGGATGCGCGACGAGAAGCGCCGTCAACTGCTGCAGCGACAGCAACAGGCGAAGCTGACGATGCGCAAGTACGTGGACGACGTCAATCTCGAGCAGTCCAAAGGGTCCCGCGACCAGCTTCGTCGGGTCCAACGCTCGCTCCGCGACGAGTTCTCCGCTCGCGCCGACCAACTGCAAACCACGATCCGGGAGTCGCTCAAGTCGGCGGAACACAGCACCAAGCAGGCGCTCGGAGAACGACAGCGTCGAAGCACCGACATCCGGGCCGAACTCCAACGACTCGACGTCCTCACTACCCACGCCGAGAAGGTCCGCACCACACTCGGAGTCCGATCATGAGCGCTCTCTCCGACCTCCGCCCCCTCCTCACCGCCGTCATCGACGACTGCGACGACGCCGAGGTCGGTGCGTCGCTCTCCCGCTTGGCAGTTCGACTCGACGAGCCGCTGCTCGTTGCGATCGCCGGCAAGGTGAAAGCCGGCAAGTCGACCCTCCTCAACGCCCTCGTCGGCGACAAGCTCGCACCGACCGATGCCGGCGAATGCACCCACATCGTCACCTGGTACCGAAATGCCCCGACCTACAAGGTCGTCGCTCATCTCGCCGACGGTTCGTCGACGCAGTTGCCGTTCCGACGTGACGACGGCGCACTCGAGTTCGACCTCGGCGCCATCCCGGCCGAATCCGTCGACCGGATCGTCGTCGATTGGCCGTCGAGTCGACTCGCCGACATGACGCTCATCGACACCCCCGGCCTCGACTCGGTCAACACCCACATCTCCGACCGGACCCACCGCTTCCTGACGACCGACGAGGACCGACCCGGCCAGGCCGACGCCGTCGTGTACCTGATGCGCCACATCCACCAGAGCGACCTCGGCTTCCTCGAGTCGTTCCGCGACGATGCCCAGGCCGGAGCGACTCCGATCAGTTCGATCGCCGTGCTCAGCAGGGCCGACGAGATCGGCGTGTGCCGCCTCGACGCCATGTCCTCGGCCCAGAAGATCGCCCACACCTGGCAGGCCGACCCGAGGCTCCGCCGCCTGTGTCAGACCGTGGTACCGGTCGCCGGTTTGATCGCCGAGGCGGGAGCGACCCTTCGCGAGGACGAATACCGAACGCTCGCTTCGATCGCCGCACTCCCGCGCCCGCAGGCCGACGGCTTGCTCCTGAGCATCGACCGGTTCGTCGCCGACGTCGATTGCGGAGTCACCCAGGTGGCTCGCGAGGACCTCCTCCAACGACTGGGGATCTTCGGCGTACGCGTCGCCGTCGGCCTCATCCGACTCGGTGCAGCCCCGACGTCGACCGTCCTGGCGAAGGAACTCACCGGCCGGTCGGGAGTCGGGCACCTCCGCCATCTCCTCGCCACCGTCCTGACCAATCGACGGGACGTCCTCAAGGCCCGTGTCGCCCTCTCCGGTCTCGAAGCCGCTCTGTCCGCACTGCCGGGCGACCGGTTCGATCGGCATCGTGCCGACATCGAGCGGATCAGCGCCAGCGCCCACGAATTCGAAGAGGTGCACCTGCTCAACGCCGTCAGGTCCGGAACCCTGAAGTTCCGCGAATCGGAGGTCGCCGAACTCGAACAACTGCTGGGCGGGATCGGGACGCCACCGCACCACCGCCTCGGACTCGATGCCGACGCGGATGTGCGAACCGCCGCCCTGGGAGCGATCGAGCGGTGGAGGCGGCGAGCGGAGAACCCCATCACGTCACTCGAACTCGCGCAGGCCTCGCGCTCGATCGCCAGGACGTACGAAGGATTGATCGCCGAAGGGACCGCACCCCGACCGGCGTGACCGGATCATCCCCCGAGATGTGTCCGCAGCGCCGCCATCATCTCGGCACGACTCGACACACCCAGCTTGGTCCGGATGTGCGCGGCGTGGTGCTCGACCGTCTTCGGTGACACGAACAGCGCCGCCCCGATCTCTTTGTGGGTGTGGCCGTCGAGGAGCATCCGGCCGACGCGCTCCTCCTGCTCCGAGAGCGACGAGACCGCCGCCGACGTCGAGCCTGCGGACCGGACCCGTTCCACCCTCCACGCCCGTGACTCCCGAAGCAACCGCTTCGCATGAACCGGATCGGGGGCGAGCAGCGCCAGCACGGCGCACAGTCGACCTGCATCGTGGACGTCACCGACCTCGGCGAGTCCCTGCGCTGCTGCGACCGCCTCGGCCACCTGATCGACCACACCATCGTCCAGGTGGGCGGCAGCCACCGACCAGGCTCGCTCCCGCGAGGAACGCGAGCCGACCGACTCGAGCAGCGCCCTGACGGCAGCCGCCTCGGATCGCACCGGCATCAGGTCACCGCCGGCGAGGGCGGCCCGCAGTCGACCGAGTGCCGACTCGACGGCGACACCCCGACGACGATCGGCCGGTCCGACCGGCGAGAAGAGGCCCAACACCTCCTCCGTCGGGACACCACGACGGGCGAATGCCCGAGCGATCTCGGTCAGCAGTCCCAACTCCAGCGGACCCGGCGGCCACGAACGAATCGCACGGCGACCGGCGGTGACCGCCGCTTCGAGACCGGCGGCCTCCGGATCGCGAACGGCGATCGCGCATTCGACGGCAGCACGAACGAGATCTTGGTACGGGTCGAGTTCGACGAGTGCCACATCGGCGAGCTCCGATCGACTCGTCGACAACTCGCCCGAGCACGCCCGCCAGTGCGCCGAGGCCAGGGCCATCGTCCGATGGGAGGCGACGTCCACGGGGGAAGTGGCGTCCCGTTCCGACACCACCTCGGCGACGAGGTCGAGTGCCGTCGGCGCCCCCGCCAGGCTCGCCACGACTGCACCTGCGACCACTTCGGGCACCATGGGGGTCGGCGCGGACACCGAGCGGCATCGGCGCAACGCCACCCGTGCCGCGGCGACCGTGGCGTCGAGGCCCGTCTCGTCCCCGGCGAGCCATCGCCCGACGAGGTCAGCGAGGCCGGCGGCCGGATCGACCGCCGGATCGACGTCCGACGGCGCGACCCCGTCGGAGCCGCTCGCCACCACGACGGTCCAGGCCTTCGCACCGGCGCGTTCGAGTGCGACGCACGAAGCACGGCGATCCCCGATCGCCAGCATCGCCGCTGCTCGGACCAACTCGATCCCGTCGCCGGAGGAACCGTCCAGGCAGCGCAGCGCACCGACGGGATCACCCGAGACGAGCCGGACGACCGACCTCGCCAACGCCAGGTCGTCGGCACGCGCTCCGGCGAGCTCCGCTGCCTCGAGCAGGTGCTCGGCGGACATCGGACTCCACCAGGCCCTGGTAGCACTCTCGTCGACGAGGACTCGGGACACCGCCGGACCGACAGCGCCCACCGCCGCCAAGAAGTCCGCGACCACCGCTCGACGGGCCGACCCGGCAGCGACGGTGGCGACCCGTTCCCGACCGACCCGACTGCTCGTTCGCCGAACGATCTCAGCGACGATCGGGACCACGGTTCCGTCGACGACGAGACCATCGGCCTCGAGCCGGTCCCACGCCCGATCACCCACCGCTGGGTCCACCGGGCCGATCGACTCGACCTCGACGAGACCGAAGGCCAACCCGGTGAGGAGCCGCTCGGAGTCCCCGTCGAGCGAGGCGACTGCTCGCACGACCAGGTCGTCGGCCGAACCGGTCGTGAGCAGGGACAGGACGAGCGCCGGGTCACCGGCCGTGACTCGGACGAGTTCATCGGGATCGGACACGTCGTCAGCGAGACGCACGACGTCGGCGGCGACACAACGACGCACCTCGATGATCATCGTCCCGGACGACGGCGACGGGAGCGGAGCCGATCCGCCACGAACGACGAGCACGGTTCGGGGTGGCACCGGGAAAGGAACAGGGGACGCTGCACCCGTGGGAACGAGGTGGAGCACCCACCGCTCGCCATGGTCGCCGGCGACCGGTCCGCGGTCGGGCGGCAACTCCCCGGAATGCACCAGCCACCGGCCCGGGTCGCGCTCGACCAACTCCTGCGCCACGACCGCCTCCAGGCGACCCGGCACGAAGACGACGGCGGTCCGACCGGCGGTTCTCGCTGCGACGATCCCGTCGACCACCTCGTCGACGGCGACCAGGGTCGTCAGCCGCTCACGTTGCACGCGAGGTCCCGTCCGATGCACACCTCGACCTCTCGGTCGAGCTTGTCCTGGTGCCAGCCGTTCCAGAAGTCGGCATGACCCGAGTGGATGTCACCCGACGACAATGCGAGTTCGGCATCGGCTTCTGGTGCCCGCCAGTCGACGGCGAACTGGAGTTGTGGGATCGGCACCGGGTGCTCCGCCGGACACCGCCCGCCGAGGCTGTAGGCGACGTGCAGCGACGGTTCGGGCACGATCGGACTACGGAGGTCGACCCCGTTCCAGCAGTCCGGGAACGTGACGAGCATCCGCAGGCTCGAACCGCGGAGACTGGCGTCCGCCGAGCACTGCGGGGGCTCGGGTGAGCGGGTGCCACCGGATCCACATGTCCAGGCGACGACCGACGTCGGCTGCGGGTCGATCGCTGTGTGGTCGCCCGCGACCATCATCAGGCCGGGCGGGTACGCCACGACGGTCGACGGGTCCACCTCGGGGCCTGCTCGGTAGTACGCGACCGAGCGAACCGGTTCGACCGGCTGCCCGTCGACGAGCAGGGTGGGGGTCCAGTACGACGCCGTGTCGCTGCGCTGTTCGCACGTCGTCGGGCCTGCGACCAGGTCGCCGTAGTCGGACCCGGCCGATACTCCGACCGCCCCGAAGAACTGGTGCAGGTGACTCGCTCCGGGTCGTCCCGGCACCACGATCGGATCGTCGGCGAGGAACCGATCGAACCCGCACTCGACCACGAACTGACCGACGGCGCCCTGTGGGCCGGTCAGCACCCGATCGGGCGACGACACGGGTTCGGCGGGCGCTTCGACGACCACATCGGCCGACGAGCACCCGCCGAGCACCATCAGGGCGACGGCCAGTTCACGAAGCGAGTTCGGGCACCTGGATCGCATCGAGATCGACCGGGAACGGCACGTCGACGGCCGGCCGGGCCGGAGCGGTGGCGGGTTCGGGCATGTTCTCGTGCGGGCCCAGGTCCGGCAGCGGCGCGTCCTGCCACGGCACCTCTTGCGGAAGATTCTCCTGCTCGATCAACCAGCGGATGACCTCGAGATCACCGGCCAGCCAGTCACCGCCGCCCTCTCCCTCGCACGGCGCCAGGACCTCGATGTCGAGCGGGGCGGACGTGGCGAACTCGTTCCCGCCCCAACAGTTGCCGAACGTCGACAGATCCGCACCGACCGAGGCGACGGCGAGATCGGCCTCCCCGCTGTTGGTGACGACGTTGAGGGTGATCTCGTTCTGGTACGAGTCCCAGAGCACCGCGCCGTCGGGCACCTCCCACGGAATCGCCTTCTGCTCCTCGCAGGTCAGACCCCACTCGTCCTCGGTCGGTACGCCGTCGTTCGGGGTCTCTTCGAGGTACGGCACGAGGCCGATACCGGTCCGGAAGTGATCATCGACACGATTGCGCGACACGGTGTTGAGCACGCCGCCCGCCACGAGGATGCCGTTGCCCTGAGCGAGGAGGGCGACGTCGATCGCAGCGGTCTCGGGGTTGTTGTTCCCGTACACCAGGTTGCCGACGATCGTCGTGCTGCGTTGCGGATAGCAGAGTTCGTAACTCCCCGAGTTCGGGACGATCCCGACCCGGTTGTCGTGCCAGATCGAGTTGACGATGAGCAGGTTCCCACCCGAGTTCGTCCCGGAGTACCCGAGGCCGTTGTGCGAGGAGACGACATCGGTGACGACGGCGTCGCACGGGTAGCACTGGCCGATGTAGACACCGGCATCGCGGCTGCCGATGGTGTGGGAGAACTCGATCTGACCACGCACCGAATCGAAGGCGTAGATGCCGTAGTCGCCGGTGCGGTAGGTCGTCACGTACGAGGCCCGGTAGCCCGTCGACGAGACCCAGAACACTCCGTTGTTCGTGTAGTTCATCGCCGTCAAGTTCTCGACCACGACGCCGTCGGCACCGAGCACCCGGATGCCGTTGTCGAGTTCGAGTCGTCCGTCGAGGACGACGGCGTCCCGGTCCAGACCGCGGATCGTGATCCGATCCGTCGTGACGTCGACCGATTCGTGGTACGTGCCCGGGGCGACGAGCACGAGATCTCCCTCGGCGGCAGCGTCGACCGCCTCCTGGATCGTCGGGTACTCGCCGGGGACCTCGCGGACCGTGTCCTCGGCCGGGACCGTCGACTCGGCCTCCTGGGGCGGTTCTGCGGTCGTCTCCGGGGCCACGGACTCGGCGGACGTGTCCGT
The DNA here is from genome assembly GCA_049458915.1 of Ilumatobacteraceae bacterium. Classification (GTDB taxonomy): domain Bacteria; phylum Actinomycetota; class Acidimicrobiia; order Acidimicrobiales; family Ilumatobacteraceae; genus Ilumatobacter. Next base: position 8,479 of record JBMUCX010000014.1, read on the forward strand.
CGGTTGCTCACTCCCGGCAGCGGTGGTCACCGACGACGAATCGCCGCTCGAGGCCGAGTCGTCACCACCCCCGCACGCCGCCACCACCATGGACGCCACGACGACGACGGCGACACCGCCGTGTCGCGGTCGCCCGAACGGGCCACGTCCACGCACGTCGAAACTCATCATCGGTTCCCCCTGTCATCCCCATCGTGATGCCGGGCGCACGGTTCGCGCACCCCTCGGCATGATGGCAGATCGGGTCAGCCCCGCACCAGAACCGTGCCGACCATGCCGACCTCGGTGTTGCCGTGGATCGAGCAGTAGTACCGGTACTCACCCGGTTCGGAGAACACGTGCGAGTACCGGGCCCCGGGTTGGAAGTCGGTCACCTCGACGCCCCAACCGTCACCCTCGACCCGGAGCACGTTGTGCTCGTTCAGGCCGCGGTTCTCCCACTCGACCTCGTCGCCGACGGAGACCTCGACGACTTCCGGACGGAACGAGTTGTCGAGGGCGATGACGGAGACCACCACTCCGGTCGGTTCGACGTCGACGACGGGCCGATCGGGCACCGTCGTCGGTGTGACCTCGACCACGATCGACGTGGTGCCGACGGCACCGCCGACCGTCGGTGGTTCGGTCGGCTCGGTGACCCCAACCGGAACCGGTTCGGTGACGTCGTTGCCGTCATCGGCGCACCCGGCGAGGACCGCCGCAGCGAGCAGTACCGTTGCGATGATCGGAGCGTCGCTCGTCATGCGCTCGGGAGCACGTGATCGGCGAAACGATCACGGAGCGTCTTCTTCGAGAACTTCCCGACGCTCGTCTTCGGCACCTCGTCGATGAACACGACGTCGTCGGGCAACTGCCACTTGGCGACCTTGTCCTCGAGGAACGAGATGACGTCCTCCCTCGTGAGATCGCTGCCGGGCGCCCGAACGACACACGCCAACGGCCGCTCCGACCACCTCGGGTGCGGCACTCCGATGACCGCCGCCTCGGCGATCGCGGGGTGAGCCATGAGTTCGTTCTCGAGCTCGACCGACGAGATCCACTCACCACCCGACTTGATGAGGTCCTTCGTGCGGTCGACGAGGCGGATACGACCGCGAGGGTCGACCGTCGCCACGTCACCGGTCCGCAACCAGCCGTCGGCGGTGAACGAATCGTTCGCACGCTCGTCCGCGTAGTAGGTCGCCGCGATCCAGTTGCCGCGGCACTGCAACTCGCCGCTCGACTCGCCGTCCCAGGGCACCGGTTCCTGTGTCGCAGGGTCGACGACCCGCATCTCGACACCGAAGTTGATCCGCCCCACCATCGTTCGCAGTTCGGCCTGATCCTCGACCGGAAGTGACCGCTCGTCCACGTCCAAGGTGCACACCGCAGCGATGGGACTCGTCTCGGTCATTCCCCACGCCTGGAGGATCGGCATCCCGAGCTGCTCCCGGTACGCCTCGGACAGCGCCTTCGGGACGGCGGACCCGCCGCAGGGGATCGCTCGCAGACTCGACGCATCCCGACCCTTCAGCTCCGGCAGGACCTGCATCCAGATGGTCGGCACACCAGCGGCGACCGTGACCCGCTCGTCGACGATCAGGTCCGCGAGGGCCTTGCCCGACAGGTCCGGACCCGGCATCACGACCGCCGAGCCGGCGGCCACGGCGGCGTGGGCGAGGCCCCACGCGTTGGCGTGGAACATCGGGACGACGGGCATGATCACGTCTGCCTCGCGGGCGCCGAGCGAGTCGACCGTCATCGCACCGAAGGTGTGCAGGAACGTGCTGCGGTGGCTGTACAGCACGCCCTTCGGGTTGCCGGTCGTGCCACTCGTGTAACACATGCTCGCCGCACGGTGCTCGTCGTCGACGTGGAAGTCGACCGGTGCAGCGGCGGCGAGCAACTCCTCGTAGTGCAGCAACTCGTGCCCGGCGAGATCACCGGGGATCTCACCCCGACCATCGTCCATCAGGACCAGGTGCCGGAGCCGCTCGAACGTCGGCAGCAAAGGCGCCAGCAACGCCAGCAGCGAACGGTCGACGAAGATGACCTCGTCGTCGGCGTGGTTCACGATGTACGTCAACTGGTCGGGGAACAGGCGGATGTTCAGCGTGTGCAGGACCCGACCCGAGCACGGTGCGGCGAAATACAGCTCGAGGTGTCGGGCCGTGTTCCAGGCGAACGTCGCCACGCGGCCATCGGCGGTGATCCCGAGGTCGTCGAGCACCCCGCCGAGTCGCCGGGTGCGCTCGGCCCAGGTCGAATAATCGGTGCGCTCCTTCCCGGTGCCGGTGGCGGTCACGATCGCCTTGTGCCCGTGGTACCGCTCGGCGCGATCGAACAGGTGGGTGATCGTGAGCGGGACGTCCTGCATCAGACCTTTCATGCGACCGAACGCTAGCGTCCCACCGATGAGCGACCCGAGTGCGACGTCCGCCCACCGGCCTCCCTGGGCCCCGCTCACACTCGCCGGATTCGTCGGCCTGGTCATCTGCACGAACATCGCCGGGGCGACCTGGGCCCGATGGCTGGAGTCGAGTCCCGAGGCGCTGCTCGCCCTGTCGTCCAGGAATCGCTACCTCGTGCTCGCACTCGGAGCCGATGTGTCGTTGCCGGGCTACTGGCTGATCGGCGGACTCCGGATCGCGGCGGCCTTCGTGATCTGCCACTTGATCGGACGCGCCTACGCCGACGACGCGCTCCGGTGGTTCGTGAAGTACCTGGGCGTGACCCCGGAAGCGCTGGACCAGTTCAACCGTGGGTTCGCGCGGGCCGAGTGGGTGATCGTGCCGTTCTTCAACGGCAGCAACCTCGTGGCGGCGCTCAGTGGAGTGCACCGCACACCGTGGCGCCGACTGCTCGTTCTGCTCACCATCGGGATCGTCATCAGATTGGCCCTGATCTGGTGGCTGGCGCAGGTGTTCGAGGAGCAACTCGAGGACTTCGTCGGTTGGATCCAGCGGTATTCGTGGTGGGCCGTGGCGATCTCGGTCCTCCTCGTGCTGCTCGTCAACGCCCGCAACTTCCGTCGCGGTGCAGCGGGCTGACCCACCACCTGCCAGAATCCCGCCATGGCATCTGTGACTTTGCGCGGTAATCCCTTCGACACGAGCGGCGAGCTCCCGAGCGTCGGCGCAACCGCCCCGGCCTTCTCACTCGTCGGACGCGACCTGTCGGAGGTGAGCAACGAAACGCTCGCCGGTAAAAAGGTCGTGCTCAACATCTTCCCGAGCATCGACACGACGACCTGCGCCACGAGCGTCCGGACCTTCAACGAGCGAGCGGCGAGCCTCGACAACACCGTCGTCCTGTGCGTCTCGGAAGACCTCCCGTTCGCCGCGAACCGGTTCTGCGGAGCCGAGGGCATCGAGAACGTGCTCACCGGCTCGGCGTTCCGAGGCGATTTCGCGCAGGCGTACGGCGTCCGGTTGGAGGGCGGCCCGTTCGCGGGCCTGATGGCACGAGCGGTGGTCGTCATCGACGAGAGCGGCACCGTCACCCACACCGAACTGGTCCCCGAGATCGCTCAGGAACCGGACTACGACGCAGCGCTCGGTGCACTCGGCTGAGTCACCGACCGAACCCGCTCAGATCCCGAGGAGGCGGTCGAGTCCGACCGTCAGCCCCGGGTGATCGGCGATGCGCCGACAGGCGAGAACGACACCCGGCATGAAGCTGCTGCGGTCGTAGCTGTCCTGCCTGACGGTGAGCGTCTGGCCGGTGGTGCCGAGTACGACGTCCTGGTGAGCGACCATGCCGTGCATCCGCACCGCATGGATCCGGATCCCCGAGGGGCCCTCGGCCCCCCTGGACCCGACGGGCGACTCGTGCTCGGTGGGGTCCGGATTCCACGGTTCGCCGTTGCGGGCTGCCGCCATGCGCGCTGCGGTGCCGAGTGCCGTTCCCGACGGGGCATCGACCTTGCGGTCGTGGTGGTACTCGATGATCTCGGCCGTGTCGAAGAAGGGCGCGGCGATCTCGACGAGTCGGTTCATCAGAACGGCCGAGATCGCGAAGTTCGGTGCGATCACGCAGTGGGCCGGACCGCTGCCGAACGCCGACCGGTACGCCTCGAGGTCGTCGTCATCGACTCCCGATGTCCCGACCACGGCGTGGATGCCGTGCATCGCCAACCACGGCAACGTCGTCCGCAACGCCGCCGCGACGGTGAAGTCGACGACCACGTCGCATCGCGCATCGGCGAACGCACGCAGGTCGGCGCCGACCGTCACGCCGTACACATCGACACCTGCGTGGCGAGGCCCGACGGCTGCGACGAGATCGAGGTGCGGGTCGCCGGCGATCGCCGCACACGCCTCGCTCCCCATCCGTCCGCCGGCGCCGTTGACGCCGACCCTGATCCGTGCATCTGCTGCGGTGTCCACGGCGATGACGGTAGCGAACCGGGATCAGCCCGGGCCGAGCGCGACGGTGAGAGGTGCCCGGGCACCGAACACGCGACGTACCACGCGATCGACCGCCTCGTGCGTCACGGTCTGCCAGCGCTCGACCTGGGATTCGATCGATCTCACCTCGCCGAGCACGGCGAGTTGACCGCCGAGCCGTGACATCCGCGCCGCCGAGTCCTCGAGACCCATCTCGTACGACCCGATGAGGTGGCCGACCGCCGTCTCGAGTTCTTCGTCGGTGATCCCGTCGTCGCACAGTCGGGTGACTTCGCGGACGATCAGTTCCTCGACCTCCGCGCGGTGTTCGGGCATGGTTCCCGCGTAGACCGACCAGGCCCCCGAATCGCAGTACGCGGCGGTCGACGAGAACACCGAGTACGCCAGCCCTCGACGCTCGCGGATCTCGTCGAAGAGTCGACTCGAAAGGCCTCCGCCGAGGACGAAGTTCGCGACGTCGAGCGCCTCGCGGTCGGGATCCGTCCGAGCGACCGCCACGTCGCCGATGACGAGATGCGTCTGCTCGGTGTCGTCGTCGATGTCGATGCTCGATGGCATCGCGCTCGCCGTCGACGGTCGGTCGCGTCGCCGCGTCGACGACCCCGAACGCATCGCAGCGAACGCCGCTGCGACCGAACGGACCACGTCGTCGGGATCGACGGCTCCCGCGACGGCGACCACCGTGTTCCCGGTGCGGTAGTGCTCGTCGAAGAACGTCCGGATCGCATCGGCCGACATGGCGGCGACCGTGCTTCGTTCCCCACCGGTGTCGCGGCCGAGGGCATGGCCATCGAAGAGACGCGCTGCGAACTCCCGGTGGACCACGTCCTCGGGGCTGTCGTCGTCCATCGCCAACTCCTCCAGGATCACCTGACGCTCGCGTTCGACGTCGTCATCGCGGAGCGCCGGGGCACTCAGCACGTCACCGAGCAACTCGATCCCGAGATCGGCGTGCCGAGCGGGGACCCGGCAGTAGTAGGCGGTGTACTCCTTCGAGGTGAAGGCGTTGATGTCGCCACCCACCCGATCGATCGAACGGCTGATCGCAATGGCGTCGCGGTCCGCGGTGCCCTTGAACAGGAGGTGTTCCAGGAAATGACTGATCCCTGACTGCTCGGCGGGTTCGTCACGAGCCCCGACATCGACCCAGACTCCGATCGAGACCGATCGGGTCGACGTCATCGGATCGACGGCGACGGTCAGACCGGACGGGAGGTGGACGACGTGCTCGCTCATCGGACCCCGGCAGTCAACCGGGAAATCGGACCGACCGGTCGGCCCGGACGCACGAACGACCCGGTTCTCCACGCGGTGACCCGATCGGATGGGGTGCAGCCATTCGCACCCCACCCGAACCGGAAGGCACTCCTCGATCAGCGATGGCGGCGGCGCCCACCGCGGCCACCATCGCGGTTGCCGCCGTCGTCGGAGCGACGCTCGGACACCGGGCCCAGATCGCCGAGTTCGTCCGCCAGCTCGGCGTCGAAGGTGTCCTCGAACGACACGGTGTCGAGGTCGTCGCCGCCGGATGGGGCCGGTGCGGGAGCCCGGTCCCGCGGGGCCGCTTCGGCCTCCGGCGCATCACCGGCCGGACGCAGGCTGACCTTGCCCCGATCGTCGATCTCCTCGACGACGACTTCGAACTCCTGTCCGAGTTCGAGGACGTCTTCGACGGCGTTGATCCGCTTGCCGCGACCCAGCTTGGAGATGTGCACCAGGCCGTCGCGACCCGGGAGGATGTTCACGAACGCACCGAACTTGGTGATGTTCACGACCCGCCCCGTGTAGGTCTTGCCGATCTCGGCCTTCGGAGGGTCGACGATGTTCAGGATCGCCTGCATCGCTTCCTCCATCCGCCACGCCTCGACGGCGCCGATCGTGACGAACCCCTGGGCACCGTCGTCGTCGACGCTGATGTCGGCACCGGTCTCCTGCTGGATCGTGTTGATGACCTTGCCCTTGGGTCCGATGACCTCGCCGATCTTGTCCATCGGGATCGTGATCGTCTTGATCTTCGGGGCGGTCTCGGCGACTTCGGCGCGCGGTGCGGCGATCGCCGCGTTCATCACGTCGAGGATCTGCAACCGGGCGACCTTGGCCTGCTCGAGTGCTGCGGCCAGCACGCTGGCGGGAATGCCGTCGATCTTCGTGTCGAGCTGCAAGGCGGTGATGGCGTCGGCGGTCCCCGCGACCTTGAAGTCCATGTCACCGAATGCATCTTCGGCGCCGAGGATGTCCGTGAGGGTCTTGTACGCGTCGCCCTCCTTGACGAGGCCCATCGCGATGCCGGCCACTGCGCCGCGAGTCGGCACACCGGCGTCCATGAGCGAGAGGCTCGACGAGCAGACCGACCCCATGGAGGTGGACCCGTTCGACGACATGACCTCCGACACCAGACGAAGGGTGTATGCGAAATCTTCCTGACTCGGCACCACCGGCAGGATCGCCCGGGCGGCGAGCGCACCGTGGCCGATCTCACGGCGCTTCGGCGAGCCGACGCGTCCGGTCTCGCCGTTGGCCCACGGCGGCATGTTGTAGTGGTGGAGGAAGCGCTTGGTGTCGTAGGGCGACAGCGAGTCGATCATCTGGTTCATCCGAGGCATCGCCATGGTCAGGACGTTCATGACCTGGGTCTCACCGCGCTGGAACAGGCCCGAACCGTGCGCCGTGGGCAGCACACCGACTTCGGCCGAGATCGGCCGCAGATCGGCGAGGCCACGCCCGTCGATCCGCAAGCCCTCGTCGACGATCCGCTTGCGGACGAGCTTCTTGGTGAGGCTGCGAACGGCCTCCTTGACGGCCTTCTCCTGACCCTCGAACGGTGCGCCGTCGGCGCACAGCTCGGCCAGCGCCTTCGCTGCCGCTGCATCGGTGGCTGCGTTGCGTTCGCTCTTCCCGGCGATGGTCACCGCTGCCGACAGCTCGGCAGTGACGACGCCTTCGACCGCTGCGAACACCTCGGGCGTGTAGTCGAGCACCGGGGTGTACGGCAACGGTGCGATCGGGCCGCTCGTCGCGATGACGCTCGCGACCAACTGACGCTGCAGGGCGATCGACTCCTTGATCCAGACCTTGCACGCTTCGAGACCGTCGGCGAGCACCGCCTCGTCGACCTTGGGTGCCCCGTCGTCGTAGTAGGAGAAGCTCCGCTCGGTGCCTCCGGCCTCGACCATCATCACGGCGACATCACCGTTGTCGAGTTCGCGACCGGCGACCACGAGCTCGAACGTCGACTCGTCACCTTCCTGGTACGTCGGGTGAGGGATCCAGGTGCCGTCCTGCGAGTACGCCATGCGGACCGAACCGATCGGGCCGTCGAACGGAATCCCCGAAATCATCAGGGCCGCCGAGGCGGCATTGATGGAGAGCACGTCGTGCGGATTGACCTGGTCGGCCCCGAGCACGGTCGTGACGATCTGCACCTCGTTGCGGAAGCCGTCGGGGAACGACGGGCGCAACGGGCGGTCGGTCAGCCGACAGGTGAGGATCGCGTCCTCGGTCGGCCGACCCTCACGACGGAAGAACGAGCCGGGGATCTTGCCGGCCGCGTAGGCCCGCTCCTCGACGTCAACGGTCAGCGGGAAGAAGTCGATGCCCGGACGGACGTCCTTGGCGGCGTTGGCCGTCGTCAGGACCTTCGTCCCGCCGACGGTCGCCACCACGGCGCCCTGGCTCTGCGGGGCGAACTTGCCCGTCTCGAACGAGAGGTGCTTGTCGGTTCCGGACACGGGTCCGGACACGCGAATGGGGTCAGCCACGAATGGCTCCTTTCCGGCGCGACGTTCACGTCCGCCGATCTGGAGCGACCGAGCCGGTTCCCAGTTGGCAGTTCCGAGACCATCGGACCCTCGGTCGACACACGACCGATCGAGCCCCGGAAGAGGCAACCGGCAACCAACTCCCACGGGGGTTCCGTTGATCGCTCGTTGTACTCCGTTCGCCGGACCTTCCGACGAACGTCTCCGAGGTTACCCGATCGACGGCGTGATCGGCCGGCAATCGCGCCGGCGCTCGGCACCGCCGTCCGAGGTCAGCGCCGCAAGCCGAGTTCAGCGATGATCGCGCGGTAGCGCTCGACGTCGATGTCGCTCAAGTAATCGAGGAGGCGACGGCGACGGCCGACGAGCATCAGCAGCCCACGGCGACTGTGGTGGTCCTTCGCATGGACCTTCAAGTGCTCCGTCAAGTGCTGGATCCGGTCGGTGAGCAAGGCGATCTGGACTTCCGGCGAACCGGTGTCGTTGTCGGATTTGCCGTGCTTCGCGATGATCTCGGGCTTGGGCGTGAGTGCCATGGTCGGGGCCTTCCGTTCGGAGGACGCACCGGAGCGAGTTCGCCCGATGCATCACGCCGGAGCCGGAGCCCCGACGGACGCTCGCAGGCTAGACCCTGCCGTCGAGACATCCAACCATGATGACGCTCGTGGCCGTGTCACACGCCGAGCGCGACGCGAGCGTGGGCGACATCGGCACGTAGCTGGTCGACCAGTGCGTCGACCCCGTCGAACTTGCGCTCGGACCGCAGGAACCTGCTGAATCGAACCCGTGCTCGCTCACCGTAGAGGTCGCCGTCGAAGTCGATCAGGTGGGCTTCGAGCAGCGAGGCGTCGGCATGTTCGTAGAACGTCGGACGCCGACCCAGGTTGATGGCACAGGGATGGACCTCACCGGAGGGCCGCTCGTACCAACCGGCGTACACACCGTCAGCCGGGAGGCAGATCCGTGCGGGCACCACCACGTTGGCGGTCGGGAATCCGAGCACCCGCCCGCGCTGATCACCACCGACGACCGATCCGCGGGCCTCGAACGGTCTGGTCAACATCACCGCAGCCATCTCGACGTCGCCACCAGCGAGCGCTCGACGGATCGCCGTACTGCTCACGGGCTCGTCGATCCCGTCCGGACGCGGGAGGAGCGGCAGCGGTGCCACGTCGAAGTCGTGGGCGGAGCCGAGCTCACGGAGCAGCGCGACGTCGCCCTCCCGCTGTCGTCCGAAGTGGAAGTCGGACCCGACGACGATGGACCTGGTGCCGAGGCACCCGACCAGAACCCGTTCGACGAACGACTGCGCCGACTCCTCGGACTGTCGGGTGTCGAACGGAACGACGACGACGACGTCGATCCCGGTGGCACGCAACAACTCGAGCCGCTGGTCGTGATCGGTGAGGAGACGGGGAGCCGACTCCGGCCGGACGACGACCGCAGGGTGCCGATCGAAGGTCACGACGGCCGACCGGCAACCGAGTTCCTCCGCCCGCCGACGTACCTCGGCGACCACCGCCTGGTGACCGAGGTGCACCCCGTCGTACGCACCGATGGTGATCACCGAGCGTTCGCCCGGGAACGGAGCGACGGACGGATCGGTGACGACGAGCACGTGGAAGGAAACTACCCGGGCTCACCGCTCGGCAGCACGACCGACGGCTTGGCCAAACCGAGGCCCGATCGTTCGTCGACGAACGCCTCGTACACCGCCAGGAGTCGACCGTCCACGTGGAACACCGCCCAGGGTCCGTCACCCTCGTCGATCGGGCGCGGAAGCACTCGCCCGTGGGACACCAATCGGGCGAGCTCGACATCGGCGGTGACCGCCGCCAGCCCCCGCACGGCAGCGGCGACCGGGAGCAGATCGCACTCGTCCGGCGGCGCCGCCTCGGCCAGGGTGAACTCGCCGACCGCCGTGCGGCGCAGGCGACGCAGATGCGCTCCACCGCCGAGGAGTTTGCCGAGATCGTCGGCGAGCACGCGGATGTAGGTGCCCGGCGAACAGGTGACATCGATCGCGAGCACCCCGGGCTCGGGCTCACCCAGGACCTCGAACGATCGAACCGTCACCGGTCGGGCGGGGCGTTCGACCTCGATGCCGGCCCGAGCCAACTCGTGGAGGCGCTTTCCGTCGATGCGTACGGCCGACACCATCGGTGGCACCTGCATGATGTCGCCGACGAGGTGTTCGGCGACGACGACGCGCGCCTCGTCGGCTCCGATACCGGTCATGTCGAACGTGGCGACCACATCGCCGCCCGCATCGAGCGTCGACGTCGACGAACCCAGGACGACTTCACCCGAGTAGCGCTTCGTCGTCTTCTCCACGAACCGCAGGAGCTTCGTCGTCATTCCGACGGCGACGACGAGCACACCGGTGGCGTCCGGGTCGAGCGTGCCGCCGTGGCCGACCTGGCGCTCACCGAACCGGCGGCGCAGCATCCCCACGACGTCGTGACTCGTCACGCCGGCCGGCTTGTCGACGATGCACAGACCGTGTGTGGAGGGAGGTCGCCGCCGCGCCATCGGAACGCAGGTCAGTCGCCGGTCGACTGGTCGGGGCGACGCTCGCGATCCTCACGGAGGATGGCGTCGATCCGTTCCGCCGACCGGATGGCGACGTCGGGGCGGAAGTCGAGGATCGGCGTCTTCTTGGCCCGGATCTGGCGTGCGATCGAGGCCTGCAATCGGATCCGGTGTTCACCGAGTGCTGTGACGATGTCAGCGTCTCCGTCCTCCCCCGCCAACGAATCGAAGTAGACGTGCGCCCGGTTCAGTTCGTCGTCGACCTCGATCCCGGTGACCGTGACGAACTCGAGTCGCTCGTCGCCGATTCGGACGAGTTCGTCGGCGATGATCTCGCGCAACGTCTCACCGATCCGCGCCGATCGCGGATAGCGGTGACCTCCCGAGTTCCGTCTCCCGCGTGCCATGTCGTCGCTCCGCGAACGGCCGTCAGGACAGCGTGCGAGCGATCTCGCGCTCGTCGTAGGTCTCGATCACGTCGCCGGGCTTCAGGTCCTGGAAGTCCGACAGGCCGATACCACACTCGAAGCCGGCGCGAACCTCCTGGGCATCGTCCTTGAACCGCTTGAGCGACGAGATCGAACCCTTCCAGATGATCGTTCCGTCGCGGAGGAAGCGGACCTTCGAACCCCGGGTGATGGCGCCGTTCTGCACGTAGCAACCGGCGATCGCCCCGATCCGAGGCACACGGAAGATCTCTCGGACCTCGGCGTCGCCGGTGACGACCTCTTCGTATTCGGGAGCCAGCATGCCGACCATCGCCTGCTCGATGTCCTCGAGCAGCTTGTAGATGATCTCGTAGGTTCGGATCTCCACACTCTCGGTGTCGGCGAGGTCGCGAGCTTTCCGATCCGGACGGACGTTGAAGCCGATGATCGTGGAGTTGGTGGTCGCCGCCAGCGAGATGTCGTTCTCGGTGATCGCTCCGACCGCCCGATGCACGAAGGTGAGGTCGACTTCGTCGCGCTGGAGTTTGCGGAGGCTCTCGGTGACCGCTTCGAGGGAACCCTGGACGTCGGCCTTCAGGATCAGATTGAGCGTCGCCGTCTCACCGGACTGGATCTGGTCGAAGATGTCCTCGAGTCGCACGCCACTCTTCACGCGAGCGTCGCCGCGCTGGTCGCGGATCTTGCGATGGTGCTCACGTGCCTCTGCCACCGTCCGAGCGATCCGCTCGTCGGGCGCCGACCGGAACTCGTCGCCGGCCTCGGGGACCGACGACAGACCGAGCACCTCGACGGGCGTCGATGGTCCGGCGACCTTCACCTGTTCGCCACGGTCGTTGATCATCGCTCTGACCTTGCCCCAGGCCGGTCCGGCGACGATCGGGTCGCCGACCTTCAGCTCGCCCTTGTCGACGAGGATCGTGGCCACCGGTCCCCTGCCCTTGTCGAGATTCGCTTCGAGCACGATGCCCTTCGCGCGACCGGTCGGGTTCGCTCGCAGGTCCTCCAGTTCGGCGACGACCAGCAGTTGGTCGAGGAGGTCGTCGATGCCGAGTTCCTGGATCGCCGACATCTCGACGACGATCGTGTCGCCACCCCACGCCTCGGGAACGAGTTCGTGCTCGGCGATCTCGCTGAGCACCCGCTGCGGGTCGGCGTTCTCCTTGTCGATCTTGTTGACCGCCACGATGATCGGCACTTCGGCCGCCTTGGCGTGGTTGATCGCCTCGATCGTCTGCGGCATCACACCGTCGTCGGCCGCGACGACGAGCACGACGATGTCGGTCGCCTGGGCGCCACGGGCGCGCATCTGGGTGAACGCGGCGTGGCCCGGTGTGTCGATGAAGGTCAGCTTGTGGCCGTCTCGCTCGACCTGGTAAGCGCCGATGTGCTGGGTGATACCGCCGGCCTCGCCGGCGACGACGTTCGCCGACCGGATCTTGTCGAGCACCGTCGTCTTGCCGTGGTCGACGTGGCCCATGACCGTGATCACGGGCGGCCGCTGCTCGAGGAGGTCCTCGTCCTCGTCGTCGCTGTCGTCGAACAACGCCTGGAGTTCGACTTCCTGCTGCTGGCCGGGGTCGACGAGCAGGAGGTCGGCGCCCAGTTCGAGGGCGTAGAGCTCCATGTGCTCGTCCGACAAGCCCATCGTCATCGTCAACATCTCGCCGTGCTGGAGCAAGAACTTGATGACGTCGCCGGCCGTCCGGTTCAACTTCGGTCCGAACTCCTGCGCCGACACACCTCGCTCGATGACGATCGTGCCCTCGGGGACCGGTGCGTCGTGGGCCGTGTACGACTGCTCCTGCGGCTGGAGCTCGTCGCGGTCGCGGCGGCGCCCCCGCGTCGTTCGCCGCGGCGGGCGCCGCGGGCCCCGCGGCCCCCCGCCCCGGGGCCGACCCGCCCCCCCGCCCGGCCCACCGCCGGGGCCCCCACCGGGTCCGCCGCCGAACGGGCGGCCAGGGCCGCCTCCGGGACGACCTGCATACCCGCCGGTGCGACCACCGGGGCCGCCGGCCGGTCGCGTACCCGCCGGACGAGCCTGGCCGGGCGGTGGCGGAATCGTCTTGCCCGACTGCGACACGGGACGACCAGGCGGAGGCGGGATCGGCTTGCCGGTCGGCGAGACCGCCGGTGCGGGTGGACGCGACGGGCGGGGCTCGACGACCGCCTCCCGACGTTCGATGTCCTCGGGCGCACGCGCCGCCGGAGCATCGGGTCGACCGCTCGAGATGATCCGAGCGACGGGTGCCGGGGCACTCGACACGATCGGGGCCGCCTCGGCCGGTGCCTCGTCGGCTGCCACCGACGGTGCCTCGGAGAGGTCGGCAGCGGCCGGTGCTCGCTCGGTCGACGCGGCCTCGACGTCGGCAGCAACGACCGGTTCGACGACCGGTTCGACGACCGGTTCGGCGGGGGCCGGCTCGGCTGGAGCCGGTTCGGCAACGGGCTCGGCGGGGGCCGGTTCGGCAACGGGTTCGGCGGGGGTCGACTCGGCGGCGATCGCTGGCGCTGCGTCCTCCGACGGAGGTGCTGCGGCGGACTTGTCCTTCGCCGGACGCTTCTTGGTCGGCTTCTTCTCGGGTTCCGGCTCGACCGGTTGCTCGTCGCGGATCAACCCGTCGCGCTCGGCACGCCGGCGGACCATGTCCGCGTACGCCTCCTCCAACGACGACGAGTGGCTCTTCACCGGCAGGCTGAGCGTGGTGCACAGTTCGACGGTCTCGGCATTGGTCATGCCGAGTTCCTTCGCCAGTTCATGTACCCGAATCTTCTTCGCCACGCTTCGTGTCAACCTTTCGTCGTCGTTCTCAGTCTCGCACCTGTGAGGACCGTTCCCCACCGGTACGACGCCACAGCGCATTCGCACCGTGACGGCTCGTCATCTCACACCGTCATCTCACACCGTCATCCCACACCGTCATCCCGGACCGGCACCGACCGATGGATCGGTTCCCGATCCTGACACTCCGGCGCCGCCGACCCAACTCCGACGCAGCGCCTCGATCCGACTCGGATCGATCCGTCGCCGGAACGCCCGGTCGAATCCGCGGTGCCGGGCCGCCTCGTCGATGCACGCCGGGCCGCAGAGCCAGGCCCCCCGGCCGGGACCGACCGGGTCCAGGCGAACCACGTCGTCGACGACCACGCATCGGAACAACTCCTGCCGTGGCCGACGCCGTCGACACCCGACACACGTCCGGACCGGAACTCGCTGGTCACTCTGGATCGCTGTCTCCTGACCCGTCGACAACCGGCGACTCGACCTCGGCTGCGACCTCGCCATCGGCTTCGGCCGACGGCGACTCGGCCTGCTTCGCCCACTCGGCCTGGCTGATCACCGAGCCGTCAGCGGCGTGCCATTCCATCTCGCCCGTTTCGGCGTTCGTGATCCACTCACCCTCGGCGTACTCGACGTGCTCCTCGAGATAGCCGCCGGCGGGAACGCCTTCGGCGACCTGGGTCTCGGAGCGGATGTCGACCCGCACCCCGGTGAGCCGGGCGGCCAGACGAGCATTCTGCCCCTCGCGCCCGATCGCCAGACTGAGCTGGTGGTCCGGAACGATCACGTCGGCCGCTGTGCCGTCGTCGGAGATCGTCACCGAGTTCACCTTGGCCGGCGACAACGCCTTCGCCACGAAGTCCGGGAGGTCGTCACTGAACGGGACGATGTCGATCTTTTCGCCACGGAGTTCGGTGACCACCATGCGGACCCGAGCACCCCGGGCCCCGACACACGCGCCGACCGGATCGACGTTGTGGTCGTTCGACCAGACGGCGATCTTGGTCCGATGGCCCGGCTCACGGGCGCATGCCTTGATCTCGACGATTCCGTCGGCGATCTCCGGGACCTCGAGTTCGAACAGCCGCTTGATCAGACCCGGGTGCGTCCGGGACACGACGATCTGCGGCCCCTTCGCCGTCTTGCGCACCTCGACGATGTACGCCTTGCACCGCTCGCCCGGACTCGGCCGCTCGTACGGCACCTGTTCGGCCTGCGGCAGCAGCGCCTCGACCCGACCGAGATCGAGCAGCGTGAATCGCGCATCGGTCTGCTGGATGATGCCCGTGACGAGGTCGCCCTCACGGTTGGCGTACTCCTCGAACTTGCGGTCCCGTTCGACTTCGCGGATCCGTTGACTCATCACCTGACGGAACGTCTGGGCGGCGATCCGGCCCAGTTCCTCACGCTTGGGTGTGTCGTCGCGTTCGTTCACCCAGTTCCCGTCCTCGTCGAGGTCGTATGCGGTGAAGGTGAACTCCATCGTGGTCGGGTTGACCTCGACGATGACCTCGTCGGCCGCCCCGGGCCGTCGCTTGTACGCGCTCGCCAGCGCGTCGACCAGCACGTGGAGGAGGTCGTCCTCCGACATGCCGCGGTCCTGGGCGAGCAACCGGATGGCCTCGCCCATGTCGAGATTGCTCATGATGCCTCCTCCGACCGATGGTCCGGTGTGGGAAGCGACGACACGGTCGCTCCCGGTTGTTCGATCTCCGATGCTGCGGGCGTCCCACCCGCATCGACCCGGCCTGCTGCGACCGGACGCCGGTCCGGTGCACCGGCGGTCTTCGGACGCTTGGACCCTCTCCCCCCGGGCTTGGGCTTCGGACCCCACTCGAACACCGTCCGTGCCCGGTCGATCGAGGCCAACGGCACCGTCCGCTCGGTGACGTCGACTGCGCCGACCAATCGGAAGGTCGCCGTGGTGTCGTCCGCTGCCACCAGCACGCCTTCGAACCGGCGTTCATCGGCCGAGGCATCCGACAACCGAACGCTCACCGTCTTGCCGACTTCGCGCCGGAAATGTGCCGGAGTGCGCAGTGACCGCTCGACGCCCGGACTGGTCACCTCGAGGGTGTAACTCCCCGGTACCGGATCGTCGTGATCGAGATCACGGGACACGAGTCGGGTGGCGAGCGCGAGTTGATCGAGGTCGACGCTGCCGGGCGAACCGGGCGGCGTGTCGAGGGTGACCCGGATCGTCCCGCCGCGCTGCTCGACGTCGTAGACCTCCAAGCCGAGATCGGAGGCGATCGGATCGACGATCGATCGAACCCGCCGCAGCACGGGGGTGTCGGGGGTGCCGGATGTCGCCGGACCTGTCGTCATGGGATTTCGCCTCCTTTCACAGAACAAGGCGTGGGCAGGGCCCACGCCTTGATCAATCGCTCGACCAATTAGCTCCGCAGAGTATAGCCCGCTCGGAGCTCGTCCGGCCGGGCGCACGGGTCCACCGGTATCGTCGCAGCGTGCTCCGGATGTCGAACCTGTTCCTGCGAACGCTCCGAGACGATCCGGCGGATGCCGAGGTCGCTTCGCACCGACTCCTGGTCAGGGCCGGTTACATCCGGCGGGCTGCTCCGGGCGGGTTCACCTGGCTGCCTCTGGGGTGGATCGTCTACCGGAACGTCGAGCGGATCGTCCGCGAGGAGATGGACGCCGCCGGGTTCCAGGAGGTGCACTTCCCCGCGCTGTTGCCGAAAGAGCCGTACGAGGCGACCGGTCGCTGGACCGACTACGGCGACAACTTGTTCCGCCTCCAGGACCGCCACGGCGCCGACATGCTCCTCGCTCCCACCCACGAGGAGATGTTCACCCTCGTGGTCAAGAGTCTCTACAGCTCGTACCGCGACCTGCCGTTGTCGATCTACCAGATCCAGACGAAATACCGGGACGAGGCGCGGCCCCGGGCCGGCCTCCTCCGCGGTCGCGAGTTCGTGATGAAGGACTCGTACAGCTTCGACGTGGACGACGACGGACTCCAGCGCTCGTACGACCGACACCGCGACGCGTACATCCGGACCTTCGACCGACTCGGCCTTCCCGTGGTCATCGTGTCCGCGATGTCCGGAGCGATGGGCGGGTCGGCGTCGGAAGAGTTCCTGACCCCCCTCGAGGTGGGGGAGGACACCTACGTGCGGTGCACGTCGTGCGACTTCGCCGCCAACACCGAAGCGGTGGAGATCCCGGCTCCGGCGGCGGTGCCGACCGCCGGGCTCCGGGCCGCACTCGTCGCCGACACCCCCGACACACCGACGATCCAGACGCTCGTCGACCACCTCGACGCCGACCCGGCGCTTCGCCGCGACGACCGGCCCTGGACCGCCGCCGACACCCTGAAGAACGTGATCGTCAAGCTCCGCCACCCCGACGGCTCGACCGAGCCGCTCGCGATCGGCGTGCCCGGCGACCGGGAGGTCGACACCAAACGTCTGGAGGCCCAGGTCGCTCCCGCCGAGGTCGAGCAGTTCGACGAGAACGACTTCGCGGCGAACCCCGCCCTGGTCAAGGGGTACATCGGGCCGGGCGCTCTGGGCACCACCAACTCGTCCGGCATCCGCTACCTGCTCGACCCGCGCGTCGTCGACGGGAGCCAGTGGGTGACCGGCGCCGACATCGCCGGACGCCACGTGCTGTGGCTGACGGCCGGGCGGGACTTCACCGCCGACGGCACGATCCAGGCCGCCGAGGTGCACGGTGGCGACCCGTGTCCTCGGTGCGGTCAGGAACTCGAGATCGCTCGCGGCATCGAGATGGGCCACATTTTCCAGCTCGGCCGCAAGTACGCCGAGGCGCTCGACCTCAAGGTCCAGGACGAACACGGCAAGCTCGTCACCGTCACGATGGGCTCCTACGGCATCGGCGTGTCTCGGGCGGCACTGGCCGAGACGAACCACGACGAGGTGGGGCTGATCTGGCCGCGCGAGGTCGCACCGGCGGACGTCCACCTGGTGGTGGCCGGCAAGGAAGGCGGACCACAGCGGCCGATCGCCGAACGACTGGCCGACGAGATCGAACGAGCCGGCCTCCGAGTTCTGTTCGACGACCGCGAGGGGATCTCCCCCGGCGTGCGGTTCAAGGACGCCGAGTTGATCGGTGTGCCGACGATCGTCGTGTGTGGCCGCGGTATCGACGTCGACGACCCCACACGCAGCGTCGTCGAGGTGAAGGACCGGCGGTCCGGCGAGCGGACCGACGTGCCGGTCGCCGACCTCCTCACCCATCTCCGTTCGATCTGCGCCTGACCGGGCACCGCTCCGCCGGCCGTCGACGAGACCGAGGAGCGCTCAGGCGAGGCCGAGGGTGTCGATCGCCTCGGCCTTGAGTCGCTTGTAGTCGACCTTGCCGTTGGGGGCACGCCCGATCGTGTCGACCACGAGCACTCGCTTGGGTGACTTGTACGCCGCCAGGGTCCGGCGGACGTGGGCGATCACCTCGGACTCCTCGACCGTCTGCCCGGGTCGCACCTCGACGACGCCCGTGACCGCCTCGCCGAACTTCTCGTCGGGAACCCCGACCACCACGGCGTCGAGTACACCGGGGTGCCGCTTGAGCGCCTCTTCGACCTCCTCGGGAAAGACTTTTTCGCCGCCCGTGTTGATGCACACCGAGCCGCGACCGAGGAGGGTGATCGATCCGTCGGCCTCGACCGTCGCGAAGTCGCCCGGGCACGAGTACCGACCGCCGTCGATCTCGAGGAACGTCGCCGCCGTCTTGACCGGGTCCTTGTAGTAGCCCACGGGCTGGCGCCCGCCGACGGCGAGGCGGCCGATCTCGCCCGACCCCGCCGGGATCGGACGGTTCTCCTCGTCGATGACGATCGAGTTCGGGCTCAACTCGAACTTGGCGGTCTCGATCGTGGCACCGGCACCGGAGATCGACGACCCCATGCCGAGCGCCTCGGACGAGGAGAAGGCGTCGAGCAGCAGCATGTTCGGATGGTGGCCGAGCAGACCGTCCTTGACCTCCTTCGACCACATCACACCGGATGACGTGATGCCGACGAGGCTCGACAGGTCCCACCGACCCGGCTCGGCGTCGAGCGCCCGCAGGATCGGCTTCCCGAAGGCGTCACCGACCATCGAGATCACGTTGACGCGCTCTCGTTCGATCGTGTCGAGGAGTTCGGCGGCCTCGAAGTTCCGACCGGTGAGCGTGACGATGCATCCGCCGTCGGTCAGCGCAGCGAGGCCCGGAAAGTTCCCGGTGCCGTGCATCTGGGGGCAGGCCGGGATGAAGCGTCGGCCCGGCGCGGTGAGCACGCCCCTCCGGTCGTCGGCCGTGCCGGCGTCGGGAAGCGGGTTGCCGAGGGTCGCGGTGAGCACGACGGCCAAGTCGTCCTGCCGCCACATCACGCCCTTGGGCATCCCCGTGGTGCCACCGGTGTAGAGCATGTTCAAGTCGTCACCGGTGCGTCCCCAATCCGGGTGCACCCGTTCCGTCGCCGAGACGGCCGCCGCCTCGTACGGGGTCGCCCAGTCGGGACAGCCGTTCGTGGCGTCGTCCACCCAGAGCCAGACGCGAACCTTCGTCAGTTGCTCGCGGATCGACTCGATCGTGTCGACGAACGTGCCGTGGAACACGACCGCCCCGGCATCGGCGTTGTCCCACAGATACAGCAGTTCATCGGCGGTGTAGCGGTAGTTGGTGTTGACCGGCACCAAGGCCGCCTTGAACGCGGCGAACATCGACTCCATGTACTCGGGGCAGTTGTAGAGGTACTGAGCCACCGCCTGCTGACGCTCGAGCCCTGCGTCGAGCAGGGTCTTCGCGATCCCATCGGCCCGCCGGTCGAACTCGGCCCAGGTCCGGTGGACGTCACCGTGGATCGTCGCCGGCGCATCGGGGAGATCGTCGGCGACCATCTCCCAGAGGTCGGCGAAATTCCAGTTGCCCGTCGTGCCATCCGTCACACTGCTGGTCATGACCTTGGTGTAGCAGTCGGCCGGACTCACACCTCAATCGGACGAGCGAGCATCAATCGGACGAGCGAGCATCAATCGGACGAGCGGGCATCGGGCGGGAGACGGCCTGCGTCGGGCGATGCCGTGTTCAGGTAGCACCAACCCCGCTCGCCGTCCATCACCAGGCGGTGCCGCGGTCCGTCGGCCCGGGGATCGCCACCGTCGTACCCGACGTCACCGGCCCACAGACAGTGCCGGACCCGCTCCTCGACGTGCACCTGTGTCGCGAAGTACCTCGGATCGGCGTTCGCGAGCACCGAGGCGACGTCGGTGTAGCGGGCCAGTTGCGTGAGCGTGACGTACGTGGGTGGGGCGACTTCGATCTCGCCGCGGTCCTGCATCCCGAGGGCGACCGCCGGTGCGACCCACCGGTGCACACTCACCTCGTTGCCGTCGACGCGTACGTGTTCATCGGCGTGACCGGCGTGGGCCGGCGCCACGAAGAACCACGTCGAGTACCGCTTCGACGACAGGGCGTTGCGCGCCGGAGGGAGCCAGTGGCTCCACCAGACGAACGAGTCCGCATCCACGTCGAGGCCGACCTCCTCGCGCGTCTCGCGTGCGGCCGCCGCCCGCGCGGCGGGCAACGGATCCGGTTCCGTACCCGCCGGCACGTCGTGATCCTCGATCGCTCCTCCGGGGAACGCCCACATGCCACCGAACACGGTGTCGGCGCCCCGATGGATCATCAGCACCTCGAGTTCGGCGTCGCCGTCACGGACGAGCACGACGGTCGCCGCCGGTCGGGCCGGGTGTTCGGCGTCGGGTTGATCCACCACCTCGATGTGCACGAGCGCATCCCAGCAGATCGACCGCCGCCCCGTGAACCCGTTCGTCGATTCGCCCGATCGGACGGGGGCGGCGAGACTGGCGCCGTGACGAGTCCCGAGACCAGTCCCGAGATCACCGACATCGATTTCGTCGACCTGCTGACGCTCGAACCGCACGGTCCGGACACGTTCGTCGGCCGGTCCGCTCGCTACCCCTGGGGTGTCCGGTTGTTCGGTGGGCAGGTGGTCGCCCAGGCGTTGAAGGCCGCTGCATCGACGGTCGCCACCGATCGCCCCGCTCACTCGCTGCACGCCTACTTCATCCGACCCGGGTCGCACGACGAACCGGTTCGCTACGAAGTGGAACGACTGCGTGACGGTCGTTCGTTCTCGACCCGACAGGTCGTCGCCCGGCAGTCGGCCGGCGCGATCCTGAACCTGTCGGTGTCGTTCCAGGTCCCCGAGGACGAGGCCGACGTGCAGATCGTGACCATCCCGGACGTGGCCGGTCCCGACGATCCCGCGCACCAGGACTCATCCTGGGGAGCTCTCATCGACCGCCGCGCCGTCGACCTGTCGACCGGTCACGTCGGCTACTGGATCCGGCTGACCGCCGATCTCGGCGACGATCCGATCGATGCCGCGTGCGGACTCGCGTTCATGTCCGATGCCGCACCATCACGCGCGGCGCGGTCGTCGCACCCCGACTTCACGGGGGCGTGGTCCGATCACCGACTGTTCCAGGGTGCGAGCCTGGATCATTCGATGTGGTTCCATCGACCGTGTGACCCGACGGGCTGGCACTGGTTCGACACGCGTTCACACGGCCTGGCTGGCGGTCGCGGGCTGGTGACCGGCGATGTCGTCGCCGCCGACGGGACCCAGGTGGCGACGATCGCCCAGCAGGTCCTCCTCCGCCGCCGCCGTTTGCGTGAGGATCGGCCCGGCCGATCCTCACGCAAACGACCGGGGGTCGGGGTCAGCGGAGTTGTTCGAGGGCCTCGACCAGCTCATCGACCGGGCGGAACGTCAGTCCGGCGATCGCTCGGTGCGCATAGCGGATGATCCCCTCACGGTCGATGATGAAGGTGCTGCGCCGCGGGAAGCCGATCGGCCCGAGCGTGCCGTAGGCCGCCGCCACCTCTTTGTCGACATCGGCCAGGAGCGGGAACTCGAACCCGTGGCGACCCGAGAACGACTCCTTGCTCTCCACGCCCTGGGCCGAGATGCCGATCACCTGGGCGTCCAGGGCCTCGAACTGCTCGAGTCCGTCGTTGTAGGCGTTGAGTTGCTTCGTGCACACCGGTGTGTCGTCGCCGGGGTAGAACACGAGCACGATCGGCCGACCGAGGAACTCGGCGAGGGAGTAGTCACGGCCACCCGTCCCCGGCAGCGTGAAGTCGGGAGCTCGGTCACCGACGCCGACGGTCATCCTGCGGCTGCTTCCATCACGTCGTCGGGGATGTCGAAGTTCGAGTAGACGTCCTGCACGTCGTCGTTGTCCTCGATGGCGTCCATGATCCGCATGATCTTCTTGGCATCCTCGACCGACGTCACCGGTACCAGGTTGTCGCTGACCATCGGCATGTCGGCCGACACGACCGCGTAGCCGGCCGCCTCGAGTGCGTCCTTCACGTCGAACGTGTCACTCGGCTGGCAGGTGACCTGCCAGGCGTCACCGTCCGACGACACGTCCTCGGCACCGGCCTCCAACGCCGCGAGCATGAGTTCGTCCTCGTCGACCGCGCCCCCGGCGACGATCACGACCCCTCGCCGCTTGAACTGCCAACCGACCGCTCCGGGTTCGGCCATCGATCCACCCTGCTTGGTCAAGATGCTGCGGATGTCGGCGCTCGTCCGGTTGCGATTGTCGGTGAGCACGTCGATCAGGAGCGCCACGCCACCCGGTGCGTACCCCTCGTAGCGGATGTCCTCGTACGACTCGCCACCCGCTTCGCCCGTCGCCCGCTTGATCGCCCGGTCGATCGCATCGTTGGTCATCTGAGCCGCCTTGGCCTTCTGGACGGCGGTACGCAAGGTGGCGTTGGAGTCGACGTCGCCGCCCCCGGCGCGCGCCGCCACCTCGATCTGGCGGGCGCGCTTGGCGAACAACTTGCCGCGCTTGGCGTCGGCGGCGCCCTTCTTGTGCTTGATCGTTGCCCATTTGGAATGGCCGGACATCAGGAACTCTCCGTGAGGGTGGTCGGTGCGTGCTGGATGCCGGCGACGAACCATGCGTGGACACGTCGATCGCCGGCCAACTCGGGGTGGAACGACGCCACGGTAATCGCTCCCTGCCGGAGCAGCACCGGGACACCGTCGTGCTCGGCCAGGACCTCGACTCCCGGCCCGACCCGCTCGACCTTCGGTGCCCGGATGAACACGCCGTGGAACGGACCACCGTCGATGCCCGACACCTCGAGATCGGTCTCGAAGCTGTCGAGCTGCCGGCCGTACCCGTTCCGTCGCACCGTGACGTCGATCGCCCCGAACGAACGCTGGTCGGGTCGGCCATCGAGAACCTCGGTGGCCAGCAGGATCATCCCGGCGCACGTGCCGAACACCGGCAGGCCGGCGGCGATGCGCAGAGCGAGTGGATCGAACAGGCCGCTCGTGACCAGGAGTTTCGACATGGTCGTCGACTCACCACCCGGCATCACCAGCGCGTCCACGCCGGCGAGATCTCGCGGTGTGCGGACCTGGCGAGTCAGGACACCGAGATCGGTCAGCCGTTGTTGGTGGGACTCGAAGGCCCCCTGGAGAGCGAGGACGCCGACCGTCGTGCCGGCCGGGACACCGGAAGGTGCCATGGGCTCACCAGCCGCGTTCGGCGTACCGCTGATTGATCTCGTCCATGCCGATGCCGGTCATCGGCGCTCCGAGACCCCGGCTCACCTTGGCGAGGATCGACGCATCACGGAAGTGAGTGGTCGCCTCGACGATCGCCGCCGCCCGGCGGGCCGGTTCGTCACTCTTGAAGATGCCGGAGCCGACGAACACCGACTCGGCACCGAGTTGCATCGCGAGTGCGGCGTCGGCCGGCGTGGCCAGACCGCCGGCGCAGAAGAGTGGGACCGGCAACGTGCCCGTCTCTGCGATCTCCTGCACGAGCGGCAGCGGCGCCTGGAGCGACTTCGCCCACTGGAACAGTTCGGCGGAGTCGGCCTGGCCGATCTTGCGGATGTCGCCGAGGATGTTCCGGAGGTGTCGAACGGCTTCGACGACGTTGCCGGTACCGGCCTCGCCCTTGGAACGGATCATCGCCGCACCCTCACTGATCCGCCGCAACGCCTCTCCCAGGTTCGTGGCGCCACACACGAACGGCACGGCGAACCCGAACTTGTCGATGTGATGCGTCTCGTCGGCCGGCGTGAGGACTTCCGACTCGTCGATGAAGTCGACGCCGAGCGCCTCGAGGATCTGCGCCTCGACGAAGTGGCCGATGCGAGCCTTGGCCATCACCGGGATCGAGACGGCGGCCTGGATCCCTTCGATCATCTCGGGATCGCTCATCCGGGCCACGCCGCCGTCCTTGCGGATGTCGGCCGGGACCCGCTCGAGTGCCATCACCGCGACGGCACCGGAATCCTCGGCGATCTTGGCCTGCTCGGGGGTGACGACGTCCATGATGACGCCGCCCTTCAACATCTCGGCGAGGCCACGCTTGACGGGGAACGACCCGGTGATCGACATACCCGGAACGATACCCATCATCGCGGCCGCCCGACCGCACGAGCGACGGCGTCGTCGGGCACACTGGGAACGATGTCACGCCGGTCCCTCCACGCGCGGCCGACGTCGGGTCGATCGATCGATTCGTTCGCATCGTTGCGGATCGAGACCTACCGCACCCTGTTCACGATCGGAGCCCTGGGATTCCTCGCGACCCAGTCGCAGGTCATCGCCCGCGGCTGGCTCGCGAACGGCCTCGCCGACTCGAACACCGGCCTGGGCGGCGTCTTCATGGCGTTCGGTGTCCCCATGCTCCTCGCCACCCCCGTTGCAGGTGTCGCCGCCGACCGGTACCCGAAGCGACTGATCCTCGTCGCCACGTTCGCGATGCTCGCGGCCAGTTCGCTCTGGATCGCCGTGGCCGTGAGCACCGACACGGTGGCGTACTGGATGCTGCTCGCCACGTCGGCGATCCAAGCCGTCGCCTTCTCGTTCATGGTCCCGGCCCGGATGGCGCTCACCGTGGAAGTCGTCGGGCGCGACCTCCTGTCGAACGCAGTCGCACTCGGCCAGATGAGCATGAACTCGGCGCGAGTGGTCGGCCCGGCTCTCGCGGGACTGTTCATCGGCGTGTCGTGGATCGGCGTCGGCGGCGTGTACTACGCGGCAGCGGCGCTGTCGTCGATCGCCGTGGTCGGTTCGTCGCGTCTTCCGGCCGGCCACCCGTCACCCGGCCGCCCGGAGAGGTCGGTCCGGCGCGAGTTCGCCGACGGACTGTCCTACGTCTGGACGTTCCGTCCCGTCGCCCACCTGCTCGTCGTCTCGTTCGTCGTCGTGATGATCGGGTTCCCGTTCATGGCGTTCCTCCCCCGGTTCGCCACCGAGGACCTGCACGTCGGATCGAGCGGGTACGGGTTGCTCGCTGCGGTGTCGGCGGTCGGGGCCGTGGCGCTCTCGTTCGCGATCGCCGGGCGGGCCGAAGGACGATCGGCGTGGCGGATCCAGTCGGCTGCCGGATTGACGTTCGGGGTCGGCCTGATGCTGCTCGCGATCTCGCCCGGCTACCTCGCGGCAGCAGCAGCGGTCGCATGCGTCGGTGCCGCGTCGACGGGCTTCCAGGCCATGAACAACACCCTCGTGCTCGCGCTCTCCGATCTCGAGTTCCATGGACGCGTCCAGAGTCTCATGATGTTGTCGTTCAGTGGTTTCGGCATGGCAGCGCTGCCGCTCGGGATGCTCGCCGATGCCATCGGACTCCGAGAGACGATCGCCGTGATGGGTGCCGTGGTGATCGCAGCCGTGCTCGTCCACCGTTCGACGACGGACCGTCCGGTGGCCTCGCCGACCGCCGCGGACATCTCCGTCTGACGGTCCGTTCGGCCCTGCCCCCGATGCGGGTTCGGGGCGATCCTCGACCGATGCGGTCGATCTCCCCTCCCGCCGATCGACCGGCGGCCGCTGTCGGCGAGTCGGTCACGATGCGACCGCACCATCCATGAATCGCTCCGTTCGCAACCGCATCCAGAGCGGCTGGGCGGCGGCGCTGTCCATCAGCACCGCGGTCGAAGCGCTGCGCATCGACGAACCACTGCTCGCGATCCTGTCGACCATGGCAGCGGTCGGGGCTGCGTCGGTCCTCGTCGGGGATCGTCGACCGGTCTTCCTCCTCCGGCCCGATCTGGCCTCATGGGTGCTGCACACCGCTGCAGCGGGCGACGAGACGCCGGACCGGATCGTCGCCAGAGCCGTGGCCCGGCAGCGCGATGCGACCGAGGGCCCGTGGGACGGATCGAACTGAGGCAGGCGGCCGCATGACCGGTACGACGAGCGGCGCAGGCGCCCGGCCACTGATGATCCGCCTCGACGACCGCGATCCAGGGGCGGTCGACCCGGACCTCGTCGGCGGCAAAGCTGCGGCGCTCGCCCGCCTCGTGCGGTCGGGCCACCCCGTGCCGGACGGCGTCGTCCTGACCACCGAGGCCTATCGGCGTTCGATCCCGGCCGGAGGGCCGATCGATCCCGAGGGCCCGCCCGCCGACGACGCCGAGATCGACCGGTGGTTCGACGATCGCGAACTCCCCGGCGAGGTGCGCTCGATCGTGGACCGGTGCGCCGCGGGCAGTCGCCGTCGTCGGGCGTGGACGAGGCGACGGTCCGGACCGTCGCTCCCGGTGACACCGGCATCACGATCGCCGTCGGCTCGTGCATGCGCACGGGATCGAATGGGGCCGTGTTCGATGCCATCGCTGCGCTCGAACCCGACCTGTTCGTGGCGGCCGGCGACCTGCACTACGGCAACATCGACCGCGACGACCCCGACGAGTTCCGCGACGTCCTCGACGTGGTGTTGTCGAAGCCCGGGCCGTCCCACCTCTTCCGGACGACACCGATCGCCTACGTCTGGGACGATCACGACTACGGCAGCAACAACGCCGATGCGACCTCGCCGTCACGGCCGGCGGTGATGGAGGTCTACCGCGAGTACGTGCCGCACCATCCCCTCGCCGGGCCCGAGGCACCGATCTTCCAAGCGTTCGACGTCGGGGCGGTTCGCGTGGTGCTGACCGACGTGAGGTCCGCTCGACAACCGGGCCGCACCGTGCTCGGCGAGGAACAGCTGCGGTGGCTCGAACACGAACTCCTCGAGTCGCACCGGACCCGGGCGCTGACGATCTGGGTGAGTCCGGTCGGATGGATCGGTGGGTCGGCGGAGGGTGGCGACGCGTGGGACGGCTTCGACGAAGAACGGCGGCGTCTCGCCGACTTCGTCGCCGACAACGGCATCGATCGATTCGTGATGGTGACCGGCGACGCCCACATGGTGGCGATCGACGACGGCACCAACAGCGGCTACGCCGCCGACGGTGGTCGCGGATTCCCGGTACTCAACGCCGCCGCCCTCGACCGGCCGGGCGCCGTCAAAGGTGGCCCCTACAGCGAGGGGACGTACCCGGGCGGGGGGCAGTTCGGCGTGGTCGAGGTGTCACCGACCGACGACGGCGTGCTGGTCCGACTCAGCGGACGGGATTGGACCGGGGCGACGCTCGTGTCGTACGAACGGGAGTTCCGAGTCCCGGCGGAGGTACCGGTCCGACCCGGTTCGACCGATGGCCCGCCTCAGTTGACCCGACGGGCGGTCCCCTCCCAGTAGGGCGCTCGGAGTTCGGTCTTGAGCACCTTGCCGGACGGGTTCCGCGGCAGCGCCTCGACCCAGTCGACCGAGGTCGGGCACTTGTACGACGCCAGGTGCTCCTTGGCGAAGGTGATCAGGTCGTTCTCGTCGAGCGCCGGATCGGTCCGGACCACCACCGCCTTGACCGTCTCACCCCACCGGTCGTGCGGCACCCCGATGACGGCGACGTCGGCCACTGCCGGATGCCGCATCAGGGCGTTCTCGACCTCGGCCGGGTAGATGTTCTCGCCACCCGACACCACCATGTCCTTGACCCGGTCGTGGATGTACAGGTATCCGTCGACGAGGTAGCCCGCATCACCGGTCCGGAACCAGCCGTCGACGATCGCCGCTGCCGTCGCCTCGGGGTTCTTCCAGTACCCCTTCATGACCTGTGCCGATCGGACCCATACTTCGCCGACCTCACCCTCGGGCTGGTCCTGCGACGTCTCGGGGTCGACGATACGCAGTTCGACATCGCCCCACGGTCGGCCGGCGGCTCGCAGCAGGTGCGCTCGCGGACCAGCGGGATCGTGGTCGTCCGGATCGAGTTGCACGACACCGCCCGTCGTCTCGGTGAGCCCGTACGCCTGCATGAACTCGCACCCGAACAGTTCGAGCGACGCCGTCAGCACCGCCTCGCTGATCGGTGACGCCCCGTAGACGAGCGCCCGCATCGACGACAGGTCGGCGCGGTCGACATCAGGAGCGGCCAGCACGAACTGCAGGACGGCCGGGACGAGCAGGGCGTGGGTGACCCGGTGCTCACCGATCAGCGAGACGATCTCGACGGGATCGACCTCCTTGGCGAGCACCGTGTGGGCGCCGTTCAGCATCCCGGCGAGCGCCCAACCGCTGCCGGCGATGTGGAACAGCGGCATCGCCACGAGGTTGACGAGGTCGTCGCCGTGGAACCGCCAGCCGTCGCGCCCGGTCCGCATCGTGGTGAGGAGGTTGTCGTTGGTGAGTTCGACCCCCTTCGGCAACCCGGTCGTGCCCGAGGTGTACAGCTGGTAGCAGGTGTCCGTTCCGGCGAGGGGCACGTCCGGATCGGTGGCGGGAAACGCGCCGACCCAGTCGTCGTAGGACGGGTGGGTCGTCGCCGCTGCGTCACCGATCACGACGACGGCGGAGAGCTTCGGCAGATGCATCCGCTCGAGATGCCCGAGGAACTCCGCGCCGACGAACAGCACCTCGACGTCGGCGTCGTCGATGATGAACTCCATCTCCGTCGGTGCGAGCCGCCAGTTGACCGCCACCGACACCGCTGCGAGCTTGGCGACGCCGAACAGTTGGGTGAAGTACTCCGGCGTGTTCTTGTCGAGGAACGCCACCCGGCTGCCGCGACCGACTCCGAGCGATGCCAGCCCCTGGGCCACCCGACACGCCTCGGCGTCGAGGTCGCCGAACGTCCAAGTGCGCTGACCGGCGGTGATCGCCACGCGGTCGGGGGCCGCTCGGGCCCACGCCCGACCGATGCCCGCCAGATCGGCGATCGACGCGACCTCCGGGACCGTCTCGGCGCTCATGACCCGGCGTGCACCACGACGCCTCGGAGGTTCTTGCCGTCGCGCATGTCCTGGTAGCCGACGTTGATGTCCGACAGCGGGTACCGACGTGTGATCAACTCGTCGAGCTTGAGGGTGCCCGCCTGGTACATCGACAGCAGGTTCGGGATGTCGAACCGGGGATTGAGCGACCCGAAGATCGTCCCCTTGATCTCCTTGTTCCAGAGCGTGATCTCCGAGAGGTTGATGTCGGCCGAGGTCTGCGCCAGCGGGGCGACCGCCGTCGCAACGATGGTGCCGCCCTTGCCGGCCAGCTTGGTGCCGAGCGCCATGAGGTCGCCGTACAGCACACCGGGGGTCATGATCACCACCTCGGCCATCTGACCCATCGTGAGTTCGGCGACGGCGGGCAGCGCTTCGGCCATCGAGGCGAACGTGTGGGTGGCCCCGAACTCCATCGCTTGCTCGCGCTTGAACTCGACCGGGTCGACGGCGACCACCCGCTTGGCCCCGGCCATCGCCGCACCCTGCACGGCGTTGATGCCGATCCCGCCGATCCCGACGACGACCACGGTGTCGCCCGGGCGCACGTCACCACGGTTGGTCGCCGCCCCCCAGCCGGTCGCCACTCCGCACGACACCAGCGACACCACGTCGAGTGGAAGGTCGGGGTCGACCCGGATGACCTGGGACTCGGCGACGCAGGAGTACTCCGAGAACGTCCCGAGTTTCGCCATCAGCCGGAGTTCGCCGGACCCGGACCGGTGCCGACTCGTCCCGTCGGTGATCATCCCCGGCAGGAACGTCCCCGCACCCGAGTCGCAGAGGTTCTGACGGCCGGTGACGCAGAACCGACATCGGCCGCACGAGGGCACGAACGAGGCCGACACGTGATCGCCGACGGCGACCGACGTGACACCCGGACCGACCTCGGCGACGACCCCCGACCCCTCGTGACCGCCCACCATCGGGAAGATCGTGTCGGTACCCATCATCGCCAACTGCTCGGGCGGCGGGACGAAGTCACCGGTGAGCAGGTGCTCGTCGCTGTGGCAGAGGCCGGCGTGCGTCCATCGCACGAGGACCTCGCCCGCCCGTGGCGGATCGACCTCGATCTCCTCGACCGACCAGTCCTGACCCGCCCCGTGGATCACCGCTGCACGACACTTCACGCTCTCACCCCCGGTGCCCTCCGGCACGACATCGGCGACCGCGGTCGCGGTCGATCCCCGAGCGACATCTCAGCACACCCGGGCGCACGGTGTCACGGTCCGACCGGCGAGTACCGTGCCGCCATGACCAGGAGCACCCGATGACCAGGAGCACCCACAGTGCGGTCGCCGACCACCGCAACGCCGATGTCCAGGTGTACGTCAACGGCGAGTTCTTCCATCGGTCCGAGGCCCGGATCTCGGTGTTCGACAGCGGGTTCCTGGTCGGGGACGGCATCTGGGAAGGGCTCCGGTTGCACGACGGTGAGTTCGCGTTCCTCGATCGGCACCTCGACCGGTTGTTCCAGGCGGCGGCGACCGTCGACATCGACATCGGTGGTCGGGACGACGTCGAAGCGGCACTCCGGGCGACGGTGGAGCGCAACGACATGCACGACGACGTCCACGTGCGGCTCATGATCACCCGGGGCGACAAGACGACCCCGTCGCAGCACCCGTCGAATTGCGTCGGCGGCCCGAACGTGGTGATCATCGCCGAGCACAAACGAGCCGATCCGACCGTCACCGAACACGGCATCTCGCTCTTCACGGCGACGATCCGGCGACCCCCGCCCGACACGCTCGACCAGCGACTCAACTGCCACTCGAAGTTGCACGAGGTGATCGCCCTGATCCAGGCCACCCGGGCCGGGGCCGACGAGGCGCTCATGCTCGATCCGACCGGTGCGGTCGCGACGTGCAACGCCACCAACTTCTTCGTCGTCCGCGACGACGAACTCTGGACGTCGACGGGGCACTACAACCTCCACGGGATCACCCGAGCCGTCGTCCTCGAGGTCGCCCGGGCCCAGGGAATCGCCACCCATGAGGCGCCGTTCTCGCTGGTCGACGTCTACGGCGCCGACGAGGCATTCGTCACGGGGACGTTCGGCGGTCTGACACCCGTCCGCGAAGTCGACGGCAGGGTGATCGGGACCGGAGCCGGGCCGATCACCCGGCGGTTGGCCGATGGCCACCGCGACGCCGTCGCCGCCGATGTCGCCCGCCGAGCGGCGCTGCGCCGATCGGACGGACCCGCATCGTGACGATTCGCATCAACGTCTGGTCGAGCCCGCGGAACCTCTCGACCGCCCTGATGTACTCGTTCCGCCAGCGAGCGGACACGTCGGTGGTCGACGAACCGCTCTACGCCCACTACCTCCGGGTCACCGGGCGGAGCCACCCCGGAGCGGCAGAGGTCCTCGCGAGCCAGGATGCCGACGGCGAGCGGGTCGTCCGGAATCTCGTCCTCGGGCCGGTGGACACGCCGGTGGTGATGTTCAAGCAGATGGCGAAACACCTCGTCGACCTCGATCGCGACTTCCTCGCCCGTTGCCGGAACGTGCTGCTCACCCGGGACCCGCACGACATGATCACATCGTTCCAGCGACAGGTTCCCGACGTGACGCTCGACGACACCGGTTTCCCGGAGTTGGTCGATCTCCTCGACACGATGCTCACCAACGGGGAGGAACCGATCGTGGTCGAGGCATCGGCCCTGCTGCGGAATCCGGCCGGCGTGCTCGCCGAACTGTGCCGCCGCCTCGGTCTGGAACCGGACGAGTCGATGCTGAGTTGGCCGAGTGGACCGAAGCCGGAGGACGGGGTCTGGGCGCCGCACTGGTACGACGGGGTCTGGGCATCGACGGGTTGGCAGCCGTATCGGCCGAAGGTCGACCGACTCGCCGACTCGAACGTCGCCACGTACGAGCAGTGCCTGCCGTACTACGAGCGCCTCCTGCGACACCTCATCGAGGCACCGGTCATCAGCGCGGTCGAAGCTCAAGACGA
The DNA here is from genome assembly GCA_049458915.1 of Ilumatobacteraceae bacterium. Lineage (GTDB taxonomy): Bacteria > Actinomycetota > Acidimicrobiia > Acidimicrobiales > Ilumatobacteraceae > Ilumatobacter. The sequence goes on from JBMUCX010000014.1 coordinate 40,472, forward strand.
GATCCGGTGAACCGACGGGTCCCATCAAGATCGCTGCTCAAGATCCACGACGCCCCGTCCGAAGAACCAGCGGTGCCGGATCATCGACGAGCCCTGCACCAGGTGGACGATGAGCGCCAGTAGCCCGACCTCAGACACCCGGCCCACCGGGATCCCGGAACGCCGCATCGGCGGTCGTCCGAAGATCGATCCGGTCGGATGGGATCGGCAGTTGCGCGACGTGCAGTTCATCTGTCCCGGATGCGGAGCCGAACGAGCGGGCGGCCTGTTCACCGAACCGGACGGCGGTGCGCGCGTCGAGTGCCGGGTCTGCGCCCGCTCGTATCACCCCGACGTACTCGACGTGCCGACCACGGAGGTGCTCGGCCACTGGTACGCCGAGGCGATGCAGCACGCCCGCCAGGCCCTCCGCCGGGCGACCGAACGACCGGGCTCCCCCGAGCAGGCCGTCGCCTGGTGCCGTCGGCTCGCGCCGGAACTCTCCCGCTCCGGCAAGGCGATGTTCCTCGATGCCGTCTGCCGGCCGCTCCTCGGCCGCATCACCGACATGCACCGCCGCACACTGGTCGACCTCGGCGCCGCGCTCGGGATGTCGACCGGCGACCTCAACCGTTTCCTGCTGTCGATCTGACCGGCACGTCCCGACCGGCACATCGGCTCGATGGGACCGTCGACCCTGCGCCGCTTCGGTCGGGCGGGGCACCGCGCCACTAGCGTCGGGCCGGAGGCACTCATGGACATCACGGCGCAGCGAGCACTCATCGAACGGATCGACGCCCATCGAGCCGCTGGTCGTGGCACCGACGTCGCCGAAGCCGTGATGGAGGTCTCGGTCACCGCGTACACCGACCCCACTCGACTCGACGCCGAGCGCTGCCTCATCGCCGATGCGCCGGCGATCGCCGGTCTGTCGGGACT
>JBMUCX010000015.1:0-40831 GCA_049458915.1 Ilumatobacteraceae bacterium
GGCACGACCACCGAGACGAACATCTCCGAGCTCGCCGCCACCCTGGGCATCACGATCAACCTCGTGACCTACGAGGACTACGACCAGGTCACCGAGCAGTTCATCGCCGGCACCTGCGACGTGATCACCACCGACGGTTCGGGCCTCGTCGGCCGGAAGGCCGTCCAGGAGCCCGAGGGTGAGGAATGGGTCATCTTCCCGGCGACGCCGATCTCCAAGGAGCCGCTCGGACCGGTGTACGGCCAGAACGACTCGCAGTGGGCCGACGTGGTCAACTGGGTCGTCTACGCGACCTTCATCGCCGACGAGTACGGCGTCACCTCCGGCGACGTCGATGCCGCCCTGGCGGGAGACTTCGGACCGGAGATGTCGCGCCTCATGGGCGGCGAGGGTGAGTTGCAGTCGGTGATGGGCCTCTCGGCCGACGCCTTCTACAACGTCATCAGCCAAGTCGGCAACTACCAGGAGATCTGGGACGCGACGCTGACGCCGGTCGGTCTCGAACGGACCGGTTCGGCGAACGCACTGTGGACCGACGGGGGCCTGCTCTACGCCCCGCCGGCCCGCTGATCCCGAACCTCCATCAATCATGACGGGTGTCGGCCGACCGCCGAGTCGGTCGACACCCGAACCGTGCATCGGGACGGCTGACCGCCGGTCGGCCGTCCCGACGCAGTTCCGGCCCTGAGACGCCGACCACGCCTGGGGAACGAAGCACGTGACCGATTCGACACTTCGACCGACGACGATCCACCACGATCGACCACCGCTCTGGCGCAACGTGGGCGTGCTGAAGTGGACCGTGCAGATCCTCACCCTCGCGGCCACCATCGCCGTGTTCTGGTTCCTGATCCGGCAGGCCCGGACGAACCTCGCCGCCAACAACTTCGGCGTCGACTACGACTGGCTGGACGGACCGGCGAACTTCCAGATCGGCGAAGGCATCCAAGTCCGCGACGAACCCGAACGATCCTTCAACATGGGTCGGGCGCTGTGGGCCGGCATGGTCAACACGCTCCGGGTCGCGAGCGCCGGCATCGTCGCTGCGACGATCATCGGCGTCGTCATGGGAGTCGCCCGCCTCTCCCACAACTGGCTCGCCAACAAGATCGCTTCGATCTACATCGAGACCCTGCGCAACATCCCGGTCCTCGTGCAGATCCTCCTCTGGTCGGTGATCATCGCCACGCTGCCCGACCTCGGCGACGAGACGGGACCGCTGCCGGGCTGGTTGTACCTGTCCAAGGGCGGCATCTCGGTCCCCCGCGTGTTCTACGCCGACGGCTTCTACCAGTTCGTCGCCCTGCTCGCCGTGCTCGCCGTTCCGATCTGGTTCGTGCGGAGTCTCCTGCGTCGACGACAGGCGGAGCGTGGCGGGAACGTCCATCTCACCGCTGTCACCATCACACTCGCCGTCGCATCGATCGCGATCGCCTGGGTGGCGAACGGGGTGATGGCCTGGCTCGGCCCCGTCTTCCACCTCGTTCGCGACGCCTGGGCCGAGATTCCCCAGGGAGCGATGCAACTCGTCCTGGCCGGGGCGGCGGTTGCGGCCGCAGCATGGTGGATCAAACGGTTCATCGACAGTCGTCGGACACCCGCCGGCCTCGCGAAGTTGATCGACGACGATTACTTCCGCATGATCTTCGCCGGGGCGGGTGCCGTGATCGCGATCATCGTCGTGTTCGCGCTCTGGCCCGGTTTCTCGTCGTGGACGATCAACTCGGGCAGCGACTTCTGGGGGTGGCTCGGCGACAAGTTCGGCGGTGATCGTGGTTCACGACCGCTCGACGCCATGCGCCCGACGTTGACCGACGGTCGCTTCGTCAACTTCGGACCCGAGGGCTTGACGATGACGCCGTTCTTCGCCGCCCTGTTCTTCGGACTCACCTTCTACACCTCGTCGTTCATCGCCGAGATCGTCCGAGGAGGCATCCTCGCCGTGCCGAAAGGCCAGAGCGAAGCAGCAGCAGCGCTCGGACTGTCACGGTCGCAGTCGCTGCGCAAGGTGGTCCTGCCGCAGGCGTTCCGGATCGTGATGCCTCCGCTGGGCAACCAGTACCTCAACATCACCAAGAACACCTCACTCGGTATCGCCGTCGGCTACTCCGAGATCGTCCAGGTCGGCCAGACCGCCTACAACAAGAACAACCAGACCTTGGCCGTGTTCAGCATCTACATGGCCTTCTTCCTGGTCTGCTCGTTGACGATCTCCCTCGTCGTCAACACGATCAACCGTCGACTCGCGATCGTGGAGCGCTGACCATGACGACACCGGCACGACCCACCGACGATCAGGACCTCCGGCCCGACGGATCCGACCGCCGTCTCCCCCCCGAGCAGCCGATGGCATCTCCCGGCCGGTGGCTGCGCGACAACCTGTTCTCGTCGATCGGCAACACGATCCAAACCGTCGTCTTCGGCGCGATCCTGCTCTTGATCGTGCGCTGGCTCCTCGGCATGGTCTTCGCCGAGGAAGCGAACTGGCGGTCCGTCGGCACCAACATGCGTCTGCTGATGACGTACAACTACCCGCTCGACCAGTACGTCCGGATCTGGTTCACGGTCGGGTGCGTCGCTGCGTCGATCGGCTTCTCGCTGGCGGCGTGGCAACTGAATCCTTCCGTGACCGTCCGTCGCCTCGCAGTCGGTGTCCTCGGCTCCGGCGTCGCCCTGACCCTGTTCGGACTCGTCACACCCGGGAGCACGCCCGCCCGCTACCGCGTCGGGATGCTGGTGATCGGCGCCGTGCTCGTGGTGATCGGCGCCGCCACGACCCGGATCGTGCCGGAACCACACGTTCGTCGGATCACGCTGAACACCATGCTCCCGACGATCGCAGCCGCGATCATCGCGTTCCTCTGGCTCTATCCACTCGGCCGATACGAGTCGCTCGGTGGCGAGATCTCCGACGCCGGCGGGGTCGTGAACGAGACCACGAGGACACCCTGGACGGTCACGATCCTGATTCTCCTCGCCACGTGGCAGATCGGTCGACTCGTCGGGCGATGGCTCGGTTCGGCCCGACCGTTGCGACTGGCGATGATGGTGTGGTGGGTCGTCGGGCCGGCGTTCCTGATCTTCCTCGTCCTGCGCGATCCGTCGTTCGACTGGGGATACGTCGCCCGGGTCGACCTACCGCTCGCAGCCGGGTTCGGTATCGGAGGTGCGGCACTGCTGTTCGTGCTCACGAAGCCCGGCCGGGCCGAGGTGGCGCGACTCGTCGGAGCGGTGCTGTTCGGAGCCGCCGTGTTCAACTGGGTCGCTGCGTTCTTCGGCTGGTACTCGATGCTCCAGAAGGTGCGGTTCTCGTTCGTCCTGATCGCCCTGTTCGTGCTGTTCGCCCCGACATTCTCCGGCGAGCGGTCACAGCGCCTCCGCTTCGCCTGGACCTGGTTCGGGCTGATCGCCATCACCCACTGGCTGATCACGGGCATCAACACGCCGTCGACGCTCACCATCACGGCCCCGCCGTTCCTCGGCGGGTTCCTGCTGAGCGTCGTCCTCGCCTACTACGTGATGCTGGCCTCGTTCCCACTCGGGATCATGCTCGCCCTGGCCCGGACCTCGAAGTTGCCGATCTTCCGGGTGCTCGCCACCTCGTACATCGAGGTGATCCGGGGCATTCCGCTCATCACGATCCTGTTCTTCTTCTCGATCATGCTCCCGCTGTTCCTCCCAGGGAACATGGACGTCTCGGAGTTGGCGGCGATCTTCGCCGGGTACTCGATGTTCTCCGCCGCCTACATGGCCGAGAACATCCGTGGCGGACTGCAGAGCATCCGCGTCGGACAGTACGAAGCGTCGGATGCACTCGGTCTCACCACGGTGCAGCGCACTGCGTTCATCGTGCTGCCACAGGCACTCCGCGTCACGATCCCGAACCTGGTCGGACAGGCGATCGCCACCTTCAAGGAGACCTCGCTCGTCTACATCGTGGGTGGATTCGAACTGCTGCGGATCGCCAACGTCACGATCTCGAACCAGCCCGACTTCCTCGGGCAGAAGCGTCCCGCCCTGCTGTTCGCGTGCGTCGTGTACTTCACGTTCTCGTACGCGATGTCGCGCTCGTCACGCAATCTCGAAGCTCGTCTCGGCCTCGGCGAGGGTCGCTGACATGCCCTCGCCACGACGACCTGCCCGAACTCTCGTCCATCCCTCGTCGCCCCAGGAGTCACACCGATGAGCACCACCCCGTTGACCGACGTCCACACCGGCCTCACCGACGAGTTGCGCAGTCGCGACGACATGATCGTGTGTCGCAATGTGCACAAGTGGTTCGGCGACTTCGAGGCCCTGCGTGGGGTCGATCTGCTCGTGAAAGACCGTGAAGTGATGGTCGTCCTGGGCCCGTCCGGTTCGGGGAAGTCGACCCTCATCCGATGCATCAACCGACTCGAGGTCCACCAAGAAGGAGACATCGTCGTCGACGGCATCGAGTTGACGAACGATCTGCGGAACATCGACAAGATCCGCTCCGAGGTCGGGATGGTGTTCCAGCAGTTCAACCTGTTCCCGCACCTCTCCGTCCTCGACAACATCACGCTGGCCCCGATCTGGGTGCGGAAGCGGGCCCGAAAGGACGCTGAAGCGCGAGCATTCGAACTGCTCGAGCGGGTGGGGATCCCGGAGCAGGCCCACAAGTACCCCGGGCAACTGTCGGGCGGCCAGCAGCAACGCGTGGCGATCGCCCGCTCCCTCGCCATGGATCCGAGGGTCATCCTCTTCGACGAGCCGACCTCGGCGCTGGACCCCGAGATGATCTCCGAAGTCCTCGACGTGATGAAGGATCTCGCCCGCGGCGGCATGACCATGATCGTCGTGACGCACGAGATGGGGTTCGCTCGCGAGGTGGCCGACCGGATCGTCTTCATGGAGGAGGGCAACGTCGTCGAGATCGGCACGCCCGAACAGTTCTTCACCGACCCGAAGAGCGATCGAACCAAGCTGTTCCTCAGCCAGATTCTCTGACCAGCTCGCCGGCGACGGATCGAGCGCTCGGTGCGACGTGAGTCGTCGAGACCGACCAGCATGCTGCGTGTGCTGATCGAGGGATGCCATGACCGAGTCCGGTGACGTCCGCCCCGAGCGCTTCCCCCGCTGGCTGAAGTGGTCGTTGTTCAGTGCACTCGGTGTTCTCGTCATCGGGTACGGGGCGATCCTCGTGTACGCCAACTTCATCAACGACGGCCCCGAGGCGTTCGACGAAGCCGACCTCGAGGCCGCACTGACCGCGACGACGATCGAGCTCACGGCGTCTTCCACCGCCACGGCACCATCGCCGAGTCCGACGACGACCGCCACCCCGTCGCCGACGAGCACGTCGCCCGAGTCCAGGCAGCAGTGGCGGATCGCGTCCGGGTCCGAAGTCGGCTACCGCGTCAAGGAGGTGCTGTTCGGGGTCGACACCGACGGTGTCGGCCGGACGGGAGCAGTGAGCGGTGGGATCGAGATCGACGGGACCAACGTCGTCGTCGCCAGTTTCGACGTCGACGTGGCCTCCATCGAGAGTGACGACGCACGCCGGGACAGTCAGTTCCGGGGACGGATCATGTCGGCCGACGAGTTCCCGCTCGCCACGTTCGTACTGACCGCACCGATCGATCTCGGTACCGAATCCGCCGACGGGGTGACCGTGACGACGACGGCAACGGGTGAGTTGACGCTCCGAGGCGTCACCAACTCGGTCACGTTCGAGGTGAGCGCTCAGCGAGAAGACGGCCGGATCGGCATCCTCGGCAGTATCCCGGTCGTGTTCGCCGAGTACGGGATCGCGAACCCGTCGTTCGGCGGGATCACCACCGAGGACGTCGGACTCGTCGAGTTCATCCTGGTGCTCGAGCCCGCCTGACGGCGCTCGGTCGACCGCTCACGACACCGTGGGTCGACTTCGAGCCCAGGCTCCGACCAGTTCGGCGTAGTGCCCGCCGCCGGTCACCAACTCGTCGTGGGTGCCGAGTTCGACGAGTCCGCCGTGGTCGATGACGGCGATCCGATCCGCTCGACGGACGGTGGACAGGCGGTGGGCCACCACGATCGTGGTCCTCCCGTGCATCAAGCGGTCGAGTGCCCGCTCGACCACCGCCTCCGTCCCGGGATCCAGGCTCGAGGTCGCTTCGTCGAGCACGAGGACCGCCGGATCGACGAGGGCCGCCCGAGCCAGCGCGACGAGTTGCCGCTCCCCGGCCGACAGGCGGGATCCTCGCTCCCTCACCTCCGTCGACAGCCCCTCCGGAAATGCGGCGAAGCGATCCATCGCTCCCAGACGATCGAGAGCCTCGACGATGTCGTCGTCCGTCGCCGATGGGCGGGCCATTCGGATGTTGTCGGCGATCGTCCCCCCGAAGAGGAACCCCTCCTGCGGGACGACGACGATCCGACGACGCAACGAGGCAGCGGTCGACTCCCGCAGATCGACTCCTCCGAATCGGACGACCCCGGCGGTCGGGTCGTAGAACCTGGCGACCAGCTTGGCGATGGTCGATTTGCCCGCCCCGGTCGGGCCGACCAGGGCGAGTCGCTCCCCGGCCGCGACGACGAGTCCGACGCCGCTGAGCACCGTCGTCGTGGTTCCCGGGTACGCGAACGAGACGTCGACGACCTCGAGCGACCCGGTCGACGGCAACTCGACGTCACCCTCGGTCACATCGGGCTCCGTGTCGAGGATCTGGAACATCTTGGCGAGCGACGCCGCCGCGGACTGCAGCGTGTTGTACAGCTGCGACAACTGCTGGATCGGTTCGAACAGGCTCGACAGCAGCAGGACGACGGCGACGACCGTGCCGACGGAGACCTGACCGTCGACGGCCAGCCATCCTCCGACGCCGATCGCGATCGCCGTGGCGAGGACACCGAAGAACTCGACGACGCCGAAGTACCAGGTGGCGACCCGAACACTGTGCACATGGGCGTCGAACAGGGCCCGATTCGTCCGCCCGAACCGGCGGGTCTGTTCCTCCTCACGGCCGTACGCCTGGATGACCCGGACCCCGGCGATGTTCTCCTGCAGGGCTGCGAGGTTCTCACCGACGCGCTCGCGAACGGCCAGATAGGCGGCGTTGGAACCTCGCTGGAACCGAACCGAGGCCACCACGATGAACGGGACGACCACGAGCGCGAGGAGCGTCAACTGCCACGACATCACGAGCAGGACCACGATCGCGAAGCCGATCAACAGGACGGACGAGACGAACTGCAGGAGGCCCCACTGCACGAGCTCGGACATCGATTCGATGTCGGCCGTCATCCGGGACACGAGGACGCCAGCGGGGTGTCGATCGAAGAATCCGAGCGATTGGCGCTGGATGTGGTCGAACAATCGGAGGCGGAGAGTCCTGAGGAACCCCTCTCCGGCTCGGTTGACGAACAGGTACTGCTGACGGCTGCCGACGACCGACACGACCGCGACGACGACGTACCCGACGATCGCCATGTCGAGAGCGCTGCGGTCGCCGACACGGATGCCGGCGTCGATGCCGTGCCTGACGAGGAGCGGCCCGAGCAGCGTCGCGGTCGTCGAGAGGGCGACGAACCCCAGGGTGGCGAGCGCCAACCGTCGCTGTGGACGAGCGATCACAGCAGCTCGCCGGAGCACACGCCGCGCTGCGACTCGATCGAGGCGATCGTCGTCACTCACTCCGCCGGAGGCCCACACGTCAGGACCGCCCTTCGCCCGGGACCGAGGTCGGTTCAGGGGTCTCCGTGGTCCCGGCAGCGAGGACGGCCCGGTAACGAGGATCGTCGGCGAGCAGTTCGTCGTGGGTCCCGGCGGCGAGCACCCGGCCGTCGCCCACGAGCACGACACGATCGGCCATGGCGATCGTCCCGGGCCGATGGGCGATCACCAGGGTGGTACGGCCGGACATCACCGTCCGCATCGCCGCTCGGATCTCTTGTTCCTTGCTCGAGTCGACCGCACTCGTCGCATCGTCGAGCACGAGCACGGCGGGGTCGGCGACGATCGCCCGGGCGATCGCGATCCGCTGCCGCTGGCCTCCGGACAGGGAGAATCCCCGCTCACCGAGCATCGTCGCGTATCCATCGGGGAGGTCGTCGATGAAGTCGGCGGCGCCGGCGAGTTCGGCGGCCCGCATGATGGTGGCGGCATCGGCATCGGGGTCGGCAAAGGCGATGTTGGCGGCCACCGAATCGTGGAAGAGCAGGGTGTCTTCGAACACCAGGCCGACGGACCGACGCACGTCGCGGACGGAGAGATCGCGAAGATCGATACCGTCGAGTCGAACGGCACCGAACTGCGGGTCGTAGAACCGCACCAGCAGGCGGGCGATCGTCGACTTGCCCGAGCCCGTTTCCCCGACGATTGCGACCGAGGCACCGGGCTCGACGTCCAACGAGAACCCGTCGAGAACGGGAGCGTGCTCGTCGTAGCCGAACCTCACGTCGTCGAATCCGACGGCGCCGAGCAGGCGGCCGCTCCGGGCCACCGAGCGCACGGCGACCGGTGGGTCGGCGATCTCGGGAACCGACCCGAGTACCTCGTCGATGCGCTGGAGCGCCGTGGCCGCTCGCTGACCGAACGCGACGGTCATCCCGATCGTCCGGAGCGGCCAGACGAGCAGCTGGACGTAGAAGTTGAACTCGACGAGTTCGCCGATCGTCAGATCACCGGCGAGTACCCGATGCCCACCGACGCCGAGAACGGCGACGAGTCCGAGGGCCGGGAGCACCTCCATCATCGGGAGGTACCTCGATCGAACTCGTGCGGCGCCGAGCGACGCCCGATTGATGTCGTCGGCCTCACGCCTGAGCTTGTCGGCCTGCACCGCCTCGGCGCCGAACCCCTTCACCACCCGGATCCCGGCGACGGACTCTTCGACGACGGATGCCAACTGTGCCTGTTCACCCTGGACGAGCCTCACCGCAGGGTGGATCGCACCGGAGAACCGCTTGGCCGTGAGGTTCACCAGGGGGAGCGGAGCGAGCGCGCAAGCCGCCAGGAGCGGATCGGTGGTGACGAGCACGGCGATCACCACGGCGATGAGCGCGATGTTCGACACGGTCAACGGAATCATCACGATGAACATCTGGACCTGGTTGAGGTCGCTCGACGCCCTGCTCATCAGCTGACCCGTCTGGGCTCGATCGTGATAGCCGATGTGGAGTCCGAGCAGGTGACCGAGGAGGCGCTCCCTCAGTCGCGTCTCCGTCAGACGGCTCTCCCGGAACGACACGTACCGCCTGGCGGCGGTGAAGGTGCCCGTGACGACGCCCGCCAACACGATCAGCGCAGCCCAGCCCCAGGCGCTGCGCTGCACGTCGATCGCCCGATCGATGGCCAACCCGGTCAACTGCGGGACCGCCACCTTGCCCAGCATCCAGACCATGCCGATGGCGACACCCGTCGCCAGGCCGAGTCGTTGTTCGCGCACGATCCGCCAGAGCGGTCGCCACGAGGCACGCTCGTCCGGCGCGGCGGTGTCGGGGAGATCGTCGACGGTCACGTGCCCGTCACCGTACCGACATCGCCGCCGACGACCCCGACCGGACGATGTCGGCAGCTGTTCCGGCTCGTTCGATCAACCGCCGAGCAGGCGCGCCACCCGATCCTTCGGCCGCCCGATGATGGCCACGGTCGGAGTGACGACGACGGGACGCTGCAACAGCATCTTGTTCGCAAGGAGCACCTCGACGACATGATCGACCGTCGCCACGTCGGCATCCGTCAGGCCGAGCTTGGCGAAGAGGCTGTCGCGACGCACCAGATCGGTCGGTGGATCCTCGAGCTTGGCGATGATGGCCCGGAGCGTCGCCTCGTCGGGCGGGTCCTTGCGGTAGACGACGATGTCGGCTTCGACACCCAGTTCCTCGGCAATGCGCACGGCATTGACGGATGAGTTTCAATTCGGGTTGTGATAGATCGTGACGTCGGACATGTCGCCGAAGCTATCCGGTGCCCCTCGGCCCGGGTCGTGCCCACGTCTGTGAACACCATGTGACGATCGGGACGCGCTGCGTCGGTGGATTCCGGCGACGACTACGCTGCAGATGTGAGCGGCGCTCTGGAACCCGTGACCCTCGGCGGGGTACACGTGCGCCTGACCCCGCTGTCGCTGGACGATGCCGACGGACTCGCCGAGGCCGCCTCGCTCGATCGCTCGTCGTACGGGTTCACCGTGGTCCCCGACGGGATCGACGCCATGCGTCGCTACATCGACGGACTCCTCGCCGCTCACCGGGCGGGAGAGGTGCTTCCGTTCGTCCAACGTCGACCGGCCGACGGTCGACCGATCGGCTGCACGCGCCTGATGGAACCCCGGTGGTGGAGTGGTCGGCGCACGCCGGACGAGATCGAGATCGGCGGGACGTGGCTCGCCGCGGACGCTCAACGCACGCCGATCAACACCGAGGCCAAGCTCCTCCTCCTACGCCACGCGTTCGAGACACTCGGCGTGTGGAGGGTCGCGATCTGCACCGCGAGCGACAACGTCCGGAGTCGAGTGGCGATCGAGCGGATCGGAGCGACGTTCGAGGGTGTGCTCCGGTCACACCGGCCAAGAGCGAATGCCCCGACACCGTGTGCGCGGGACTCGGCGCTGTACTCGGTGACGCGAGACGACTGGCCGAGCATTCGCCTCGGGCTCGAACAGCGGTTGGTCGTGCGGTGAACGCGCTCGTCGTGATCGCCCATCCCTCACCGGAGAGCTTCTGCCACGCGGCAGCCGACCGAGCGGTGACCGGCCTCCGCCGGGCCGGACATCACGTCGACGTGATCGACCTGTATCGCGACGGCTTCCGGGCTGCGATGTCACTCGAGGAGCGACTGGCCTACGAAAGCGACGAGCCGATCCTGGATCCGCAGGTCCGCGAGCACGTCGAGTTGCTCCGAGCGGCACAGATCCTGGTGTTCGCCTACCCCACCTGGTGGAGCGGCCTCCCGGCGATCCTACGAGGCTGGTTCGAACGCACGATGGTGCCGGGTGTCGGCTTCCACCTCGACGAGCGCACCAACAAGGTCAAACCCGGACTGGGTCACGTGCGCCAGATCGTCGGGATCACGACCTGGGGCTCGCCTCGCCCCTACGCCCTGCTGGTGAACGACAACGGGCGTCGCGTCATCGGACGCGCCCTGCGGATGGCATGCGGTTGGCGGACCAAGACGATCTGGCTCGGCCTGTACGGGATCGAACGAACCTCACTGAGTCGACGGTCCGCATTCCTCGATCGTGTCGAGCGGAAGTCGGCGGGCATCCGATGAAGGTCCTCGTCGTGCACTGTCATCCGAACCCGGCGAGTCTCGTCGCCGCAGCGAAGGACAGGGTGCTCGCCGGTCTCGACGCCGCCGGCCACGAGGTGCGGATCACCGACCTCTATGCCGATGGCTTTCGTCCCGAACTGTCGCCCGAGGAGTGGCACCGCCACCACGTCGCCGGGGTCGGTGACGATCTCTCACGCCATGCCGACGACCTCCGGTGGGCCGAGGGCCTCGTGTTCGTCTACCCGACGTGGTGGAGCGGCCAACCGGCCATGCTGAAAGGCTGGATGGATCGGGTGTGGGCATCCGGCGTGGCCTGGGAACTGCCCGACGGTGCTCGGGTCCTCCGGCCGTTGCTCACCGACATCAGGCGCCTCGCCGTCGTGACCACCCATGGTTCATCGAAGTGGATCAACTCGATCGAAGGTGAGTCCGGCAAACGTACGGTCTTCCGATCACTCCGCAGCCTGTGCAGCGGACGCGTCAGGACGTCGTGGACCGCGATCTACGGACTCGACCGAGCCGACGAGGCCACCCGGCGCGCCTGGCTGGATCGCGTCGAACTGCGTTTCAGTCGATTCTGACCGCATCGCCGCCCTCGGCCGCCACCGCTCCGGCGATCAGGGCGGCGACGGAGGCGTTGTGCTCGGCCAGGGCCAGGTTCGCCGGCACGCTCCGCCCGGCCGTCGCTTCCCCGATCCGACCGAGAACGAACGGAGTGACCGCCGCCCCGACGATCCCGGCACCCGCCGCATCGAGGAGGGCTTGTTCGAGCACGGCGTCGAGCATCGCCGCATCGAGTTCATCGATTTCGGGGATCGGTACGGCGACGAGCATGCCGGTCGTCGCCCGCGACCGATGCGCATGGATCGCCGCGATCTCTGCAGCGGTGTCCGCCCGGTGCGGAACCCTGACGCCCGACGACCGGGAATAGAACGCCGGGAACCAGTCGTGGCGCCAACCGATCACCGGGACACCGGCGGTCTCGAGGAATTCGAGAGTGCGGCCCAGGTCGAGGAACGCCTTCGCCCCGGCCGACACCGTGATGACCGCATGGTGGGCCATCGCGTCGAGGTCGGCGCTGATGTCTCCGGACAGCTCGACGCCACGATGGACCCCACCGATCCCACCGGTGGCGAACACGGTGACACCGGCGTGCGCTGCCAGCGCGACCGACGCCGACACGGTGGTCGCGCCGAACTCCCAGCGCTGCGCCAACGCAACTGCCAGGTCACGCTCGGCGACCTTTCGACCGGCCCCGAGGATCCGGGAGTGCTCGACGTCGTCGAGGCCGACTCGGGCGACACCGTCGAGAACGGCCGTGATCGCCGGTACCGCACCACCAGCGCGAACGGCCGCGAGACAGCGCTCGAGTGCTTCGGCATTGCTCGGTGACGGCAATCCGAGATGGGAGAAGATCGTCGACTCGAGCGCCACGACCGGTCGACCGGCCTCGAGCGCTTCGGCCACCTCGTCGGAGCATCGGGGTCGGATCATGCGCGCAAGTCTGCCAGCGGTCCGACCACACCCCCGCTGTCAGCGGTGAACGAACCGGGTGACGCACTCGACGTGGTGCGTGTGCGGGAACAGGTCGAGGACCTCGGTCCCGTCGTGGTCGTAGCCATGTCGACCGAGCAGAGCCGCATCGCGAGCCATGGCCACGGGATCACAACTCACCAGCACGACGACCGGAGCACCGGCGGCGGCGACCGCCGCCACACCGGGTTTGCCGAGGCCCGTTCGGGACGGGTCGGCCACCACGACATCGATCCGTTCGCCAGCTCTCGGTCGCCACTGACCGACCTGTCCTTGCTCGACGCGGGCGTCGGACCCGGCGAGGTTCGCCCGGCAATCGATCACCGCCGTTCGCGAGCTCTCGACGGCGATCGCTCGCGCTCCGGTCGGCACGACGGTCGCTGCGAACAGTCCGACACCTGCGTACAGGTCGGCGACGACGAGCGCCGAGGCCAACTCGGGTGCCGAGCGCCGCACCGCATCGACGAGGAGTTCGGCCGCCGAGGGACCGCTCTGGAAGAACGACGCCGCGGACACCGCGAAACGATGACCCGACACCACTTCGCTCAGGGCAGCCGACGGGCCACACGACACCTCGGGACCGAGTCCGCTCACGACGCCCTTCGACGGATCCCACCATGCCGTCGACGCGCCCGTCGCGACCGAGGTCCGAAGGGACACCTCGAGACCGGGGTCGATCCGGAGCCCGTCGAGGATCGCCCGGAGGTTCGGATGAGCGACCGGACACCCCGCCGCGGGTACGACGTCGTGGGACCGCTCTCGTCGGAACGCCGGGGCACCGTGGTGGTCACCCACCACGCGAATCGTCGTCCGATGTCCGTCAGCGGGGACGGCGGAGCCGACGACCACGACGGCTTCGGGAAGGTGACCCGTCCGCCGCAACGCATCTCGGACGATCTCGGCTTTGGCCGGAAGTTGGGCAGGAAGCGCGAGGTGTTGCCAATCACATCCGCCGCAGCCGTTGCGGCGCTTCGGACACGGGGGCTCGACTCGATCGCTCGAGGCGACCACGACGTCGCGGACCACGGCGCGCGACCAGGCATCACGATCCTCGAGCGGATCCACGACGACCTCGTCGCCCGGGATCCCGCCCCGGACGAACACCACACGCCCGTCGGCTCCGTGGGCCAACGCCTCGCCGCCGGCGATGAACCGCTCGGGACGGAGCGTCTCCGACCCGCTCACCGACATCGCCGACCCGGGACCACGCCGCGACACTAGCCCGGCCCGTGTCCGACGAACGGAGAGATCTCCTCGTGCAGTCACGGCTGCGATTAGCGTCGTCCACGTGACCCGTCCGATCCAGATCGCACCGTCAGTCCTCTCGGCCGACCCGGCCCGACTCGGTGACGACGTCGCGGCCCTCACTGCGGCCGGTGCCGACATCATCCATTGGGACGTGATGGACGGCCAGTTCGTCCCGAACATCACCTTCGGGCCGCACGTGGTCGAGGCATGCCGACCGTTCAGCGCGCTGCCGTTCGAGGCCCACCTCATGGTGCAGACCCCCGACGTGTTGGCCGAGCGCTGGATCCGAGCCGGGTGCGCGCGGCTCATCGTCCATCCGGAGTCGGTGGTCCACCTCCACCGGACCCTCGCCCACATCCGAACGCTCGGCGCCTCGGCGGCCGTGGTCCTGAACCCGTCGACGCCGGCCAACTCGATCGCTCACGTCCTCGACCTGATCGATCTCGTCCTGGTCATGACCGTCAATCCAGGCTTCGGCGGCCAGTCCTACCTGCCGACGATGGAACCGAAGATCTCCGAGATCCGATCGATGATCGATGCCGCCGGTCTCGCCGACCGGATCGATCTCGAGGTCGACGGTGGCGTGTCGGCGGCGACGATCCAGGCTGCCGCCCGAGCCGGCGCCAACGTCTTCGTCGCCGGCTCCGCCGTGTTCGGGCACCCCGACGGACTCGCAGCAGCGATCAACGAACTCCGGATGCTGGCCCGGTCTGCCTGAGCCCTCGGGCGACACCGGACACTCCGAGCCGGAACATCGCCAGCAGGAACACGACGGCGAACGACACGGCGAGCGGGACGACGACCGACATCGCCAAGCTCGTCCGGGCACCGAAGAACCCGGAGAAGAGACCGCGGTCGATCTCCGTCCCGTCTGGGCGAAGGGTCCTGATGGGATCCTCGAGATCGGGGCAGTCGAGATCGGTCTCGGACACGCCGATGACCTCGTCGCCCCCGAAGTCCTCCACCGGCTCGGTGACCCTCGACAGCAACACCCCGAGATCCGGGTCGACCGCCGCCCCGACGAGGTACCGCTCCCCCACGTCGATGATCGGAGTGTCGAGTCCGTACCGCACGTCGAGGAAGGTCTCGGCAGTCACGGGATCGGACACGGCATACGGAACCGTCGACCCGGCGCGCACCGACTCGACGCTGAATCGGACCGACCTGACGTCGTTGCCGACCGCCGTGCCGACGAACACGACGTGGGGAGTGATCGGCGCTTCGCAGCCGGGTGGCACCGGGACGAGCGGCAGGGTCACGTCGACGTCGATCTCCGACCCACCGCTGACCGTTCCGAGATCGTCACTCGGTGGTACGAGGCTCGTCTCCTCGTCGGGAACGGTCGGATCGGGTGCGTCCGGCGGCACGGAACCGGCTGCGGACACTCGACCGACCGAGAGCACTGCGACGACCGCGAGGAGCAGCGTCGTCGAACGTCCCACGCCGGTGAGGGTACTTGCGTCGACCGGATCCATACTGGCAGCCGTGGGCTTCAACCCGTATCGCAAGTACCGAGCGACGCCGACGGACTACGTACTCATGACGATGGTCGCATTGACCGCCGTCGGCCTCGTCGCCTGGGCACTGTTCTCCTGACCACGACCGACCCCTGACGACGAATGGGTCGCCGAGGTGCGGACGATCAGAACGCCGAGTCGTAGTGTTCGAGATGCAGACCGTCGATCGCGATCACGTCGAAACGCACCTCGGTCGTGTCGTCGCCGTGGTGCCGGAGCCAACTCTCGGCCAATCGACGCACCCGCTCCTGCTTGCCGACCGTCACCGCCGCCACGGCGCCGCCGAAGGAGGCGGCATCACGCCGTGCCTTGACCTCGCAGAACACCACCAGATTCCCCAGCACCGCGACGACGTCGATGTCTCCCCGCACGCCGGGATCGGGTGACCTCCATCCGACGTGCACGACCTGGAACCCCTGTGCGATGAAGTACCGAGCGGCACGTTGCTCTCCCCACGTGCCGCGGGCCCGATTGGACAGATCGCGCACGGTCGACCTCCGATGACGATGTCATGGGGCCAGCGGCCGATCGGCCGTCCTCTCGAACTCGACGGCGGGCGTCCAGCGGACGCCGAGGCGTCAGAAGTCGCGCTTTTCGCGGATCTTCGCGGCCTTGCCGACCCGGTCACGCAGGTAGTACAGCTTGGCCCGCCGCACATCGCCTCGCTTGACGACCTCGACCTTCTGCACCGTCGGCGCATGCATCGGGAACGTCCGCTCGACCCCGACGCCGTAGCTCAACTTCCGGACGGTGTAGGTCTCCTGCAATCCGCTCCCCTGACGACGGATGACGTTGCCCTGGAACACCTGGACCCGCTCCTTGCCGCCCTCGACCACTCGCACGTGGACCTTGAGTTCGTCGCCGGGGGCGAATTCGGGGATGTCGTCCCGCTTGGAATCGTTGTCGATGAGATCGGTCGTCTTCATGGGTCTCTCTCAGGTCTCCGGGCCCGGCGCACATCGCCAGTTGTCGAGGGCCGTAGCAGGATACGGGACGGCGGGGAACTCTTCCAACAAGCCGACCTCGTCGGGGGTGAGACCGCCGCGGGCCTCGATCAGGTCGGGTCGGGCGGCCAGGGTCCGATGGAGCGCCTGGGCCACTCGCCACCGCTGGATCCGAGCGTGGTCGCCGCTTCGCAGCACCGCCGGCACCTCCCAGCCCTGGTACTCGGCCGGACGGGTGTAGTGCGGTTCCTCCAGCAGCCCGTGGTGCCCGAAGCTCTCCGTCAACGGGCTCTCGGCGTTCCCCATCGCTCCCGGCAGCAGCCGGGTCACGGCTTCGATCACGAGGCACGCGGCGACTTCGCCACCGTTGAGCACCACGTCGCCGACCGACAGTTCGCCATCGACCAGGTGTTCGCGGACCCGGTGATCGACGCCTTCATAACGCCCGCAGATCAGACTGAAGCCCGGCAGGTCGGCCAAGGAACGGGCGATCGACTGGTCGAAACGGTCGCCGCCGGGTCCGAGGAGCAGCAGCGGGCGTGGTGGTTGCGCCGCCTCGACCGAATCGAACAGCGGCTCGGGCTTCATGAGCATGCCCGGTCCACCTCCGAACGGGGCGTCGTCGACCGTCCGGTGCACGTCGTGCGTCTGGTCGCGCGGGTCGTGGAGCCTCAGGTCGAGAACGCCCGTTCCGCGAGCCCTCCCGAGCAAGCTGTCGGAACAGAACCCGTCGACGAGTCCGGGGAACAACGTGAACACGTCGATCCGCACGAGGTCAGCCCTCGCCGAGGTCGAACAGGCCGTCTGGGACCTCGACCGTGATCGTCGCCCCGCCATCTCCCTCGGCGGTGATCGAGACGACGAAGGTGGCCGGCACGAGCGCACCGGAGTCGAGTTCGAGGAGATCGGCGGCAGGGTTCTCGATCACCGACACGCAGCGACCGCGCACGGTGCCGTCGGACTCGACCACGGAGGCGCCGATCAGTTCGTGGACCCACAGCACGTCCGGATCGTCGATGGGTTCGGCGAACAGCGCCGTACCGGTCAGCCGTTCGGCTGCCGCCCGGTCGTCGATGCCGGCGAAGTGGACGCGCCAGCGACGGTTGGCCGGGGCCGATTGCTCGACGGTCAGCCACCGATCGCCGATGGAGAGACGGGAACCGACGGCGACCCGCTCGACCCGGTCGGTGATGAGGTCGACGAACACGTCGCCGCGTATCCCGTGCGGCCGACCCACCCGACCGACTTCGAGCAGGTCGTCGTGACCGCTCACCGGTGCACCGGTCCGGTGCTCAGTCGAGGAACTCGATGTCGAGTTCGACGCCGTCTTTCGAGGCCGCCGCACGAGTCACCGTGCGGATACTCGCGGCGGTGCGGCCGCGCCGCCCGATGACCCGCCCGAGATCACCCTCGCCGACCCGGACGTCGAGGCGGTGCTTGCCCTCGCCGACGACCTCGTCGACGACGACCTCGTCGGGCCGGTCGACGATCGACTTGACGATGTGGGTGAGGACGGCGACCGCAGTCGGTGCCGAGGTCGACCCGCTCACTTGCTCGCCTTGGCCGCCTCGAACTCCGACATGGCACCGGAGATCTGCAACAGCTTGGCAACCCGCTCCGTCGGCTGCGCACCCTGGCTCAGCCACTTGACGGCCTTGGTGTTGTCGACCGTCAGACCCGAGGGATTCTGACGTGGATCGTAATGACCGAGGATTTCGATGAAGCGTCCGTCCCGGGCGGACCGGGCGTCGGCCGCGACGATGCGATATTGCGGCTGCTTCTTCTTGCCGACTCGGGTGAGGCGCAGCTTGACTGCCATGGGTGCTGTCTCCTGGTTCCGAATGAGGACAGTGCGAACGAGAACCACGAAAGGTTAGCGGAGAACGTCGGCCGGACCACCTCGGCTCGCCGGGTCGGTGCTACAACCTGGACCATGACCGCCGCGGCAGCGCTCTTCGGGTTCGATCCGCCCGACCCGGGCGTCGACGAAGTCGTTCGGATCGCTCGGGACCACTGGGCGATCGATGGCACACCGATGCGCCTCCGCGGTGAGCGATCGCACAACACTCGGCTCACGACATCATCGGGTGCCGGTTGGATCCTGCAGATCCAGAGTGCGAGCGAGGACCGCTCCTCGATCGACCTCCAGACCGCTGCGATGCTCCACCTGGAACGCGTCGCACCCGACGTCCCGGCGTCGCGCGTGGTGCCGACCATCGACGGCACCGACCTCGCCGAGGTCCGGATCGGGTCATCGCGCCACCTCGTCCGTCTCGTCACGTACCTGCCCGGGGCGATCTTCGATCCGTCCGAACCGCTTCCCCTGACCGCCTACCGTCGCATCGGCGGGCTCGTCGGACGTGTCGCCGAGGCGCTCACCGACTTCGACCACCCTGCAGCCGATCACTTCATGCCATGGGACCTCGCCAACGGACTCGTCGTGGACCCTCGATTGCGCAACGAACTGTCGGCCGTGGGTCGGTCGGCCGTGGAGGCGGTCGATGACCGACTGCACGCCGCCGTCGAAGCGATGACGGTCCTGCCGCGCCGCACGATCCACAACGACGGTCACGCCGGAAACCTGGTTCGCGCCGACTCGGCGTCCGCGGCCGTCACCGGGATCATCGACTTCGGCGACGTCGTCCGGACCGTGACGGCCGCCGACGTGGCGATCATCGCGGAGAGCTTCGCACCGGACCATCCCGATCCGGCTGGGGTCCTCGCCGCAGCAGCAGCCGGCTATCACCGCCACGTCCCGCTGTCTCCGCCCGAGATCGAGTCGCTGCACGACCTCGTCCTCGTCCGGGCAGCACTCAGCGTGCTGCTCGCCGAATTCCAGATCGGCCACGCCCCACACCTGGCCGCAGCCGCCGAGGAGAGCCTGCCCGGCGTCATCGACCGGCTCCAGCGGTGGTCGGCACTCGATCCAGCCATCGTGACGAGTACCGTGATCGATGCGATCGAATCCAGAGCGGCCGACCGGGAGCGACCACGATGAGCGACCACCTGCTGACCCGCCGTCACCGAGCGCTCGCGCCCAGCTACCAGCTGTTCTACGACGAGCCGGTCGAACTGGTCCGGGGTGAAGGCGTCCGGGTCTGGGACGCCGATGGCAACGAGTACCTCGACTGCTACAACAACGTTCCCTCGATCGGTCACGCCCATCCGAGGATCGTCGAGGCGATCACTCGACAGACCTCGCTGATCAACACCCACACGAGGTATCTGCATCCGCTGGTCGTCGAGCTCGGAGAGCGACTCGGCGCGTCACTGCCCGGCGATCTGTCGTCCTGCTACTTCGTCTGCACCGGCACCGAAGCGACCGACCTCGCGGTCCAGATCGCCCGAACCGTGACGGGGCACCACGGGGTCGTCGTCACCGAACGGTCGTATCACGGGAACTCCGAACTGGTCGGCAAGCTCTCGACCGACAGCTACCCGGCCGAGGAACGTCCGGACTGGTTGGCGGTCGTGGAGCCGCCGAACACCTACCGAGGACCGTTCCGTCTCGGTGACGACGTCGGTCGGTACGGCGAACGGTACGCCGAGCAGCTGACCGAGCGGGTCGACGATCTGGCCCGGCGAGGCCACGGCCCGGCGGCCGTGCTGATCGACACGAGTTGGGATTCCAACGGGGTGCTGATCGCCCCGTCCGGATACGTCCCGGCGGCCGCCGAGACGATCCGCAGCCGCGGCGGGCTCGTGATCGCCGACGAGGTGCAGGCCGGCTACTGCCGGATGGGCACCCACTTCTGGGGCCACACCCACTACGACCTGACGCCCGACATCGTCACCATCGGCAAACCGATGGGTGCCGGCCACCCGGTCGCCGCGGTGGTGACCACGCCTGACATCGCTGCTCGCTTCGCCGAGCGACGGAACTACTTCAACACCTTCGGCGGGAACCCGGTGTCGGCCGCCGTGGCACTCACCGTTCTCGACGTGATCGCCGACGAGGGTCTCCTCGAGCATGCGACCCTCACCGGAGAACTCCTCGGCGAGCGGCTCGCCGAGCTGGCGAACCGGTACGAGGTGATCGGTGCCGTGCAGGGACGGGGGCTGTTCTGGGGCCTCGACCTCGTCGCCGACCGCACGACCCGGGAACCGATCCCGTACGCCGATGCGAAGCGGATCGCCAACGCCCTCCGGCACCGCGGGATCCTCACCGGGATCACCGGCCGATACACCAACGTGCTCAAGATCCGCCCGCCCCTGCCGTTCGCGGCCGAGCACGTCGACCGCCTCGCGAGCGCGCTCGACGAGGTGCTGTCGGAGTTCGAACCGCTCGGTGGTGACGACGCCCGAGCGCTCGGCGCCGAGTGGTGACACGCCTCCGAACAGAGCGGTGATCAGCGCGGCGGGTTGAAGCCGCCGGGGAGGCCCGGCCCTCCGGGGAACCCGGGGCCACCCGAGCCGCCCATCATCTGCTGGAGTTCGGCCATGTCGGGCACCCCACCGCCGGGCAAGCCCGGGAAACCGCCACGTTTGCGACCCTTCTTGCCGCCGCCGACCATGCCCATCCGCTTCATCATCTTCTGCATCTCGGTGAACTGCTTGACGAGTCGGCTGACCTCGCCCGGTTCCCGGCCGGCGCCCCTGGCGATGCGGTTCCGGCGGCTCCCGGAGATGATCTGGGGACGGGCGCGTTCCTCACGCGTCATCGAGTTGATGATCGCCTCGATCGGCACGAGCATGTCGTCGTCGATCTGAGCGTTCTTCAGCTCCTTCGGCATCCCCGGCATCATGCCGAGGACCCCCTTGAGCGGGCCCATCTTCTTCAGGGCCTGCATCTGCTCGAGGAAGTCGTCGAGGGTGAACTCTCCCTCCATCAAGCGAGCGGCGGCCTGCTCGGCCTTCTCGGCCTCGAACGCCCGCTCGGCCTGCTCGATCAAGGTGAGCACGTCACCCATACCGAGGATCCGGCTCGCCATCCGGTCGGGGTGGAACTGATCGAAGGCGTCGAGCTTCTCGCCGGTCGAGGCGAACGCGATCGGTCGGCCGATCACTTCCTTGACGGACAGCGCCGCACCACCACGAGCGTCACCGTCGAGCTTCGACAGGATCACACCGTCGATCTCGAGGGTCGCGTGGAACGCCTTGGCGGTCTGGACGGCGTCCTGACCGGTCATGGCGTCGATGACGAGGAACGTGTAGTCCGGGCTCACCGCACCCGAGATCCGCCGGACCTGGTCCATCATCTCGGCATCGATCGACAGCCGACCGGCGGTGTCGACGATGACCACGTCACGACCGAGTCGACGGGCTTCTTCGACGCCGAGCGACGCCGTGGTGACCGGATCCGCAGGATCGGAGAACACCGGCACGTCGACCTGACGGCCGAGGGTCCGCAACTGCTCGACCGCCGCCGGTCGCTGGAGGTCGGCACCGACGAGCAACGGTTGGCGGCCCTGCGACTTGAACCACCGGGCCAGCTTGCCGGTGGCGGTGGTCTTGCCGGAACCCTGCAGACCGGCCATGAGCACGACGGTCGGTGGCTTCGAGGCGTACCTGAGCGACAGGGTTTCGCCGCCGAGGATCCGGATCAGCTCGTCGTGGACGGCCTTGATGACCTGCTGGCCCGGGTCGAGGGCCTGGCTGCGGGTGGCACCGACGGCCCGTTCCCGGATCCGGTTGCAGACCGACCGGACGACGGTGACCTCGACGTCGGCGTCGAGCAGCGCCGCTCGGATCTCACCCATGATCTCGTCGACGTCGGCCTCGGTCAGACGCCCCTTGCCACGGAGCCGCTTGACGATCCCGTCGAGTCGGTTGGAGAGGTTGTCGAACATCAGACGGCCGAGGTTAGCCGGAGGGGCTCGGGGCCCCTCCGGCAACGCCTCGGGTGTCGCCGGTCAACCGACCGAGACGATCATCACGACCTGCCCGTCGACGACCTCGACGTTGACCCGGTCGAGTCGGAAGTCGAGCGTGGCCGGAAGCGCCTCACCGTCTTCGATCACGACCCGGGTCGCGAAACCGAGCACCTTCGCCTCATCGGTGAACTCGGCGAGCACGACGGGAAACGAACCCTCGAAGGCCGCCCGCAGGTCGGCCTCGATCGCCTCCGGGTCACCGAACTCCGGGTCGATCACTCCGCCCTCGTCGGGATCGACCGCCCCTGAGCTTCCGGCGGTACCCGAGTCGACGATGCCCGAGTCGACGATGCCCGGCTCGACGATGCCCGGCTCGGGGGTCGGGCCGTCCGCGCCGACCGGCGGGTCGACCTCGATCAGGAACTCGTCGGTCACCGCCGGCACCACGTACCAACCACCGTCATCACCGATGAAACGGTACGCCGGCAGCAGCCAGGTGTTGCCGTCGACGTCCCAGACCCACCACAGGTCCGCTTCGACGTCGACGAGTGTGACCACGAGCGTCTCGGGCTCCGGCATCGACCCGTCGACCGGAAGCTCCTCGGCCGGCATCGGCTCGACGACGTCGATCTCCGAGACGGCCATGTCGCCCTCCGGCGCGATCGCAGTGTCGGTGATCAGTGGGCCCCCGCCGATACCACCGGACGACTGGTCCTGGAGCCGCTGGAACGCCGTGTCGAGGTCGACCAGCGGGTACGGACCGACCATCTCCGGTGTCGCCAGCGAACCGCTCGCGTACTGGAGGACACCCTCGGCACCGAATCCGAACCCCCACGACGTGAACACCGTCCGAGCCTCGGTGGTCGAACTGGCGGTCACGCTGGCGAACCATTCGTCGGCGTACGTGTCGAACTCGACCGTCGTCGTGTCCACGCCGAGACGCTCCAGGATGTCGCTGGCCAGCTCCTCGGCCTCGTCGGCCGTGGGCACGCCGACCGGTGGCTCGGGCTCCGGGCAGTCGTAGGTCTCGTTGCCGTCGGAATCCACGGACACTGCGCACTCCCGACCCGAGGTCTCCTGGTCGGCCCACGCCGAGGAGTAGTTCCAGGACTGCATCGCGTCGTCGTAGGCCCACAGGCTCGGCTCGGTGCCGTCGTCCGGTCCGACTCGCCACGACACGCCGTACCCCTCGTCGATCCGCGTCGGCTCTCCCGTCACCTCGAGCGATTCGGCGAGTTCGGAGACCTGCTCGGCCGTCAACTCGACCGAGGCGTCGAACACGTAACCGGTGTCGGCGGTCGGGGCGACCAGACCGGCTCCGAGCACGTACTCGACGTCGAACCAGGGAGCGATCATCATGTCGTCCGCTGCGAGGGCACCCTCGGCGGCCGGTTGATCGGCGGCCGCGGTGGCGACCCTCGACGAATCCGCACCGTTGGACGAGATCTCGATCGGAGTCGGGGCCCGGAGTCCGTCATCGGACGAGGTGTCTTCCTCAGTCGATCCGCACGCAGCGATCAGCAGTGCCGCTGCGACCACTGCAGGGATGGTCAGTGTGAGTTCACGCTTCATGCCGATGTGACGCACACCGGCCCGTCGCGGTTCCCGCAGCAACCGGATTTCGATCGACCGCGTCAGGATCGTTCGAAGAGGGCGTCGACGAACTCGTCGGGCCGGAACGGCACCAGGTCGTCGATCTGCTCACCGACCCCGACGAGCTTGACCGGGATGCCGAGTTCGGTCTCGATCGCGAACACGATCCCACCCTTCGCCGACCCGTCGAGCTTGGTGAGCACGACACCCGTGACGTCGGTCGCCTCACGGAACTCACGCGCCTGGGCGAGACCGTTCTGACCGGTCGTCGCGTCGATCACCAGGAGCGTCTCGGTGACCGTTCCGGCGTCCTTCTCGGCGACTCGCCGGACCTTTCGCAGTTCGTCCATGAGGTTCGTCTTCGTGTGGAGACGCCCCGCCGTGTCGGCGAGGACGAGATCGATGTCCCGCGCCGCCGCTCGGGCGACCCCGTCGAACACCACCGACGACGGATCGCCGCCCTCGGCCCCGCGGACGAACTCCGCACCCGACCGCTCGGCCCACGTACCGAGTTGCTCGGCCGCTGCCGCCCGGAACGTGTCGCCGGCCGCGAGGAGCACCGATCGGCCCGCCTCCAACTGCTGCTTGGAGAGTTTGCCGATGGTGGTCGTCTTGCCGACACCGTTGACCCCCACGAACATCCACACGTTCGGGCGGGCGCCATCATCGAATCGCAGCACCCGGTCGCTGCCGTCGAGTCGGGTGGTCATCTCGGCCCGCAGGGCGTCGAGCAGTTGCTCCGGACCCTCGATCTCCCGGTTCCGCACCCGCTCCCGCAGGCCTCCGAGGAGGGCGTCGGTGACCGCCAGGCCGACGTCGGCTCGGAGCAGCGCCTCTTCGAGTTCGTCCCAGGTCTCGGCGGTGATGGACGAGCGCCCGAGCACCCCGGCGAACGCGCCGGAGAGTGTCGCTCTCGCCTTGCCGAGCCGGTCGCGGAACGACCTCGTCGGCTCCGTGACGACCTCCGACGCGACGACCTCCGACGCGACGACGTCCGACGATTCGTCGGGCTCACCGGCCGACCCCGTATCGGACTCGGGAGGCACGCCTCCGGGCGACACTCGCGGCGCGATGGTCGGTGGCGAGGAGCGGCGACGTCCGGCGACGACGACCCCGAACCCGAACACGGTCACGGCGACGGCCAACAGCAGGAAGATCCAGAACCACTCCATACGTCGACGACGCTATCCGGGTCGTCGACGCCCGAACCCGGGGCGAACCTACCCGGAATGACCAGCCGGTGGATCGTGTTGCACCGGGGGATCCATTCGACGACCCAGCAGGAGCACGACATGTCCCTCCACCTCGGCGACACCGCCCCCGACTTCACCGCCATGACGACCGACGGCGAGATCCGTTTCCACGACTGGAAAGCCGACTCGTGGGCGGTGCTCTACAGCCACCCCGCCGACTTCACGCCGGTCTGCACCACGGAGTTGGGCCGCACCGCTTCGCTCGGCGCCGAGTTCGCGAAGCGCAACACCAAGCCGATCGTGGTGTCGGTCGACTCCGTCGAGGATCACCACCGTTGGGCGCCCGACATCGCCGAGGTCGGCGGAACGGCGCTGAACTTCCCCATCATCGCCGACCCGGACCGGAAGGTCTCGGAGCTGTACGACATGATCCATCCCGGGGCCGGTGACACGTCGACCGTCCGGTCGGTGTTCATCATCGATCCGGCCCACAAGATCCGCCTGACGCTCACCTACCCGAAGTCGGTCGGTCGCAACTTCGACGAGATCCTGCGCGTCCTCGACGCGCTCCAGGCGACCGATGCGGCGACGATCGCCACGCCGGCCGACTGGAAGCCCGGCGACCGTGTGATCGTGGCCCCGACCGTGTCGACCGACGACGCCCGTGCGAGGTTCCAGAACGTGGAAGAGGTCAAGCCCTACCTCCGGTTCGCCGACCAGCCGCGCTGACGACCTGCGGTGAGGCCGGGCGACGGACGGGTCACGGAAGATCCGTCCGCCGCTCGGCCAGGAACCGTCGGGTGCGCCCCTCGGCCAGCACCGCTGCGGCCCGGTCGAGCACCGCCGCCACACCGCGCAACTCCTTCGACGAGTCGAGTCCGCGCAGTCGGTCAGCCACCTCGACGACGCCGGTCGCGCGGAGCCGAGCGGCGAGATCGACCTCCCCGGGGTTCCGTTCGAGTGCGGCGAGAGCAGCAGGAATCCGTTCGGCCTCGATCGTCGCCTTGCGGAGCTGTTCGGGTCCGTGGACGCTGGCCCATCCGGCTGCGACGCCGCCCTCACCCACTCGCCAGCGGGCCGACAGGTGTCCGAGTCGGCGTCCCGACCACGATCGCCCGACGTGACCGGCTCCTCCGAGGCGCCCGTCACGGAGATCCAAGAGCGCGGTGACCAGATCACCAGCTCGGTCAAGTGCATCGGTGATCTCGACGAGCGGATCGCCGATCGGACCCATCAGCGGCCGATTGCGGTCGAGGCCTTCTCCGTGACGACCTTCGAGCTCCCGCCCGGCTGCATGCTCACGCCGAGCAACGAGTCACCGGCCTCCATGGTCCGCTTCTGGTGCGACACGATCAGGAGTTGGGCGTCCTTGCGGAACTCGGCGATCAGACCGAGGAAGCGGTGCAGGTTGACATCGTCGAGCGCGGCCTCGACCTCGTCCATCACGTAGAAGGGTGACGGTCGGCTCCTGAACACGGCGAACAGGAACGCCAATGCGGTCAGACTCCGCTCACCGCCGGACAGCAGCGAGAGCTTCTTGACGTTCTTGCCGCTCGGCTTGGCTTCGACCTCGATCCCCGTGTTGAGCAGGTCATCGGGTTGGGTCAGCTGCAGCTTGCCGGCACCGCCCGGGAACAGCGTGGCGAACAGCTGGGTGAAGTTCTGGGTGACATCGGCGAACGCGCTCGCGAAGACGTTCTGGATCTCCTGGTCGACCGCTCGGATCACACGACTCAGGTCGCGTCGGGTCGACCGCACGTCCTCGAGTTGCGCCTCGAGGAACTCGTGGCGCTGCTGGAGTTCGTTGAACTCCTCCAGCGCCAGTGGGTTGATCGGTCCGAGCAGCCGGAGCTCGCGGTCCAGTTCGCGGAGGCGACCGGCCGGCGTGGCTCCCTCGGGGAGTTCGGGGAGCGTTGCGGTCTCGGCCACGCCCGGTTCGATGTCGAGGTCGCGACGGAGCGTCTCGATGGAGGTCTCGAGACGGAGCTTCGCCTCGGCTTCTTCGATGTCGGCACGATGTGCCTGGTGGCGCACCTCGTCGAGTCGTCGGCCGGCAGTGGTCCGATCACGACGGGCGACTTCCAACGCCGTCGTCAACGAACGCACCTCCTCGCTCTGGCGGCGGCGGCGTTCGCTCAACTCGGCGTGCTCCACCTCGATCACCTCTCGGTGGCCCGACACCAGTTCGGCGAGCCGATCGACGGCCGACATCGACCGCTCGATCTGTACCCGCCGTTCCTCGGCTCGAACGCGCGCGTCTCGATCCGCCGCGAGTCGACGCTCGTTCTCGTCGATCCGGTGTTCGAGGAACTGCTGACGCTCGTGGAGCCCGGCCGACCGGACCTCCAGTTCCCGGCGGCGCGACGACAACACCGCAGCTCGCGCTTCGAGTTCGGCCCGGAGCTCACCGCGACGACGAGCCGCATCGGCCTCGGCGCGTTCGTCGGCGTCGAGCAGTGGAAGCACCACTTCGAGTTCGGCGACGCGTGCCCGCTCGCCCTCGATCAGGGCGCGGAGTTCAGCCACCGTCCGGTCGAGACCCTCGAGCTCGGTCTGGAGCTCGCGACGGTGTCCGAGTACCCGGGCCAACGCTTCCGACGCCGCCGTGAACCGGGAATCGTTCTGGTCGAGACGGCGGGCCAGATCGGCTTCGATCCGTCGCGCCTCGGCGAGCTCGGCATTGGCTTCCTGCTCGGCCCGGGTCGCCTCGGCGAGGTCGTCGGCCGCAGCCCGCACCCGGTGCTCCGCGTCAGCGAGAGCGGCGGCAGTGGCGCCGCCGGCAGCCGCTCCGATGCGCCAACCGTTCGATGCGAATCGATCGCCGGCCGTGGTGACCACGATCAGCTCGGGATGCGTCAACGCGATGTCGATCGCGTCATCGACCGTCGGGACGCACACGGCTCCGCCGACCAGTTCGGCGAGCAACCCGGCGACGCCCGGCCGCCCCGACCGGACGTGATCGACCACGGGTTCTCCGACTCCGGCCGGGATCCGGGGCCGTCCACCCCCTCCCGGCGTCAGGACGGCTCCCGAGGTCGAGGAGTCACGGAGCGCGTTCAGGGCGCGTCGGGCGCTGCCCGGCCCGTCGACGACGACGGCGCTCAACGCCTCACCGAGGGCGGCCTCGACGGCCTCCTGCCACCCGGAGTCGATCTCCACGACGTCGAGCAACGTCCCGAGCACACCGTCGACACCGACGAGGCGCTCGGCGCCGGCTCGGGCATGTGCGGCATCGAGCGCGAGTTGGAGGGCCTCGACTCGGGCCGTCAGCCGTGAGACCAGATCCGCCGCTGCCGCCCGGGTCGCCGTGGACCGCTCGTTCGCCACTTCGGCGGTCAGGCGTCGCTGCTCGGCTGCGCCGACTTCGTCGACCAGCGGAGCCTCGACCGCCTCCGCCGTGGCGCAGTCGTCACGAAGCCGCTCGGCGTCGGCGTCGAGTTGCTCGATCCTCGCCGTGACCTCGTCGCTCCTCCCGATCGATCGACGCAGTTCGCTCTCACTGCGCTCGACCGCGCTGCGAATCGACCGCAGCTCGCCACGCACCTCGGCGGCCGCGCTCGCCGCTCGAGCGCCGCCGTCATCGGCGCCCATCGCCTCCGACATCCGGTCGCGCTCGATCCTGAACGCCTCCTCATCGGCTTGGAGCACTTCGGCATCCGGCGCCACCTGGGTCAGGGCCGTACCGACCTCGACGAGCTCGGCCCGCAGGCGAGCCCCATCGGCCTCGAGGTTCGCCACGACACCGGCGTCGAGGAGTTGCCCGCGATCGCGTTCCATCGAGCGCTTCCGCTCGGCGAGGATCCCGGCGAGTCCGCGGGACCGCTCCCGGAGTTGCTCGACCTGCCGAAGTCGCTCACCGACGTCGCTCTCGCCTCGGGCCGACAACTGGGCCTCGAGTGACATCACCTCGGTGTCGAGTCGAGCGAGTTCGGACGTGAGCTCGGCCTCCGTCTTCGTGGCGTCGAGCCGGTCGGCGGCGATGGTTTCGAGCCGGGTCCGCAGTCCGGCGATCTCCCGGCCGGCGACGAAGATCCGTAGTGCCGTCGACTCCGTCAGCAGCTCCTCGTGGCGTCGCGCAGCAGTCGCCTGGCGTTCGAGCGGGCGGAGTTGCCGACGTACCTCCCGCAGGAGGTCCTGCAGGCGGAGGAGATTCGCCTCCGTCGCGTCGAGTCGACGCTCGGCTTTCTCCTTGCGTTTGCGGTACTTGAGGACACCCGCTGCCTCTTCGATGATCGCCCGCCGCTCTTCGGGTCGGGCATTGAGCACGGCGTCGATCTGCCCCTGGCTGACGATCACGTGCTGTTGGCGGCCGACACCGGCATCGGACAGGAGTTCCTGGATGTCGAGCAGTCGACACGCCACTCCGTTGATGGCGTACTCGCTGTCACCGCTGCGGAACAGGATCCGGGTGATCGTGACCTCGTTGAACTCGACGGGGAGGAGTCCGGACGAGTTGTCGAGGGTCAGACTCACCTCGGCACGGCCGAGCGCCGGGCGCTTTTCCGTGCCGGCGAAGATCACGTCGTCCATCTTCTGCGACCGAACCGACTTCGGTGCCTGCGCTCCGAGCACCCAGGCGATGGCATCGACGACGTTCGACTTACCGGACCCGTTCGGACCGACGACCACGGTGACCCCCGGTTCGAGGGTCATCACGGTCGAGTCAGCGAACGACTTGAAGCCCTTGAGGGTGAGACTCTTGAGGAACACAGCGAATCGAATCTAGTGGAGGGGCGCGCCCGAACCATCAGCGCCGGACGCACCGACGAGGTCGCCGCAGGGTCTCACCGCTGGCACACCGGGCAGAAGTGGGTCGAGCGCTGGGCCGAGACGACCCGACGTACACGGCCGACACCGCAGGTCACGCACCGCTCTCCGGACCTGCCGTACACGGCGTGTCGCTCCTGATAGGTCCCTGCGTTCCCGGCCGGATCGAGATACTGCGCATCCGACAGTGTCGAACCACCGGCGTCGATCGCCGCTTCGAGCACACCGCCGATCGCCGCGTGCAGTCGCCGTTCTGCGACGGGCGAAAGCGAATCGGACCGACGATCGGGCCGCAATCGTGCGGCATGGAGGATCTCGTCGGCGTAGATGTTGCCGATGCCGGCGATCACGCGCTGGTCGAGCAGCAGCGGCTTGAGTGACCGGCGACGCGACCGGAGCATCGTTCGAAGTGCCGAAAGGGACACGCCGTCCGCGATCGGGTCGGGACCGAGCAGGGCGACGTCGGGGACCTCCACCGCAGCGTTGGTCGGATCGAAGACCACCACCTCGCCGAACGTCCTGGGGTCGACGAACCGCAGTTCGTTTCCGTCGTCGAGTCGGGCGACGACGTGGGTGTGAAGAGGGCGGGGCGTTCCGACGGGAGCGACGAGCAACTGACCGCTCATCCGGAGATGGACCATGATCTCGTCACCCGTGTCGAGCGGGAGCAGGAGATACTTTCCCCGCCGGTTCGCGGACGTGACGACCGCTCCCGTCATACCGGCCACGACCGCCTGACGCGACGTCCGCCGGACCGATCGCTCCCGTCCGACCTCCACCGACACGATCCGGCGACCGACGACGAGGCGTTGCAGGCCACGCCGGACCGTCTCGACCTCCGGGAGCTCAGGCATCGGCCGACAGTCGACCGTGCGCGACCGCCGCTGCGATCTGCTCGGCCGCTTTTTTGGTGCGGCCGACACCATCTCCGCAGGGCTCCCCGTCGATCTCGGCCACGGCATGGAACGTCTTGTCGTGGTCGGGACCGGTCGATCTGGTTCGGTAGACGGGCGCCGTTCGACCGAGCCGTGCCACCAGTTCCTGCAGCGCCGTCTTGTGGTCGAGTTGGTCGAGGCGGTCGACGACGTCATCGAGTCGATCCTCGAACAAACGACCGACGAGGGCGAACGCGGCCGCGGCACCACCATCGAGATACACGGCCCCGATGACGGCTTCCATGGCGTCGGACAGGATCGAGTCCTTCCCGCGTCCACCGGCCGAGTCCTCGCCCCGACCGAGGAGCACGTGGTCGCCGATGCCGAGTTCTCGAGCGACGTCGGCGAGCGCTCCGGCGTTCACGACGCTCTTGCGGAGATCGGAGAGGGCACCTTCGGCGAGACCACCGAACCGGTGGTACACGATGTCGGCGACCGCCCACCCGAGCACGGCATCACCGAGGAACTCGAGACGCTCGTTGTCCGGATCGGTCGGATGTTCCGCCGACCACGAACGGTGGCTGAGCGCACGTCGGAGCAGGCCGGGATCCTCGAACGTGTGCCCGATCCGGTGCTCGAGCGACGCCGAGCTCACGACATCAAGAGCGTGTGCGATCGTGGACGTAGTCGACGGCATCACGCACCGTCTTGAGATCCTCGAGGTCCTCGTCCTCGATGCGGAACCCGACGGTCCGGTCCGAGAGTTCCTCCTCCAAGGACTCGACCAGTTCGATCAGCGCGAGGGAGTCGGCTCCGAGGTCGTCGACGAACGACTGCCCTTCCGAGATGGTGGACGGGTCGATCTCCAAGATGTCGGCGAGACGATCCCTGACGATCTCGAAGATCTCGTCGCGCCCGATCGGATCGTTGTTGACGTGCGTCTCTGCTGGCATCCGTCGAAGTGTACTGCGCGAGGTCGCGAGCCTCGCCGATCAGGTGGCTCGCGCCCGGGCGGTGAACGGGATGAAACTCGATGCGCGCCCACCGAGCCCATCACCACCACGCCGAACCACCACATCCCGGTCCGCGAAGGTGATCGTCCGGTCGGGTCGATCTCGTCGACCGACGGGCTCCAACTCGTCCACGACTCGCTCGCCGGGATCGCGGCGAGCGACCTGGTGCGCTCCCCCGGCGACCTCCGACCTCGGCGATCACCCCATGGCGTCGACCGCGCCCGTGGCCGACGTCGCCGACTCCGGGTACCAGACCCGAATGCGGTCCCAGGCGGTGGCGACGACCAGACCTCCGTCCCGTTCGACGTGGACGTAGTCGTCCCCGCCACAGCATTCCTGATCGAACGACCCCGCAGGCCACGGCCCGCCGACCCGGGCACCGGTCCGGAGATCGACGAGTTCGTAGCCGCCGTCGTCGATGGTGCCGATCCCCAGATCGCCCGCGACGACGGGGAACGCCCGGGCGCCCGGTGTCGACCACAGTTCGTCACCAGAGGCGAGATCGAACGCCACGACCTCTTCCCGAGGCGGTTCGTCCCCGAGCCACGGACAGATCCCGTCGGCGTCCCACTCGGCGCAACGGACGGCCACGACCACGGAGTCGCCGATCGCCCACCGGAACCCCTCCCGGCTGATGCCGTGGAACTCCTCCGCCGCCCAGATCAGGCCACCGGCAACGTCGAGGAGGCGCAACTCGAACGGCTCACCGAAGGTCTCCGACACCGCTGGCGGCAGCACCGCCCGGAGCACGTCCGGGTCGGTCATCCACACCCCTCCAGAGCGAACGGCCCGGGCGTCACCCGGTGAGAGCGACCCCAGCACGATCACCGCATCCGAGTCCGCCGAGTCGGCGTCGTGGATCGTGAAGTAGGCGTCACCGGGGTGGCCGCGGGCCTCCGGCGGGTACGGGACGGTCTCGATCGATCCGTCGAGCACGTCGAGGAGGAGCATCTCTGAACCTGCGTCGATGGTCGGGCCGTCGGACCCGACGCCGAGCACCACGAAGCGACCTCCGACACCCCGCACCTCCAGATCGGTGACGTCGATCTCGAACGCCACGTCGGCGCCCGTCGCCAGGTCGACGCGGACCACCTCGAGCGGCTGGTCCCACGCCCGCGAGAAGACCCATGCCGACGTCGGCCGTGTCGGTGCCGGGGCGACGACGACCATGTCGACCTCGAGGTCGACGAAGCAGCGTCGCCACCTCACCGTGCCGTCGTGATCGATCGCGACCAAGCTCGACGACGTCAGGATCTCATCGGGCGTCGGCCACCCGTTCGGCGGCAGGACCGAGACCAGGACACCGCCGGGAATCGCCCTGGTCGAGGCGATCGATCCGTAGGGTCCCGCCGACGTGACGACCCCGGGGATGGCGATGTCGAGCGACGGCTGCCGGCCGAGCCCGACGAACTCGGGAACGACCTCGCCACTCCCGAGACCGTTCCCTTCCGACTCGGCGCATCCCGGCGTCCAGTACGGGACCTCGGGCGCCGTCGTCGGCACGGGTGCGGTCGTGGTGGATTCATCCGGCACCGTGGCCGTCGCGACCACCTCGACGTCCGTGCCCGTCGTGGTGGCCTCCATCGGCACGACGGATGCGACGGGCGCCGATACCTCGGTGCCTCCCCCGCAACCGGCAAGGGCGATGAGTGCCATCGCGAGGAGCGGGACGCAGGGACGCATCGCGTCATACAACCACAGCGAGGACGCCGGCGACCGGGTCGGTACGGCGACCGGGTCAGCCGCCGTCGGGGTTCTCGTCGGCCGGAGGACGGATCGCACCGGCGATCTCACCGACCACGTCACCCTCGACCATCTCGCGCGCCACGCCGATCGCATTGACGATCGCTCGCTCGCTCGACGACCCGTGGGAGATGATGCAGACTCCGTCGACACCGAGCAGCATCGCCCCGCCGTACGTCTCGGGGTCGAGTGTGCTGTACAGGGGCAGGAGCGCCGGCATCAAGATCTCGGCGGCCGCCTGGTACTCGGGGGCCGAGCCGAACGCCTGGAGGAGGCCGCCGATGACCGCCTTCAGACCTCCCTCGAGCGTCTTGAGCACCACGTTGCCGGTGAACCCGTCGGTGACGATCACATCGGCGGCGTCGCTCATCACGTCGCGCCCTTCGACGTTGCCGATGAAGTTCAGCCCGGTCTCGGCGGCCGACGCCTCGAGCAACCCGAAGACCTCCTTGCGGAGCAGGTCGCCCTTGCCGGGCTCTTCCCCGATCGACAGCAGACCGACCTTGGGGGCGTCCACGCCGAAGCGGTGCCGCGAGAAGACCGAGCCCATCTGGGCGAACTGGACGAGCCAGTCGGCCTGGACCTCGGCGTTGGCACCGGCATCGAGCAACACGGTCGGGGCGCCACCGGGAACCGGGATGATCGTGGCGATCGCCGGCCGGTTGACCCCCTTGATCCGACCCATCCGCAGCAGGGCCGATGCCATCGTCGCGCCGGTGTTGCCTGCCGAGACCATCGCCGAGGCCGTGCCGTCACGGACCGCTTCTGCAGCACGCACCAGCGACGAGTCCTTCTTGCGACGCACGGCACGACCGCCGTCCTCGTCCATCTCGACGACCTCGCTCGCGACGACGAGCGGCAGACCGCCGGTGTCGACCCGATCGGGCAGATCGGCCGGTCCGACGAGGACCACCGGCGTTCCCGCAGCAGCGGCCGACCTCGCACCCGCAACGATGGCATCGGGGGCGTGGTCGCCGCCCATTGCGTCGACCGCAATGGGCAACATGATCAGCGGCGACCGCTCAGCCGACGTCGATGACGACGCGGTTCTTGTACCAGCCGCACGACGGGCACACCGTGTGCGGTGTCTTCGCGTTGCCGCATCGGGGGCACACGCTGCGCGACGGCGCACTCAGCTTCCAAGCTCCCGCTCGGGTGCTCCGGCTCTTCGACTTCGACTTCTTCTTCTTCGGAACGGCCACGTCGGGTCTCCAGCAATAGCTCCCGGCGGAACCGGGACGGGTTCAGGACGAGTGGAATACGGATCTCGAGCCGTCGTGTCGGCCACTCGACCCGACACGGCCGTGCCAGGCTAGCGGTCGAACGACCGATTCCGATCAGGCGCCGTCGTCGCGGAGCGCGTCGAGTGCCGACCACCGATCGTCGCGAACTGACAGATCGCAGGCGCACGGGGCCGTGTTCCGGTCCGAGCCACACTGCGGGCAGATGCCGGCACAGTTCTGCGAGCACAACACGTCGTCGGGCAGTTCGAGCAGCACGGCCTCCCGGACGGCCGGATGCAGGTCGACCTGATCGCCCTCGATCGGGAACGCATCGCCACCCGCACCTGCATCGGCAGCTCGGCGATAGAACTCGTCGACATCGACGACGGTCGAGCCGATCGCCTCGACCAGGCACCGCCGACACGACGCCCGCCACGGGATCGCCACCGTGCCCCCGACGATGATGCCGTCGAGATTGCTCGTCACCGTCAATCGAACCTCGATCGGACCGACGATGCGCTCGTCGTCGAGCCCGAGATCCTCGGGCGGGAGGTCGAGGTCGATCTCACGCTCGAGTCCCGGCTGGGCGAGCAGGCTCCTGGCGTCGATCCGGAGTCGGCGGTCGGCGGCGGCCATCGATCGGCTCCTGTCGACTCAGCGATCCTGGTCGAAGAACACGTTCGCCGGATCGGCCTCGAGTTCGGCGGCCGCCATGTCGAGGTCGTCGCCGCCGGAACCGATCGACAACTTCTGTCGACCTGTCGCCACCGTGCGGCTCAGGCGATCGAGCAGGATCTCGAAGCTGGCGAGGCGCTGATCGAGGAAGTCCTCGGTCTCCAGTTTGAGACGGCGAGCGTCGGACTCGGCCGTTTCCACCACGTGTCGGGCTCTCGACTCGGCGGCGCGGACCACCTCGGTCCGCTGCACCATCCGCTCCGCCTGGGCCCGCGCCTCGTCGAGGAGCTCGTTGGCTTCACGACGCGTCCTGTTGATGAACTCCTGACGCTCCTTCAGCATCCATCGGGCCTGCCGGAGTTCTTGGGGCAGCGACCCGACCGCCCGATCGAGCAACTCGAGCAGTTCGTCACCATCGATACGGGGCGAGGACGACAACGGGATGCGCGGGGCGTTGGCGACGAGATCGATCGCCCGCCGGAGCCACGTCTCGGCATCCCCGACGAACCCGTCCTGCTGGCGAGGGTCCCGGTACTCGTCGTCCTCGTACTCGTCGTAGTCGTCGTACTCGTCGTAGCCGATCTGGTGCGATCGACGCTGTCGGTCGTCAACGTATCGCCCGTCGTCGAAGTGCTCGCGCGACGACCGGGAGCCGTGATGTCGATCGCCCGAGTGGCGATCGTCGTGATAGGGGTCGTCGAAGCTCATCGCGGTCTCAGCAGCGTCACGGACGTGGGGAGTTCCCGAATCTAGCCGAGAGGGCCTCGGCCACGGGTGGTGCCACCAGCGACGACACATCCCCCCCGTGCAGCGCGATCTCCCGGATGAACCGACTCGACACGAACGCGAGCCCGGGTCGGCACGGCACGAACACCGTCGGCACCCCCGACACGGCGTGGTTCATGTGCGCCATCTGCTGTTCGATGTCGAAATCGGCCGGGTTGCGCAACCCCTTCACGATGAAGTCGGCTCCCGCAGCGCGGGCCGCGTCGACCGCGAGTCCGCCGAACGCTCGCACCGTCACGTGGGGCACGTCGAGCAGCGACGACTCGGCCAGCGCGACGCGTTCGCCCGGCGCGAACAGGCCGGAGGGCTTCTCGTAGTTCACGAGCACCCCGACGACCACCTCACCGAACAGGTCGGCGGCCTGGCGCACGACATCGACGTGGCCGAGATGCATCGGGTCGAAGCTGCCCGGGATCAGGACGGTGCTCATGACCGGTGTCACCGTAGCGGGGCGACGGACGACACGCCAGGTGACGAGCTCGTGCCGCGTCGGAGAAAGGTGACCCAGGTTCGGCCGTATCGCCTCGAACGCACCGGATCCCATCCCTCGATGTCGTCGAGCGACCGATCCGCTTCCGCCACGACGAAGTCGCACCGAACCGAGCGGAGCAGCTCGCCCCATCGATCGAATCCATAGGGTGGATCGGCGAGGGCCAGATCGACGT
Source organism: Ilumatobacteraceae bacterium (assembly GCA_049458915.1). Taxonomy (GTDB): domain Bacteria; phylum Actinomycetota; class Acidimicrobiia; order Acidimicrobiales; family Ilumatobacteraceae; genus Ilumatobacter. The sequence goes on from JBMUCX010000015.1 coordinate 36,804, forward strand.
CGAGCCCGGAGGCGACAGCGAGAACGTCCCCGCGGACGACGCGCGACACCGAGTCGACGCCGAGCGTTCGCAAATTCGCCGCAAGGACTCCGATCGCGCCACGGTCCTGTTCGACGAAGGTCACGTGAGCGGCTCCGCGCGACAACGCCTCGAGTCCGAGGCCTCCCGAACCGGCGAACAGGTCGGCGACCCTCGCGTCCGCGACGAGATCGAGGGATCCGAGTGCATTGAACACCGCCTCTCGGACCTTGTCGGTCGTCGGGCGAGTGGCCAGGCCCTGTGGCGCCTCGAACTGTCGCCCTCGAAGTCGACCGGCCACGATGCGCACCCGGTCAGGTTAGACCCCGGCGTGCCGCTGGCCTCGACGAGCGGCGGCCCGTCTCGCGGGCATACTGGCGCGGTGAGTGAGCCCGTCGAGCCCGAACCGCAGATCGACTGCATCGACTGCGGCGGCCGGGCCTTCCTGCTGACCGCGCCGCGTGAGGACGGATCGTGGATACCCGGGGAGATCGTCGCTTATCGCTGCGAGGACTGCCTCGACCGTTGGGATCTCGTGCTCCCCGACCCCGACTGACGCCCCACCGATTCATCGGCGATCCGCTTCTTCGTCGCCGCCCATCCACAGATCGGGCAGGACGCCAGATCGTGACGGAGCGCCGGGCAGTACTCCCGTCCGAAGAAGATGATCTGCAGGTGACGGTCGTTCCAGGTCTCGATCGGGAACACCGCCTTGAGGTCGCGTTCGACCTGGTCCACATTGCGTCCGACCGACAGTCCCCACCGCTGCGCCAGGCGATGGATGTGCGTGTCGACCGGAAAGGCCGGCACACCGAACGCCTGTGCCATCACGACGCTCGCCGTCTTGTGGCCGACACCGGCGAGGGATTCGAGGAAGTCCCAGTCGGCGATCACCTCGCCGCCGGAGTCGATGATCTGATTCGCGGCGGTCCAGAGATTCCTGGCCTTGGTCGGCGCCAGACCGACCTCGCGGATGAACTCGAGGATGCGGTCCGGTCCGAGTTCGACCATCTTCTCGGGCGTGGGAGCGGCGGCGAACAGTGCCGGTGTCACCTCGTTGACCTTCTTGTCCGTCGTCTGTGCCGACAGTGCGACGGCCACGAGGAGCGTGTACGCATCGGAGTGGTCGAGGGGAACGGGCACCTCCGGGTACAGCTCGTCGAGGATCTCGCCGATTCGGTGCGCCTTGTCCCGCCGGTTCATGGCGACCGACGGTAGCGCCCGGTCAACTCTTCGTCAGGAAGTCCTCGTCGCGCTCGGTGAACAGCAGGTCGAGTTCGTCTTCGAGCACACGATGGCGGCTCAGGGCGGGATCGGCGTCGACGATCTCGAACGCGGCCTGGCGCGCCAGGGCGACGAGCTCGCGGTCACGACGCAACGACGCCAGCTTGAGGTCGCTCCGACCCTTCTGGGCCGTCGACATCAGGGTGCCCTCGCCGCGTAGGTCGAGGTCGACCTCCGCCAACTCGAACCCGTCCGTCGACGCCACGAGCGCCTCGACGCGTGGGTTACCACCGTCGTGCTCGGGGGTGACGAGCCAGCACGTCGACGCATGGACGCCACGCCCGACCCGGCCGCGCAACTGGTGCAGCTGGGCGATGCCGAACCGGTCGGCGTCGAGGATCACCATGATGGTGGCGTTCGGCACGTCGACCCCGACCTCGATCACGGTCGTGGCCACGAGCACGTCGATCTCGCCCGATCGGAAGCGACGCATGGTCGCCTCCTTGTCCGCTGACGACATCCGGCCGTGGAGGAGGCCGAGGCGGAGCCCGGCGAGTTCGTTCGTCGACAACCGTTCGAAGGTTTCCTCGGCCGACGAGATCTCGAGCTTCTCACTCTCCTCGACGAGCGGGCAGACCACGTACGCCTGGCGACCCTCTCCGATCTCGTGGCGGACGTCGGCCCACACCTCGGTCTCGAGCAACGGACCGTTCGCCCAACGCGTCAGGATCGGCGTCCGCCCGGGCGGCAACTCGTCGAGCACGCTGACGTCGAGGTCGCCGTAGACCGTCATCGCCGCCGTACGTGGAATGGGCGTCGCGGTCATCACCAGGAGATCCGGGACGTGCTCGGCCGACTTCTCTCGGAGCGCAGCCCGCTGCTCGACGCCGAACCGGTGCTGCTCGTCGACGACGACCGCACCCAGCGAGTGGAACTCGACGCCGTCCTGGATGAGGGCGTGCGTGCCGATCACGATGTCGACGCTCCCGTCGGCGAGCCCGCTGAGCACGTCCCGCCGGTCGGCTCCCGACACCCGGTTCGTGAGCAACTCGACCCGCAGCGGACGGTCCCCGAACAGGTTGCCGGGGTCGGGTACCTCCAACTCGCCGAGCAGGGCCCGCACGCCAGCGGCGTGCTGCTCCGCGAGCACCTCGGTCGGCGCCATGAGGGCACCCTGGTGCCCGCCTTGCACCGCCGTCAGGAGCGTCGTGACGGCGACGACGGTCTTGCCGGCGCCGACGTCACCCTGGAGCAGGCGGTGCATCGGGTCGGTCGAGGCGAGGTCGGCCTCGATCTCGCCGATCGCTCGTGTCTGGGCGCCGGTCAGCGGGTACGGGAGCGCCTCGTGGAACCGCCTGACGAGGTCACCGTCGACCTCGTGCGAGAGGCCCCGCGACGACCGCTCGAGTTCCCGCTTCCGCAGTACGAGCACCAGTTGCACGCGCAGCAGCTCGTCGAAGGCCAGACGGCGGCGAGCGGCCTCCTTGTCCCGCATCGACTCGGGATTGTGGATCGATTCCAGCGCCTGCTGGCGATCGATCAGTCCGAGCCGCGCCCGGATCGCCGTCGGAACCGGGTCGGCGATCGTGCGGTCCCGGCAGCGTCGGAGGGCCTCCTCGACGAACCCGGCGATCTCCCAGGTGTTCAGGCGGGCCTTCTCACTCTGCGGATAGATCGGGACGATCCGCCCGGTCCGGTCGCCGATCAGGTCCACGACCGGATTGGTCATCTGCAATCCGCCCTGGTAGCTGTCCACCTTGCCGAAGAAGGCGACCTGGAGTCCCTCGTGGAACTTGCGCTCGAGCCACGCCTGGTTGAAGAACGCCACCGTCATCCGACCGGTCCCGTCCCCGACGCTCACGGTGACGATCGATCGACGATGGCGAGTGGTTCGCTTCGACACCGACCGGACGGTGACGATGACCAGCGCCTCCTCTCCCACGACCAGGTCGTTGATCCGTGCCTCGTTCGTCCGGTCGACCCAGCGGCGCGGGTAGTACGAGACGAGGCCCAAGACGTCGTGGACACCCAGTGCAGCGAGCGCAGCACGGCGCTTCTCGCCCACTCCGTTCAAACGGCCGACGTCGATCTCGGACAACTCCCGGAGCGTGATCGGCGGTCGATCCGTCATGGTCGCCCAGTGTGGCGCGTCGGCGCGATGCTCGGCGCACGAGGGGTCGAGAACGCCGGGATCACCGACATCCGGGCCACGGCGACGCCGGCGTCACGAGATGCCCGGGCGACGGGTCCCCTGCCGGGAACCTTCGTGGCAGCGACTGGTGCCATCGAATTCTGTGGCAGCGATCACCCCAATTTCCGGCCGATTCGCTGCCACAGAATTCCGACCACGACGTCGTGGCAGCAGACGTGGCACTGAAGCGCGTGATCGCTGCCACAAAATGGGTCGGGGAAGGCTGGCGAGGGGTGGGGTCACTCCACGCCGAAGAGGTACGGGTAGAGCGGTTGCCCCCCGTGGTGGACCTCGACCTCGACGTCGTCGTGCTCGTCGGCCAGCCATGCCTGCAACTCGGAGGTCGACGTGGGATCGGCATCGGCACCGGTGAGGATCGTGAGGAGCTCACCGTCGTCGCCGATCAGACCCGACACGAGCGCGTGTGTCACCTCGGCGAGGTCGTCACCCACGGCGACGATCCCGTCGCCGGACACGATGCCGATCCAGTCACCCGTCCGGACCGGACCGACGTCGCTCGCCGCATCACGGACCGCCTGCGTGACCTCGCCCGTCCGGACGGAACCGATCGCCTCGCTCATCGCGGCCTCGTTCA
>JBMUCX010000016.1:0-40712 GCA_049458915.1 Ilumatobacteraceae bacterium
GCGAAGCGTTCCTCGCCGAGTCCGTGCACCGGGTCGTCCCGGTCCCACGGCCACCCACCGAACTGCGTGCGCTGGTAGTCGGCGAACGCCTGCTCCACCTGCGCCCTGGTGTTCATCACGAACGGTCCGTACTGGGCGACCGGTTCGCGCAGCGGGCGTGCCTGGAGCATCAGGATCTCGACCGGGTGACTCGCTTCCCGGGGCACCTGCAGCGAGACGTCGGCGACCGGATCGACGACCACACCGGTCCGGCCACCCACCGTCGTCCCGGCGATCGCCACCTCGTCACCCGAGAACACGTAGAGCGTTCGGACCGTCTCCGACGAGGCCGCCGGAGGCATCACCCAGGCCGCACCTGGTTCGAGGGTGATGTGCCAGATCGCCAGGTCGGCATCGGGCCGACTCGCCCACGACGCCGGCGGAGGTGATGGCGGCACGGCGTCACCCAGCGTCCCGGCGATGACCGTGACGACGGTTGCCGCACCATCCGGCGACATCTCGACGTGGCGGGGTACCTGACCGTCCCAGAACATCGAGAAGTGCGGGGCGACCATCTTGTCGTCGGCCGGAAGGTTGACCCAGATCTGGAACAGCTCGAGCGTGTTCGGTACATCACGGTCGAGGAGCGGGAACATCTCGGCATGGACGATCCCCGAGCCGGCCGTCATCCACTGCACGTCGCCGCGTCCGTACCGGGCGGCGGCGCCCATCGAGTCGGCGTGGTCGACCAGTCCCTGCCTCACGTAGGTGACGGTCTCGAACCCGCGGTGCGGGTGGGCCGGGAAGCCGGGCACGACCTGGCCGTGGTACATCCGCCAGCCGTCGATCCCGGCGAAGTCCTGACCGAGCGCACGACCGTCGAGCGATGCCGCCGGACCCTGGACCGAGTTGCCCACCGGATACCGGTCGAGGTGGTGGACACAGAACAGGAACGGATCGACCGTCGGCCACTGGAAGCCGAGATCGACCGTCTGCAGGATCGGCGACGATGACACGCTCCGAGCCTACGGACGATCCAGCCTCCGGACGATCCACGGCCGTGTCGGGGCGGCGGAATCGCCGATCACCACGACCATCCACACGACCGCCATCGTCATCACGACGGCGAGCGCGGTCGACGACGTCGCCAGCCCGGCCTCGTCGGCGAAACGACCGACCACCAGGGCTCCGACCACGACACCCGCATCCTGGATCGTCCCGAGTGCTGCCAAGAACGGGCCCGAGTCACGGGGAGCGAGGTCGCCACCGAGCGTCAGCATGGTGCCGGCGCTCATGCCGTTGCCGATCCCCATGATCACTCCGGCGACGATCACACCGGTCGTCGAATACCAGGCGCCCATCACCGCGAGCCCGACGGCCACCAGCGAGAACGCCGGCACGATCGCCGCCAACCTGCCGAAGCGATCCATCAACCAGCCGGCGATCGGGAACAGCACCAGATCTGCTCCCGTGCCGATCGCCACGAGCGCACCGACGGCCGTCGGGCCGAGACCGAGGTCGTCACCGATCAGCGGCACGATGACGCTGCGGCCCTCCCGTCCCGCCATGACGAGTGCTGCCCCGGTACCGGCCAGCGCGAGCAGTCCGGCGTGCCGCCGCAGCGTCGACCGGATCGTGACACCGGAGCGCTCGGGGCGGTCGAACCGATGGACGTCCGGACCGGCCGAGCGGCGAACGGCGACGAACGGGACGAGTCCGACGAGGGTCGTCGACCCGCACACGACGAAGGTCGCCGAGTAACCGACGGTCTCGGCGAGGAAGCCACCGAGGAGCGGCCCGACGAACGCTGCCAACCGCACCGAACCCCCGAGCACCGACATCCCCCGCCCACGCTGGTGACCGGGCGTCGCCGAGTTCACCAGCATCTGGGCCGACACCCGGAGTCCGACGGCACCCGCACCCGCCGCCAGTCGGAATGCAACGAGTGCCACCACGGCAGTGCTCACGCCGAGCAGCGCCGACGTCACGGCGGTCACGGCCGTCGCCCCCACGAACAGCCACTCCGGGCCGACCCGCGACGACACGACTCCGGATGGCAGCCCTCCGAGGATCGCGCCGGCCCCGAGCGCGGCCACCACGACGGCGACATTCGTGTACGACAGTCCGGTCTCACGCAGGTAGAGCGGCACGACCGGCACGAGCATCCCCCGCCCGAGTTGGGTCAGCACCCAGGGGATGTACACCTCCACCAGCAAGCGCCGGGCGAGGGCCGGGCGATCGTGGTCGGCGGTCACGGGCGGCAGCGTAGAGTCGACTGCATGGCCGGGACCAAGAGCATCGCAGGATCGATCTTGGGCAACCGGGTCGTACGCACCGAGGACCCGGGGCTGCTGACGGGCACCAACCGGTACCTCGCCGATCTCGTCGACCGGCCCGGTCCGACCGGCGACCGTGCGGTCGACGCCCTCCTCGGCGACGCGCTCCACGCCGTGTTCGTCCGCTCCGACGTCGCCCACGGCGTACTGCGCTCGATCGACACCTCCGAAGCGCTCACCGCCCCGGGCGTGGTCGCCGTCTGGACCGCAGCCGACCTCGACATCGCCCCCCACCATTCGTTCGCCAAGATCCACGAGGCGTACGCCCGACCGCCGCTCGCCGTCGACCGGGTGCGGTTCGTCGGCGAGGCCGTAGCGGTCGTGTTCGCCACCTCGAGAGCTGCCGGTGTCGACGCGGCCCAGGCGGTCGTGGTCGACATCGACCCACTCCCGGCGGTCACCGACCCCGAGTCGGCGCTCGACCCGTCGGCACCGACCCTGCACGCCGACCGTAGTGACAATCTCGCCGTCGTCGACGCGCCCGATGCGCCCATCGACCTCGACGCCGTGTCGGACCTCGTCGTTCGAGCTCGACTCGTGAACCAACGGATCGCCGTCGCGCCGATGGAGCCCCACGCCTGCGCAGCAGCACCCGGCCCCGACGGACGCATCGTCGTTTGGGCGGCCAACCAGTTCCCGCACGTCACCCGACTCGGACTCGCTGCCGCCACCGGCATCGAACGGGACCGCATCCGGTTCGTCACCCCGCAGGTCGGAGGCGGATTCGGCGGAAAGGCCGGTCTCCAGCACGAGTACACCGTCGTGACGGTCGCCGCCGACCGACTCCGTCGTCCCGTCGTGTGGCTCCCGTCCCGGAGCGAGGACCTGATCGCCAAGGATCACAGCCGCGGCCAGGTCCAGTACGTCGAGCTCGGCTGTCGCGACGACGGCACCTTCACCGGATTGCGGGCCCGGATCGTCGGTGACGGCGGCGCCTACCCGGGCATCGGAGCGATGCTGCCGTCCGGCACCCGACGGATGTCGCCGGGCACCTACGCCTTCCCCGCGATCGACGTGACCGTGGCGGTCGCGACCACCAACACTCCACCGACGGGCGCCTACCGGGGTGCCGGCCGGCCCGAAGCGACGGCGATGCTCGAGCGGATCGTCGACCACGCAGCACGAGAACTCGGGATCGACCCGATCGAACTGCGCCGGCGCAACCTCCTCACCGACGACGTCTTCCCGTACACCTCGCACACCGGCAACGTGTACGACAGCGGCCGGTACGGACTCCCGCTCGAGATCGCCGCCGAGGCGATCGGCTACGACGCACTGCGAGCCGAGCAGGCAGCGCGACGAGCACGCGAGGACGTCGTACAGCTCGGGATCGGTGTCGCCTCGTACGTCGAGATCACCGCCGGTGGGAACGCCGACGAGTACGGCCGGGTCGAGATCGACGAGACCGGCGGCGCCACGATGTACTGCGGCACGCTGTCCCACGGTCAGGGTCACCAGACGACGTACGCGATGCTCGTCAGCGAGCAGACCGGGATCCCGATCGAGCGGATCCGACTCGTCGACGGTGACACCGACCTGGTGCCCCGCGGTGGTGGTACGGGCGGCTCCCGGTCGCTACAGATCGGTGGGTCGGCGATCCACGAGGCGACGACGGCCCTCGTCGAGCGCGCCCGACAACTCGCCGCCCGAGTGCTCGAGGCCGATCCGACCGACATCGTCGTCGACACCGCCACCGGAACGGTCGGCGTCGCCGGTGTCCCGGCTGCGGCGCTGTCGTGGGCCGACCTCGCCCGACGCTCGATCGAACTCGACGACGAGCCGCTCACCGCCGACACCGTGTTCCGGGGCGACGGCGCATCGTTCCCGTTCGGCGCCCACATCAGCGTCGTCGAGGTCGACACCGAGACCGGCCGGGTGCGGGTGGTCCGCCACGTCGCCGTCGACGACTGCGGCACGATCGTCAACCGACTCCTCGTCGAGGGTCAACAGCACGGGGGGATCGCCTCGGGCATCGGGCAGGCCCTCTTCGAAGAGGTCCGATTCGCCGACGGCAACCCGATCACGTCGAATCTCGCCGACTACGCGATGCCGTCGGCGGCCGAGATGCCGGGCTTCGAGGTCCACTCGACCGAGACACCGTCGCCACACAACCCGCTCGGGGCGAAGGGCATCGGCGAGGCCGCGACGATCGGCTCGACACCGGCCGTGCAGAACGCCGTGATCGACGCCCTCGCCCATCTCGGCGTCCGCCATGTCGACATGCCGTGCACACCCGAGCGGGTCTGGGCGGCGATCAGCGCAGGTCGCGACGACCCCTGGATCGAACCGCCCGCGGTGTTCGATCTGATCGCGGCCCGACGGAGTTCGCACGGCGACGAAACGGTCGATACCGCCGATGCCGACGGCATCTGACCGAGCCGCTCGACCATCGTCCACCGATTCGTTCGGATCGCGTAACGTGCCGCCGTCCCGCCACCCGACTCCGGAGGTTCCGACATGCGCGACGAAGTGTTCCTGCTCGGCCGAATCGTGTTCAGCCTGGTGCTGCTCCGTTCGGCGTTCGGTCACCTGACCCAGACCGAGGCCTCGGCCGGCTACGCCCAGTTCAAGGGCGTCCCGAACGCCAAGACGATGGTGCAGGTGACCGGTGTCCTGATGGGACTCGGCGGTGCAGCCGTCGTGCTCGGCATCTTCATGGACCTCGCCGCCGTCCTCATCGCCGTGCTGATGGTGATCTTCGCGGTGAAGATGCACGACTTCTGGAAGGTCACCGACCCGCAGGCCCAGGCCGGGGAGCGGGCCCAGTTCATGAAGAACATCTCGATCGCCGGCGGAGCGCTCGTGATCGCTGCGGTGACGACCGACTTCACGCCGTACACCCTCACCGACGCCATCTTCTGATCGAAGGCGGCGGACTCGTCGGCCGACGCACCTGATCGGCAACGATGGCGCGATGGAGTCCGACCGACCGACCAGACCGCTCGACGGCATCCGCGTGCTCGACTTCACGCGGGTGCTGTCCGGTCCGCACTGCACCCGGATGCTCGCCGATCTCGGCGCCGAGGTGATCAAGGTCGAACCGCCCGACGGCGACGTCACCCGGTTCACCGCTCCCCGACGGCACGGGATGCCGTCCTACTACGCGCAGCAGAACACCGGGAAGCGATCGGTGAGCTTCGACCTCGGCCGGCCCGAGGGACGCGACCTCGCACTCCGACTGGCCGAGCAGGCCGATGTCGTCGTCGAGAACTTCCGGCCCGGGGTGATGGAGCGGTTCGGTCTCGACTACGACACGGTCGCCGCCCGGAACCCTCGCGTCGTCTACGCCTCGATCACCGGGTACGGATCGACCGGCCCGTGGCGCGGTCGCCGGGCGTACGCCCCGGTCGTCCAGGCCGAGACCGGCCTGACCAAGTCGCAGGGCGACAACGGCCGAGGCGGGGTCTATCGGACCGACCGCCACAGTCATGCCGACGTCTACACCTCGCTCGACACCGCCGCCGGGATCCTCGCAGCGCTCTACCAGCGAGAGCGGACCGGGCGCGGGCAGTGGATCGACGTGGCGATGGCGCAGGTCATGCTCTACGTGAACGAACACGTCCACGACGATCTGTGGGACGGCGACGACGACCCGAACTGGGTCCGCAGCTTCGGCAACCACCACCAGCCGGTCGTCACGGTGGCCAATGGTGACGCCGTCGCGATCGCCGGTTGCCCCACGGCCAAGGGCACCTTCGAGATGTACATGGGTGCCATCGAGCGCCCCGACCTCGTCGACGACCCGCGGTTCGCGAGCGTCGCCGACCGCTGGGAGCACCTCGACGACCTCCAGCAGGCGATCGCGGACTACGCCGCGACGGTCGCCGACGCGGTGGCGCTCGAGGCCCGCTTCGCGAAGTTCACCCTCGCCGTCGGGCAGGTCCGCTCGGTGCGCGAGGTGTGCGAGAGCGACTGGGCCGCCGAGCGCGAGGCGATCGCTCACGTCGACGACCGTGGCGGCGGCACGGTGCGGATTCCGAATGCACCGTGGAAGTTCAGTGACGCGCCGGGAGTCGGCGTCCGGGGCACGCCTCGCTACCGGGGAGAAGACAACGAATCGGTGCTGCGCGAATCGCTCGGGATGAGCGACGACGAGATCGCGGCGCTGAACGCGAGCGGCGTGCTGTCGAACCATGTCCCCCGCTGAACGGCTCCTCGTCGACGCGGCCGATCTCGACGCGACCGATCCGCTGGCCCGGTTCCGTGACGAGTTCGAGATCCCCGACCCGGAACTCGCCTATCTCGACGGCAACTCCCTCGGCATGCCGCCGCGGCGAACACTCGACCGCCTCGACCACCTCGTGCGCGAGGAATGGGGCCGAGGCCTGATCCGCGGCTGGGAGCAGTGGCTCGACCTCCCGCAGCGCACGGGTGACCTCCTCGCCCCGCTGATCGGCGCCCGCCCCGGTGAAGTCGTGGTGCACGACTCGACCACGGTGAACCTGTACCAGTTGGTTCGTGCCGCACTGCGGCTCCGGCCGAGCCGACGGGCGATCGCCGTCGACCATCGGGACTTCCCCACCGACCGGTACGTCGTCGATGCCATCGCCCGGGCCGACGGACTCACCGTCGTCGACGGCTTCGAACGACTCGACGACGTCGCCGTCGTGGTGCGATCGATGATCGACTACCGGACCGCCGAGATCTGCGATCTCGCCGCCGAGACCGAGCGGGCCAGCAAGGCCGGTGCACTCGTCGTCTGGGACCTCTCGCACGCGGCCGGCGTCCACCCGGTCGGCCTGCGCGACGCCGGTGCCGAACTCGCCGTCGGCTGCACCTACAAGTACCTGAACGGTGGGCCCGGCGCACCCGGGTTCGGCTACGTCGCTGCCGACCTGCTCCCCGATCTCGACGAGCCGTTCCACGGCTGGTTCGCCCGAGCCGACCAGTTCTCCATGGGCCCGGATTTCACACCCCGTGACGACGTCGGCCGTCTGCTGATCGGGACACCGGGGATCATCGGACTCGAGGCAGCCCGTTGCGGCATCGAAGTGACGGCCGAGGCCGGCATCGAGGCGATCCGGCAGAAGTCGATCCTGCTCGGCCGGTTCGGTCTGTCGTGTTGCGAGGCGCTCGGCCTGACGACGTCGACACCGGTCGACGACGAGCGACGCGGTGGCCACCTGTGCGTGCACCACACCGACGCCCGCGAGATCACACGACGACTCGACGCCGACCACGGTGTCCTCGCCGACTTCCGGGAGCCCGACGTGATCCGCCTCGGCTGCTCACCGCTCACGACGCGGTTCGTCGACGTCGCCCGGGCGCCGACGGCGATCGCTGCTCAGACCGCCCGATAGACGGCGTCGAGCGTCGCCGGACCCTCGACCGCGACCCGGCCGGTCTCGACGAGGCGGACGAGGTGGGCCCAGACACTCCGCCCGGCCGGCTTGTGCAACTCCGGCCGGACATCGGCGTACAGATCGGCGACGATCTCCGGGACTGCCACTCGCCCCGCTCGGACGGCGTCGAGGACCGCCCGTTCCCGGGCGAGTCGATGTTCGATCAGCGCTCCGACGTACTCCACGACGTCGTCACGGGGCGGGCCGTGGGTCGGCACGACGACGTCGTCGGCCCGATCGACGACGAGTCGGAGCGAGTCGAGGTAGGCGGTCATGTCACCGTCGGGCGGCGAGACCACGGTCGTGCTCCACCCCATGACGTGGTCACCGGAGAACAGCGTCCGTACGCCGTCCATCGCCATCGCCCAGCACGTGTGGTTCGAGGTGTGCCCCGGCGTGTGGACCGCTTCCACCGTCACGCCGGGAGCCAGGTCGAGTACCTCGCCGTGGGACACGGCGTGGTCGGGGACGAAGTCGTGATCGACCGACTCCTCGATCACGGTCTCCTCGATGACGGTCTCGTCGCCGTCGTCGGGTGGCGGGACGAGCATCGGGTCGGGACGAGGATGGGGACCGAATCCGAAGGTCGGCGCGCCCGTCTCGGCGGCCAGCCAACCCGCCAGCGGCGAGTGATCGGCATGGCAGTGGGTGATCAAGATCGCCGTCACCCGGCATCCGTGCAGTGCGGCGGCCAGGGCATCACGATGGGTGTCGAGTGCCGGGCCCGGATCGATCACGACGACATCGGCGTCCCCGATCAGGTACGTACCGGTGCCGCGGTACGTGAACTTGGACGGGTTGTCGGCGATCACCCGACGGATCGTGCCGAAGACCGGCTCGGCACGTCCGTACACGACGTCGTCGAGGGTTCGGAACATCGGGCCGCTCACGTCAGCGACCTGACACGTCCCACCGGGCGACCGTGGCCGAGGACCGGCTCGGAGATCGCCTCACCGTCGAGATCGACACCGATCCGGGCGAGTGCGGTCGCCAGCACGACCGGCACCGGGCGTTCCTGGCCGTCGGCGATCTTGATCGCCACCGCCCAGCCATCCGGGTGAGCGATCGCGAACACCCCCTGGGCACCGTCCTTCGCCATCGCACCGGGGATCGCTCGCATGACCCGCGTCACCACCCGCCTGTCACCACCCACCAGATCGGGGTACCCCGTCATCGCTCGCCAGACCGGGCCGCGGGCAGCGGCGAGGGTTGCGAACGCATCGGCGAGTCGCCGAAGGCGCAGGACGTGCGCAGGCGCCCCGCACCCGTCGACACCGATGTGCACGACCGGCCCGGCGAGTGCTTCGATCCGGTCGGTGATGGCCTGTTGCAGCGGGTGCGCGGGTTCGAGGTATCCGTCGACGGGCCAGCCGTTGGAACGGCACGTGGCGACCATCGCAGCGTGCTTGCCGGAGCAGTTCATCAGGATCGAACTCCGCTGCCCCCCGGAAGCCACGACCGTCTCGGCGGCGCACTCGTCGAGCGGGAGCGACGGTGTGTTGTCGAGCGCCGTCTCGTCGAGTCCGGCATCGGCGAGCACACCGCGGACGACGGCGAGGTGGCGTTCAGTCCCGTCATGGCTGGCGCAGGCCAGAGCGAGTTGCTCGTCATCGACACCCAGACCGAATCGAACCATCGCGTCGGCTTGCATCGGCTTGTTCGACGACCTCGGGTAGATCTCGACGTCGATGTCACCGGCGGAGTGTGCGACCTCGCCGCCTGCGATCACGACGACCGCGCCATGGTGAACGCTCTCGTCGAACCCCGATCGAGTGGTGACTGCGAGCGGTACGAACGCCTCCGACCAGCTCACCGCGACGATCGCTTCGAGGGCTTCGGCGTCGTCACGGGCAGTTCCGTCAACTCCGACGAGATGACCTCGTGGCGGACTCCCCATTCACCGGCGATCGCCTGCAGCATCGCTGCCGCGGGTAACGCCAGGATCGCCCCGGCACCACCGAGCAGCGCGAACCCTGCGAGCGCAGATCCGAACGCGACCGCCGGATGGAGCGCCATCGTCCGGGCGGTGATCCGCGGCCCGAGCAGATAGTTCTCCAGTTGCTGATAGACGACGATGAATCCGAACACGATCACGGCCGACACCGGGTCGTCGAGGAAGGCGATCAGCACCGGCAGGATCCCGGCGAGATAGGTGCCGACCACCGGCAGGAACTGGCTGACCAGACCGACCCAGAGCGCCAAGGGGATCGGAGCCTGGATACCGACGGCTTGGAAGACGATCCAGTGGAACAGCGCCGACACGACCGACAGCAACGCCCGCGAGTACAGGTAGCCGCCGGTCTTCGAGATCGCGAGTTCCCACGCAGACAGCACCTGGCGCTGGCGGTCGGGCCGGAGACGGCTGCAGATCACCCGACGGAGCCGGGGGCCGTCGGCGACGAGGTAGAACGTGAAGAGCAGGACCGACAGCGTCTGCAGCAACCCGTTCAGCGCCTGGAGCGACAGACTGACGACTCGGTCCTGCTGGCTGTCGATGAACTGCTGCACCGGCCCGTCGGGACGATTGAACTCGTCGATCGCTTCCTGCGGATCGATCGACGAGCCGAACAGGTCGTTGACCCGGTCGACGGTGTCGCGGATGTACGTCTCGGAGTTCGTGAGCAGATCGGCCACCTGGGTCCCGACGAGCGTCCCCATCGCCCCGACGAACACCCCGGCGGCGAGGACCACCCCGAACAGGATCAGACCGGTCGCACTCCCACGACGCCACCCGCGACGAGCCAGCCGGTTGACACCCGGCTCGATCGCCAGGGCGATGAACATCGCGATCACCAGCAGCAGCACCAGACCGTCGAGTCGGATCCACAGGTGTTTCAGGACGCCGACGACGAGGAAACCGAACCAGAACACGACGATGGCTCGGATCACCCACACCGGCACCCGCTTGCCGGCAGCGGATCGATCGGGCGCGACGACGGGCTCGGCGAGCAGTTCGGGATCGGTGTCCGGTTCCGTCTCCTCGGTCACATCGTCGGGCACGACGTGAGCGTAGTGACACGGCGTGGGAGCATGGGGACATGTCACCAACGCTCCCGGTCGAGGATCTCCGCGTCTGGGTCGCAGAGCGTGTGCGCAGTGGTGTGATCGGTTCCCCCGAGCACGCCGTCGAACGGCACGCCGCCCTGTTCCTGGCGCCGGGTGAGCGCTGGTTCGAGCCCGACTCGCCGATCGTGCGGGTCCACGGTGACAGTTCGATGTTCATCGGCGGACTGCGTGCGTTGCTGTTCCAATCGCTGCACCCGCTCGCCATGACCGGTGTCGCCGAGCACAGCGACTATCGCCACGACCCCTGGGGCCGCCTGCAACGCACGGCCGACTTCCTCGCTGCCACGACCTTCGGACCAGCCTCCGAGGCCGAACGAGCGGTCGCCCGGGTCCACGCGGTTCACCAGCGTGTCACGGGGGTCGCTGCCGACGGACGGTCCTACGCTGCGAACGATCCGCACCTGTTGCGATGGGTCCACGTCGCCGAGGTCGACAGCTTCCTGTCAGCACACGACCGCTACGGTGCCGAACCCCTGTCGCCCGACGAGCGGGACCGGTACGTCCGCGAGACCGCGGTCGTCGCCCGTGCCCTCGGGGTGCCGGCCCCTCCGGAATCGGTCAGGGCGCTCGAGGACCAGATCCGCATGTTCCGTCCCGAGCTCGCCGCCACGCCAGCAGCTCGGGATGCCGCCACCTATCTGCTGCTCAGACCGCCGATGCCGCTGCCGGTCCGGCCGGCGTACGCCGTCATCGCCGCCGCTGCGGTGTCGCTCCTACCACGGTGGGCCCGACGCCCGCTCCGCCTCCCGACGCTGCCCCTCGCCGAGGCCGTCGTCGTACGGCCCACGGCGGACGCCCTCACCCGCGGTCTGCGCTGGGCACTCCGACCCGACGAAGTGCCGGGCTGAGATCGCCCGGCCCCACCACCTGCACACCGCGCTCGAGGCCGAGCCAACCAGCCATCTCGTCGAGTTCGGCGGCGAGTTCGGCGGCCGTGTCCCCGAGTGGGACTCCGGCTTCGGCCCACGCCGCCTGCACGAGCAGTCGATGTCCTGCCCGGTCGGCCTTGAGGTCGACACGCCCCACGAGTTCGTCACCGAGCAGGAACGGGAGAACGTAGTACCCGTATCGCCGTCGAGGCTTCGGCGTGTAGATCTCGATCCGGTACTCGAACCCGAAGAGTCGCTCGGCACGCTCGCGACACCAGACGACCGGATCGAACGGGCTGAGCAGGGCCCGAGCCGGCACCGACCGTGGCACGATCGCCGACGGGTGCAGGTACGCCGGCTGATCCCATCCCTCGACCGTGACCGGCAGGAGGCGGCCGGCCTCGACCAGTTCGGCGACGAGCGGACGGCAATCGGTCGGCTTCATCCGGTGGTAGTCGCACAGGTCGGCGAGGGTGCCGACGCCGTGATGTCGAGCGGCGAGCACGAGCAACTCCGACCGCGCGTCACGCTCGGTCGGCGTCGGGCGTGCGAGCACGTCGGCGGGAATGACCCGCTCGGTCAGGTCGTAGAGCCGGGCGAAATCGCTCGGTCGACGGGTCGCCGAGAGCCGCCCCTCGTAGAACAGCGCCTCGAGGGCGACCTTGCCGTCGTCCCAGTCCCACCAGGTCCCCTTCGGCCCGGTTCGGCGCGACAGTTCGCTCGCTGCGACCGGACCGCGCTCGGCCACCTGCTCGTACACCTCGTCGAGCAGGCGTTCCCGTCCGTCGGTGAGTCGCCGCATCTCGGGCCAGTGGTGCGGCCGTCGCATCCGCCAGCGAAACAGGTGGTGGTGGTCGACGGGGGCGTGACTCGCCATGTGCACCCAGTACTCGAAGAGTTCGCCGGCCGCCGTCGCAGCGGGGATCAACTGACGCGGGTGGGGGCCGAGTCGGGCGAACAGCGGGAGCTCCTGGCTCCTCACCAGCACGTTCACCGAGTCGATCTGGACGACCCCCGTGCGCCGCAGAACCCGCCGGAGGTGCCGGATGTCGACCCGACCCGTCGGCCGCGGATCGGTGAACCCCTGGGCCGCCAGCGCGACCCGTCGGGCCTCGGCGAGCGAGAGGTGCACGAGGACGGGTCAGTCGGCGTGCTCGGTGACGGTCACCGAGTGGATCACCACGTCGGTCTTCGGACGGTCGCCGCCGCCCGTCGGGACCCGCTGCATCGCATCGAGGACGTCGAGTCCCTTCACGATCTTGCCGAACAAGCTGTACTGCGGTGGCAGGCTCGCACCGCTGGGGCCGGAGATCAGGAAGAACTGGCTGCCGTTGGTGTTCGGCCCGGCATTGGCCATCGCGACCGATCCGATCTCGTACTGGCCGGGCTTGGGGAGTTCGTCCTCGAACCGGTAGCCGGGGCCGCCTCGGCCCGATCCCTCCGGGTCGCCGCCCTGACAGACGAAGCCGTTGATGATCCGGTGGAAGATCACGCCGTCGTAGTAGTGGTGCAGCGCCAGGAACACGAAGTTGTTGACCGTCTTCGGCGCCTTGATCGGATCGAGGGCGATGACGAGTTCACCCATCGACGTCGACATCGTCGCCGTGTATCGCTTGGCGGGGTCGATCCCCATCTCGGGCGGCGACGAGAACTTCTGCTGCTTGGGTGCCGAACCGTCGAACGGGGGGAAGGGAGTTGCCATACCGGCACCCTATCCGCTCGCTCTCCTCCGCTCCCGGGGACGGAGCCCGGCGGGTTCGCACGACGCCTGTGACACCCCTCTGGCATGCTCCACGACATGGCCAAGACCCGGATCGAGCACGTGTGCACCGACTGCGGGACGACATTTCCCAAGTGGTCCGGGCAATGCACGGCGTGCGGACAGTGGAACACGCTCGTCGAGGAATACGCGACCGACCGGGTCGTCGTCCCACCCGCCACGGCAGCGGCACGACCGATCGGCGAGATCGACTCTCGCGAGAGCTCGCCTCGACCCACCGGTATCGGTGAACTCGACCGCGTCCTCGGCGGAGGTGTCGTCCCCGGAGCGGTCACGCTGCTCGGTGGCGAGCCCGGCATCGGCAAGAGCACCCTCCTGCTCCAACTGCTCGCCTCGTGGCCCGGAAAGGCGCTCTACGTCACCGCCGAGGAGAGCGCGCAGCAGGTCCGGCTCCGCGCCGAACGACTCGACGCCGTCCGTCCCGATCTCTGGCTGCTCGCCGAGACCGCGCTCCCGCACATCACCGCTGCGATCGATGATCTCGGCCCGACCATCGTCGTGATCGACTCCATCCAGACCGTCCACGACCCGGCCCTCGGTTCTCCACCCGGATCGGTCGTGCAAGTGCGCGGCTGCGCGCATCAACTCGTCGAGTTGGCGAAGCGTCGCGATCTGCCGGTCGTTCTCGTCGGCCACGTCACCAAAGAGGGTTCGCTCGCCGGGCCACGGGTGCTCGAACACGTCGTCGACACCGTGCTCGCCTTCGAAGGCGAGCGCCATCACGCCCTCCGACTGCTACGAGCGACCAAACACCGATTCGGCCCGACGAACGAACTCGGTCTGTTCGAGATGGTCGGCCACGGCCTCGCCGGAGTACCCGATCCGAGCCAACTGTTCCTGGGCGACCGTCGCACCGGCATCGCCGGCTCAGCGGTCGCCCCGACGATCGACGGTCAGCGTCCGCTCGTGATCGAAGTCCAGGCGCTCACCACTCCGGCACCTCAGAACGTACCGGCACGCCGGACGACGCAAGGGGTCGACGGCAACCGCCTGGCGCTGCTGCTCGCCGTGCTGCAGCAGCGGGCCAGGATCCAGGTCGGCGTGCACGACGTGTACGCCTCCACCGTCGGTGGCGTCCGTCTGATCGAACCCGGACTCGATCTCGCGCTGTGCCTCGCCGTCGTGAGCGCGATCACCGACCGTCCGCTGCCGCCCGACCTCGTCGCCTTCGGCGAGATCGGCCTCGGTGGCGAGGTCCGTCAGGTCGCTCACACCCCGCGTCGGTTCAACGAGGCCACACGTCTGGGGTTCGGTCGGGTCATCGCCCCGCACAACTCGCCGGCACCCGACCGCGACGGCATCAGGGTGCTCCGGGTGTCGACCCTTCCCGAAGCACTGGCCGCTGCAGGATTGCTCTGACGGGAGCCGACCCGATGGGTCCCGTACACTCGCCCTGTGGAAAGCCGGTACAGCGGGGCGAACGAGGCGATGCGCAGCGCGCTCGCGCGCGTCGCTCCCGGCACGCCGCTCCGTGACGGCATCGACCGCGTCGTGCGGGCCAAGGCCGGCGCGTTGCTCGTCCTCTCCGATGATCCGGAGGTCCTGGCGATCTGTTCGGGCGGCTTCCTCGTCGATGCGCCGTTCAGCCCGCAGCGTCTCTCCGAACTCGCGAAGATGGACGGGGCGATCATCATCTCGACCGACGGCGGCCGCATCGCCCGAGCGAACGTCCATCTGGTCCCCGACCCGACCGTGCCGACGAGCGAGACCGGTACCCGGCACCGAACCGCCGAGCGCGTCGCTCGGTCCCTCGACGTCCCGGTCGTGTCCGCATCCGAGGAAATGGGCGTGATCAACGTCTACGCCGGCGGTGGGAAGCGTCAACTGCAAGAGGTCGGTCGGCTCCTCGACCGGGCGAACCAGGCCCTCCAGACCCTCGAGCGGTACAAGACCCGCCTCGACGACGCCATCTCCAACCTCACCGCGAACGAGGTCGAGGACATCGTGACCGTTCGTGACGTCGTCGCCGTCGTCCAGCGTGGCGAGATGGTGCTCCGGATCGCCGATGAGATCGAGACGATGATCATCGAACTCGGCGTCGACGCCAGGTTGCTCCGGCTGCAGCTCGACGAGCTCTACAGCGAGATCGACGACGAGGTCGAGCTGGTGATCGCCGACTACCTGCCACCCCACCGCAACGTCGACGACACGCTCGGCGAGATGTCGCGCCTGCGCGACGACGACGTCCTCGATGCGCGGATGGCACTGTCGACGCTGCACATCGGCGACGTCGAACTCGACGCCGAACTCACCCCGAAAGGGCTCCGCCTGCTTCGGCGGGTGCAGTCGCTGCCCGTCGAGTTGGCCGCCCGGATCGCCAACGACTTCGGTGGTCTGGCCCGGCTCCAGCGGGCCACGGTCGACGACCTGCTCCGGGTCGACGGCGTGGACGAAGACACGGCCACCCGGTTGCGCGACACGCTCCAGCGCGTCACCGAGAACACGATCCTCGACCAGTACAGCTGACCGATCCGGTCCGGCTGTCGTGTCAGAGCGTGAGCCCGTTGCAGTCGAACACGGCCCGACCACCCACTTCTTCGAACGTCAGACCGTCGAGGAAGTCGTCCGAAGCGGGGACGTACCCGAAGACGAAGTCGGACACCGCCTCGAACGCCGCTCCGAACGCGGAGTACGTGCCGTCTGCTTCGAGCTGGTAGCCCCACGTGGAGATGAGGCCGGGTCCGCAGATGAGGCCCTCGCCCTGGTTCGTCGATGCGCCCACCACGAGATCGAAGTCGCCGCCGCCCTGTCCCTGGTAGCGCTGGATGCAGCCGTCGGAGCGGAAGCCGAACAGACCGACCTCGAGTGCCGACGCCCCACCGTCGACCACTGCGAACAACTCGGCGCCGGGCCGGGTGGCGTCCACATCTGCGAGTCCGATCGGTCGTACTCCGGTGGCCGGCGAAGCCGGCACGATGATCTCGGTCGTCACGCCCCCGCTGAACTCCACTCGTAGCTTCCACGTACCCCCATCGACGTACGAGAACGCCCGGTTACCCGTCATCGAGCCGTAGTCGAACACGATCTCGGTGCCGATCGTCGCCCCGGCCGGCACCGGAGGGGTCGTGCACAACGGACTGTCCGTACCTTCCTCAGCGACCGGCGCAGCGGGAGCCGCGGTGGCGGCCGGAGCCACGGTGGCGGCCGGAGCCACGGTGGCGGCCGGAGCCTGCTCGACTCCGCTCGCCGGGGCGGTTGCCGATGGTGTCGTGGTCACCGCGACGGTCGTCGACACCACGGCCGACGGCGCAGTACTCGCCGGCACGACTGCGATCGGCGGCACCACGACCTCGGACACCGATGACTCGATCGAGCCCGCACCCGAACACGCTGCGAGAACGACCAGAGGAACGAAGGCAGCGGTCCGCCCCACCGTTCGCCGGCGAGCTCGTCCCGGGAGTGTCAGCGACATCGTCATGAAGGTAGCAGGCCGACACGAGGCAGGATCCGAGGCCAGAACAGCGGGGCGCCCGCCACTCAGCTCTCGAGCAACTCCCGGCGCAGACCGACCAGTACGGGTGACGGCTCGCCATCCGACCACGGATCGGCATGCGTCACACGCTCGTACTGTGCCCATTCACGCCGGATCCCGGCCCGATCGCCCACGGATCCATAGGCGCGCATCCGGAGTCCGACCATCGCCTCGTGTCCCGGGAGCACCTGCAGGCCGCGTGCCGTCGCCTCGAACACGCCGTCGAGATCGCCGATGGCCAGACAGGCCTCGGCGAGTCGGGTCGTGGCCGAGGTCGCGAGTAGCACCAACTCCGACGCGATTCCTTCGGCCTCGGTCCACAGGTAGTCGGTCCCCTCGAACGGCATCCCGACGATCAGATCGACCGCGTCGCGCAACACATCCATGGTCGCTCCGGGCGCATCGGAGCGCGAGGCCGCGAGCGCCTCGCGGACCAGATCCGCATCGGTCCGAACCGCCGGGTGGAGAGGAAGATCCTCGGTGAGTGTCCGCCCGATCCATTCGACCCCATCGGGACACGGCACGAGTCTTCCCAGCGTCCGACGTGCATCGGACACGACGTTCGAGAAGGTGGCATCGCGGACGTCGAGTTCCCAGAGCGCCGTGCGGGCCGAGGTACGTGTCGACCGCTCGCGATGGGTTGCGAGCCAGACGACGAGCTCTTTCGACTTCTGCCGGTCGAACTCGGCAAGTCGGCCGTCGAGCGAGCGGACCGCGACCGGTCCGAACAGTCTGACCAGGATCGACGGAGGGTCGGCCGCGACACGAGCCAGGAGGTGCCCGGGTTCGGGGACGGGTGGGAGCGTCGAGTCGTCGAACGGTAGGTCGGCACAGCGAACGAGGTCGGCGAGTGTGCCGGCTTCGTCGTCCGACAACCCGATGGGGACACACCGGACACCGAGCGGTTCGAACCGCCAACCCGTCGCAGCAGCGATCAACCGCCCCCCGGGATCGGTACAGGGGGCCGCCGACACCACGGCGACTCCCGCCCTGCGACCGACCGAGACCAACTCGTCGTGACCAGCACCGACGAACACGACCGCTGGCTCCCAGGGCTCACCTCCAGCCGAGCGCGACCGGAGCTCGAAGGTCGAGTGCTGCACGTCGGACCACGCCGGGACACCGGCGTCGAGCGCGGCGAGGGCCGACGACAGATCGGGAGCCGAACGGTGATGTCGGTGCCCGAGGAATGCTTCGTCGCCAACACCGATGTCGACCAACGTGACCGTTTCTGCTGCGGGCGACGCGGCGATCGACGCAGCGATCGCCACGAGCACCGATCGGGCGATGTGAACGGGTGCATCGACGTGCAGTGTCCCGAGCGCCTCCAGATCGACGTACAGGTCACGGCCATCCTCGGTCACGGCGATCTGGACGAGTGTCGGACACGGAGCTCCCACCCGCCGGGCACGACCCTGGAGTTCGTCGGTCGCGACCGACGGATCGAGTCGCCACTGCAGCGGCGTCACCGACGGCTGCCATGGGCGGGTAGGACGGGCCGGCGACGACGCGACCAGTTCGAACGCCCCATCGGCGTCCACGAGCAGGGCGACCACGCGGGCGCCGGCCGCGACGAGATCCGGGGCTGCAGCACGCACGGCGAGATCGAGGCGCGAGGTCCGGTCACCGAGCTCGATCGATCGGAGTCGACGCTCGAGACGGACCGACGACGACGACGGACGGAGTAGCACGGCATCCGGACCGCTCTCGCGGAGGCGCCGGCGGCGGCGACTGGCGACGAGTGCGAGCACTCCGGCGGACAGCATCGCCGCCCTCCCTGCGGTCAGCAACTCGACGGCGGGCTGGCCTTCGTCGTCGAGCCACCGGTTCCGCTGACTCGTGTCGGGGGCCGCTCCGGTCGTGGACCCGGCCGACGCGCCCGTGGTCACCTCCGCTGTCGGATCGGGGATCGTGGGAGGCGGCTCGGACGTCCCGGTGCCATCATCGACGAGCGTCGGAGCGGCCGTCGAGGTCGGCACGACCGGCACCTCCAGCGGCACCTCCTCGACCGGCAGTTCCACATCCAGCGACACCACCTCGACCGGCACCTCCAGCGGCACCTGCTCGACCGGCACCTCGTCGACCGGCACCATCGGTAACTCCAGCTGCCAGCCCGGCATGATCAGATCGGGGTCGTCCAATCTCCGACCATCGGCGAACGTCCGACCGTCGTTCGCGTCGAAGATCTCGCTCCAACGACGACCAGCACCGAGGTGCTCATCGGCGATCGACCAGAGCGATTCGCCGTGATCGACCGTGTGCACCGGACCGGCCCGTGTCTCGACGGGTGGATCCACCGGTAACTCGAGGGTCCACCCGACATCGATGAACGCCGCGTTCACGAAGACCTGACCGTCTGCCATCGTCCGACCGAGATTGAGATCGAGAATGCGGTCGGCCAGTTCGGTGACCGACCGCTGATCCGGGCCGGCGAGACGTTGGGCGATCGAGTGGACGGAGTCGCCCGCGACCACCACGTGCACCGGCACGCCGGTCGACCTCTCGGAGGCACCCTGGTCGTCGGACCTCGACCGCGGCACCGTTCGGTGCGTCGTCTCGTCGTCGCCGACCCATGAGGCAGACGCACCGGAAACCGGCTGCGGCGTGAGCGGAACGGCGCCGACGGCGAGCGTCCGGCCGGACCCGACCACCGGCACGGCGACCAGGAGACCTGACGCGATGATCCGTGCCAAGCGCTGGGGCGGGCCGAGGAGACGGACATCGGGAACGCCGATCCCGTCGAAGCGGACGAGATGCACCAACTCGGCGATCACCGACCACACGATGACCACGACGGCGAGCCAGCCCACGACGAGACCGGTGCGGACCACCACATCGGCCACCGTCGAATCGGTGAGCCGTTGCGTCAGCGCAGTTCGAACACCTTCGGTCGACCAGTCGGCCGGGGTCGGAAGGCCGTGGAACGGCGACCAGCCGCCGCACGAGCGGCGGGCGACGACGACCAGCGCCCATGGCCCACCGACCGCGATCGCGAGCAGGCCGCTCAGTGCACCGAGGAAGCGAAGCAACGCACCTCGGACCCCGTCACCCGTTGTCCGCTCTACGAACATGCCCCTCCTCCTCGTCGATTCCGCTCGGCACCCCGGCCCGACGAGTCGCTGCCGGGCCGGTCGGCTGGAGTGTCGCCCGCACCTCGACCACGAGTCGATGGGGATCGGTCCCCGATCATCCCGAGATCGCCCTCGCAGCGCCTTCGGCCCGGACGACGGCCGTACGCGACCCCTCGAACCCGCCCTCGATCACATCGACGATCTCGACGACGACCAGTACACGGTCCGCTTCGATCGACACGATGACCGTGCCGGTCTCGCCCTGATCGATCAGCAGACGCTGCGCCGTGAGCCGCGCCTGCTCCTCCGCCGCCTCACGATCGAGCACGACGAGACCGTCGCGACGAACGACCTCGACATCGATCTGTTGAGCACCAGCCCGCGCCGCCTGGAAGGCCACCGCCTGAGCAACCGACCGGGTGGCGATCCGCTGGTCGTAGTCCCTCGCCAGCAGGATCATCGCAGCGGCCGTGAACGAGAACAGGAGAATGGTCGCAGCGACGAGTGCGGTACCTCGTTCGTCGAGCACCGCACGCCGCCAACGGGAGCAGGTCCGCGTCATGGCACCGGCCTCACACGAAAGAGATCGACCGACGCGGTCGCCGTGAACTCCTCGGTCCGCGAGGCATCGCCGACGAGTTCGAGTCCTCGACCTGAGATCTCGCATCGCACCGTGACCCGGACCGTCCCGAACGCGAGCACGTCGGGGTCGAGAACGCCGGTCGGATGTTCGACCCCGATCGACGGCGACCGGCACGCATCGGAGTCGACCAGCATCGCCTCGATCACCGATCTCGCCGCCCGCTCGGCGGATCGACGGTCGGTCTCGAGCGCAGCCGCCTGCGCCCCTGCAGCGGCGGCGGAGCGGATCTGGGCCCGAGCATCGACGCCTCTTCCCAACATCACCACCAAGACGGCCAGGCCGATGGCCACCGGAGCGATCATGACGAGCCCGACGGCGTCGACTGCGCCGCGATCGGGTCGGACGCTCGTTCGTCGAATCATGGCCGGAAGCCCTCCACGGCGACCGCCTCGGTCACGTCGATGCCGGCCGACGTACCGCGGATGATGCCCGGAGCATCGCCCGTGATCCGGACGACGACGTGGTCCCGCGTCGACGTCACCACGACATCGACGTCGGCGATCGGCGCATCGGCGGCCAGGTTCCGCTCGGCGGACTGCTCGACCAGGTCTGCGTCGGCCCCTCGCTGCGCGACCATCACGGCGACATCCCGCGCGACCATCCGCGCCTCGGTCCGCGCATGACTCCACATCGCCGCCTGGAAGGCGGCGAGCGAGATCACCACGAACACCGGAGTGAGCACGACCGCTGTCAGACTCGTCGAGCCGGCATCGATCGCGCTGGACGCACCCAATGGATGCCTCTCGGTCAGGGGCTCGACGGCGCCTGGACGGGCTTCTCCGCCTCATTGCGGATCTGGGTCCACAAGATGGAGGCGATGACGGCCACGCTGACGCCGGCTGCGACGAACCAGAGCACCTGCTCGAGCGACACCGCTCCGCGATCACGACGGTCGACGTGAGGGGCGGTTCGGCCACGGCCGGCGAGGACGAGGAGTGCCCGGTACACGTGGTGGGTCGTACCGACGGCGACGGCTGGAACGAGGGTGTGTCGCATCGACCCTCCGGGACCGCCCTTCTGGATGCGACTCCTGATCGTGGTGCTGTTCATGTCAGTGGTCTCCTTGTCGTGGTTCTGGTGTTGGGATTGCTCGTGATGCGATTCGCTGCATCGGGCTCAGGTCACGGCGAGCGCCGGATAGATGACGAGCGCCATGAAGATCAGTGCCATACCGACGATCGGTGAGGTGAGACGACTCGTCCGCAAGCGGGCCTCCGACTCCTGCTGGGTCGCGAGTGCCGCCCGAAGCGTCGCACACTTGGCAGCGAGCGTCCGAGCGACCGGCGCCCCCTGACTCGCCGCGAGCGACGCCGTCGCCGCGACCTGATCGAGTTCCTCGAGTCCGAGATCGAGCCCCGTGCGTCGCAGCGCCTCGGTCAGGCTCGTCCCCCTGGCACCGGCCTCGAGCATCCGATGCCGCAACTCGACGAACAACCGCCCGTCCCCGGCCCGTGACGCTTGCTCGAGTGCGCCTTCGTATCCCGTGTTCGCCGCCAACAGCATGGTCACGACGTCGAGATATGCCGAGGTCTGGTGACGGAGGTCGACCATCACCAACGCTGCTCGCTCGACGGTGACGGCGTGCAGCACAGCAGGACCGAGCACCGCCCCTCCGAGCATGGTGGCCACCGGTACGACCACGCCGAATCCGAGGAGGCCGGCGCGTTGGAGCATCGTCATCACGACGGTCGGTGCCACCGCACCGACGAACGCCGCCGAGATCGCCGATGCGGCGTACCGCTCGGGCGAACGTCCCACGAGCCCGAGTTCGATCCTCGACGGCATCCAGCGACGGCCCGAGTCGGCCAGGGCGACGAACCACGTCGGTGACCAGACACCCGACCACCTCCGTCGGCGCACCTCACTGCGACCGAGACGCACCAAGGTGTCGCGCAGTCCGGGAGCCGGCTGCTGAGCTGCGACAGCGACCACGAGCACTCCCACCGTGGTCACCACGGTCCAGACGATGATCGCCCCGGCACCCGTCACGCTGTCACCTCCACGCCGGTGAGAAAGCGAGACGGTCGGGGAAATGCGGCGAGCCGCCGCACGCGGATCAGCAACCCGGCGTATCCGGCCAGGGCGCAGGTCAGGACCACCTGACCGGCCGGATCGTCGTAGGCGTCGAGGTACTCGACCCGTCCGAACACCAGCAGCGCCAGCACGAGTCCACTCATGATCAAGGTGAGCGCCTGGACCTCGCGACGGGCCGGCGCCCGCTCGGCCTCGACCAGTCGCCGACGATCGACCTGCTGACGGGTTTGCTCTGCGAGCGCCGTCAGGACCGGTACCGTCCGGGCGCCGCGCCGGATCGCGATCGACAGACCGGTCGCCACGAGGTCGCCGACCGGATCGTCGAGATCGTCGGCGAACCGACGGAACACGAGATCCGGATCCTGCCTCCCGAGGCCGCTCGCGAGCCGACGAACGGCTGGCCGCAACGGAGGAGGGCACGCAGCGACGGTCGCCTGGATCGCCCCGATCGGTTGCTCACCGGCGACCAGCACGTCGCGAACGCTCTCGATCCAGCCGGCAAGTGCATCGAGGCGGGTGATCTCGCTCGCCGCCGTCCGGTCCGTCGACGATCGCCACGACACCGCCCGAGCGACAGCGACCCCGACGACGGCGGAGGGGGCGACCCAGCCGGAGGCGGCGAGCAGGACGACTCCGGCCGCCAGTCCCGCGAGCGACGGCACGACGCTGCGCGGCGTCACCGGCGTTCCGAGCGCCCGATCGGTCGCCGACGCGCCCGGCGACAGTGCGACCACCAGTCCGACCACGATCGAGCACGTGCCGAGGACGACGACGGCGGTCACGCCCCGCCCCCGGTGGTGGCGAACAGCGTCGGGTCGTACCCGGCGAGACGGAGTCGACGGAGGTGACGCTCGGCGAGCGGCACCTGCTGACACAGCACCCCATCCGGACCGAGGGCCCACACCTCGGTGACGGCGAGTCCCCCGCGCTCCCCGAGCCCTCCGATCTCCAAGATCGACGTGACCCGGCGCACCGGCGGAGCGTCCTCCCGTTCGTTGCGCACGAGATCGATGTGGATCACGAAGTCGACGGTCTGGGCGATCAGGCTCCACACGGCGAACTCGGGAAGTGACGTGTCCGACTTCGAGACGTAGTACGCCAGACGCTGGATGACGACATCGGCGGTGTGGGCGTGGATCGTCGCCAACGAGCCGCGTTTGCACATCGAGGCGACGTCGAGCATGTCGAGTGCCTCGTCCTCGACGAGCTCGCCCACGACGACCCGGTCGGGATTGAGTCGCCTGGGCAGCTCGACGAGCTGACGGGTCGTGATCTGGCCCAGCCCCTCGGCGTTCGCATGACGCGTGTAGAGCGCCGGCGCGTCGGGATGACGGGGATCGTCCTCGAGGCGGAGTTCGAGGAGGTTCTTCTCGACGGTGATGATCCGCTCTCGCGGAGACACCTCGCCGAGCAGTTCGGTGAGCAAGGTCGTCTTGCCCGCCCCGGGCGGGCCGGAGACGAGGATGGTGAACCCCGTCCGGACGAGCGCTCGCAGGCGAGCCACGAGCCACTCCGGGAACAGCCCACGCCCGGCGAGTCCGCTCAGACCCTCGTGCCGGAGCACGAAGCGCCGGATGGCGATCCGCGGGTGTGTCGAGATGCCGTGCTCGTCACGACCACCGAGCACCATGACGACCCGTGACCCGTCATCGGCCTGGAAGGTCAGCATCGGTGACTGGGTGTCGAGCCGCCCCTCCCCCGTCCCGGTCATCCGGCGCGCCAGGCGCTTCTGATACGCCGTCAGTTCGGTCGATGACTCCCAGAGCGGCCCGACGTCGACCTTGCGACCGTCGGCAAAGGTGACCCACGTCGACTCGTGCGAGTTGACGTCGATCTCCTCCACCGTCGGATCGGTCATGTAGGGCTCGAGCGGACCCGTACCGGTCAACTCGGCAACGACCCGCGCACGCACTGCGCGTTCGACATCGATCGGCAGGGACGCTGCACCACCACGCAATCGGGCGTGGTTCGCCGCGGCGATCTCGTCACTCAACCACGCACCGACCAACACCTGCTGGCGTCGACCGTCGGAGGCGAGCGACCGGCGGCCGTCGGCGTCACCGTCGAGTTCGATCGCTTCGACGAGTCGTGCTGCGAGCCGGTCGGTGATCGTGCGGACCAGCACCGCGCGTTCCTCGGACGTCACCTCCATCGCGCACCGACCGATCGGGGGCGCGCCGGCACGGAGAGCACCGCTCCCGCCAGAGTTCGGGCCGTCCGCATCAGCGGGAGACGAGCGAGTCGCCGCCCCGAAACACCCGACCGTCCGCCGAGCACCGCTGCAGCGAGTGGATCGTCGGCCAGCCCGACCACCGTCAGGTCGTCGCCCCCGGCACCGGCCACGGAAGCGGCGAGGAACCCTTCGATCTCGACGAAGTCGAAGGGTCGACGTCCGACCACGGCGACGACGACCCTGGGTGCCGCCGATCGGGCCTGCGCGACGAGATCCGGGAGACGTCGAAGGCGAACGGCCGCGGCGCGGGCCGACTGCGTCGCCTGGCGGTGCACCATCACGATCACCTCGGCGCCCGACCCGAACGGGTGGTGGCACGGATCTCGACGTCCGATGTCGACGATGCTCCAACACGTGTCGTCTCGCAGCATCGGCACGAGGATCGCTGCTGCCTCGGCGACGGCGAGGTCCGCCTCGGACGGCATCGCCGGACACGTCACGACGCGCAGTCCGTCACCGACCGGACGGAGGTGGGCATCGAGTTCCGCACTGGAACGATCACGGAGCCGGGTGACGAGGGTGGACAACGACGGGGACTCGGGGAGATCGAACCAGGCTGCGAGGTCGCCGCCCGACGGATCGGCTTCGATCAGCCGCGCACCACCTTCCTCCGGCCACGATGCCGCGAGTGCGACCCCGGTGGTCGTGGCGGTGTCCCCGCTGACGGCGACGATCGGCACCTCAGGCCCCTTCCTCCGGTCGGAGGGCGGTCGCCGCGTAGGCGGCATCGTCACCCGGGTCGAGCAGGACGACCCGCACGTCGTCCGCGGCGGCAACGAGGGCGGCCACCGTTGGATCGACCTCGACCGACATCGACACCGAACCCGTCACACCGTCGACCTCCGGGGGGGGGGGGGGCGCACCCCCCCCCCCACGGCACGAATCTGCTCGGGTTCGTCACCGGACCGACCGGAGGAGACGATGAGCTCGATGGAGGACCGCTCACGGAGCCCGGTCGGCACACGGGTCGGGCGGAGTTCGACCGCCACGACGGAGGTCCCGGGCGTGAGGAGCGGTTCGGCTTGGAGCAGCACCGGCGAGACGAGCGTGCCGGCCACGAGGTGCACCTTCGCATGGCGATCGATGACAGCGGCCAGATCCGCCGCAGGGGTGACCGGCACCGTCGGGTCGACGTCGACCGCCACGATCCGCACATCGGCCACGGTGACGAGCGAGCCCGCGCGGACGTCGTTGACGAGTTGCACCACCTCGACGCGACGGTCGAGCGACGAGTAGGCCACCACGTTGCCGAGCACACCTGCTGCGACGAGGCCCGCACCGGCAGCGATCCGAACCCGCTGGCGCGGCGCCGGACGGAACCGGGTCGGCACCGAGCCGCTCGGATCGCCACTCATCGCGACCACCCGACACCGATGGTCCCGGCGACCACCGTCCCGGCCACCAGCGCCGGGCCGAGCGGGATCACTCGTCGGCGACGGCACACACCGACGACGCTCGCCGAGCCGGTCGCCAGACACAGGGCCAGCAACCCGGTGAACACACCGCCGGCCGCCACGACCGGCGCAAGGGCCGCTGCGAGCTTGACGTCACCGGCACCGACGGCAGACGGTACGACCAGTCCGGCCGCGAGGAGCGGGCCCGCGAACGCCCCCACCACCGCCACGAGCACGACGATCGGCGATCCGGCCAGCACCGAGGCCGATGCCGACGACATGGCGGTCGCCACGACGAGGCGGTTCGGGAGCCGCCTCGACCGAGCGTCGACGATCGCTGCGCCCGCTGCGGTCGCCAGCGGCACGACGACCCACCAACGCCCTCCGATCGAGACAGCGACCAGCGCGATCAGCGCCGGTATCGGCACGATCCACAGTGGCGCGACTCGCAGCCGCCGCTCGCTCTCTTCGATCATCACGTGCCCCCACTGACAAGTCGAACGAACGGCCGAATCATAGATCGGTTGTTCCAGGGATGGAATTCCAACACGGAGCGCGAGTTCATCGGCGACATCGGCGACCGTCAGGTCGACGAATCGATCGGAGGGAAACCGGGTGTTCTCGGTCCGGCCTGCCACCGTCTGCTGCGCCAGACTCTCGTCGTGGACGAACGACGACTCCCGACCACCGACGAACTCCGACTCCGGCTCACTCCGATGCAGTTCCACGTCACCCAGGAAGCCGGCACGGAACGAGCGTTCACCGGCGAGTACTGGGACACGACCGATCCCGGCACGTACCGCTGCATCGTGTGCGACGAGGAACTGTTCGACTCGGGCACGAAGTACGAATCGCATTGCGGCTGGCCGAGCTTCTTCGCCGCGCTCGATCAGGACCGCATCGAGTACCTCGAGGACCGCACCCACGGGATGGTCCGCACCGAGGTGCGCTGCAAGCGCTGCGGCGCCCACCTGGGCCACATCTTCCCCGACGGACCACAGCCCACCGGAATGCGCTACTGCATCAACTCGGCGAGCCTGCAGCTCGACCGCCGCGACGACTGACCGTCAGACCGCAGCGCCGGCGTGCATCGCCTCGATGCCCACCGCCGGCATCGGACGAGCGAACAGGTACCCCTGCAGCCGCTCCACCCCGAGATCGACCAGGGTGTCGCGTTGCCGCGTCGTCTCGACCCCCTCGGCGACGACGACCGCCCCGAGCAGGTGTCCGGTCTGGACCATCAGTTGGATCAACGAGCGCTCGGTCGGCTCGTCGGATCGAGCGACGAAGCTCTGGTCGATCTTCAACGTGTCCGCTTGCAGACTCCGGAGCACCGCGAGCGACATGAACCCCGTCCCGAAATCGTCGAGCGCCACCCGGACGCCGGCGGCCCTGAGCCGTGACCACTCCCGCGATGCGGTCTCGAGATCGTCGACGAGTGCCGACTCGGTCATCTCGACGACGACCCGCCTCGGTTCGAGGTCGGCGTCGGCGAGACACGTGAGGACGTGATCGGTCAGGCGACCGCTCGACATGTGTCGGCCGGAGAAGTTCACCGAGATCGGGATCGACCCGAGTACCGGATGCCCGTTCCAGGCCCGCGCCTGGGCCACTGCGGCACCGAGCACCCACCGATCGATGTCGATGATGAGATCACTGCGCTCGGCGTGCGGGATGAACACCGCCGGTGACACCGTGCCGTGGCCGGGCCGGATCCAACGGACCAGCGCCTCGAGCGCAACCGTCCGTCCGGTCTCCGCGTCGACGATCGGTTGATAGTGCAGTTCGAACTCGTTCGCCGTCAATCCGGCGACGATCGACGCGTCGAGTTCGACCCGCTCGTCGGCCATTCGCAGCAACTCGTCGTCACACATCACGATCTCGCCCCGACCCCGTTCCTTCGCGCGGTACAGCGCCAGGTCGGCTCGGTGCACGAGGTCCTCGGCGTCGAGCCCGTCGTCACCGCCCAGCGCGAAGCCGATGCTCGCTCCGATCGACAGGGTCGTGTCGTCGACTTCGAACGGTTCCGACAGCGCAGCGTGCAGCCGGTCGATACAGAACACCGCCTCGGCCCGGTCGCTCACCGGCTCGGCGATGACGATGAACTCGTCCCCACCGACCCGAGCTGCGACGTCGCCCGGCCGGATCGTCGTCGACAGCCGTTGCGCCACGGTGCGGAGCAGGCGGTCGCCGACGTGGTGACCGAACTGGTCGTTCACCGCCTGGAAGCCGTCGAGGTCGAGATGGACGACGGCGATCCGGGCTCCTGTCCGCTCGGTCCGAGCGATCGCCGACCGAGCGAGTTCGAACATCGCCTTTCGGTTCGGGAGCATCGTCAGCGCATCGTGCGACGACTCGTAGGCCAGCCGCCGTCGGAAGTCCTCGCGCTCGGCCAGGCTCGTCGCCAATCGCTCGACGGCGGCATCGAGGGACGCCCCGAGGCGACCGGGCGTCGGCGTGCGGATGACGTCGTCGTCGAGACGCTCGTCGGCGATCGCGATCGCCTTCTGCTCGACCCGCTCGAGGGCGTCGAGCGCCTGGTTGAACGACTCGGCCGTCGTTCGGAGCTCGCGGGTACCGACGACCTCGGCACGCCGTGCCAGGTCTCCCTCGGTGGCACTGCGCAGCACCGACGAGAGCCGCTGGAGCGGTCGCACGATCGACATCGCCGCACCCACCACGGCGAGCACTCCGACGACGACGAGCACCGTGAGCAGGATGACGAGCCGGTTCCGCTGGGCCACGGCGTCCGCCCGCAAGTCGTCGTTGGCCTGCTCGACGACCTCCGTCGCCACGAGTGACATCTCGAACAGCGCACTCTCGACGTCGATGAAGTTGGCGAACGGGTCACCGAACGACTCGAGTTCGGCGATCACCTGCGGGGTGATCTCGGACGGGTCCGGGAACGCCGACTCGTCGACCACCGACTGGAGCAACTGCTGCCGGGTCGACTTCATGACCCCGACCGCCAACTGGAACTGCGGATCGGCCAGGACCGACTCCCATTCGGCGGCGAGCCGGGAGCCCGGGGACAGCGTCGCTTCGAAGTCCTCGATCATGTCGTCGAGGAGGATGATCGCGTGAGAGAGCCCGCTCACCTGCGGCAGGGTCGGTCGCTCCGGTGGGAACGCCACGACCGCCCACATGGCAAGAGCTTCGGACATCCGGGCACTCAGCTCGGTCGCCCCGAGCGCGCTCCGAGCGAGACTCGCGAGTTCGCCCCCGGCATGAACTTCGCTGGCGTACTCCATCAATGCCGTGATGTCTTGCTCCGACCGTTCCTCGGCACGATCCGCGAGTTCGAGCATCGCCACGACGGCTTCGCTCTGCGAGAGGCCGCGCTCGTCGATCCTCCGACGGAGCCCGGCGAGTTCGGTCGCGAGTTCGTCGGCTCCGGCACCCGATGTCCATCGATCGGTCTCGGCGCGGGCATCGGCGACCTTCGTGGCGTAGTCGATGTCGATGATGTCCTGGAGCGCTGCGACACGGCCGCTCAGCAGCAGCGCCGACGTCGACGCCGACTCCCCGGCGAGGGCGGCCGAGAGGTGGAGCCACTGGTCGGCGCTCTCGATCAGTCGCTCCGTCTCGTCGACGGCATCGAGTTGCTCGACGGTGTCGAGATAACTGGTCGATGCGAGCACGACGACCGGCGCCGCAACGGCGGCAGCGAGGCCGACCACCAACACGAGTACTCCCGGAGCCGACCGACGACGCCTCATCCGGACATTCCTATCGGCGATGTCCGCCCGATGCCTGCATGACAGACTCGGACGATGGCACAGGTCGTCGAATGGGGCCCGGATCGACGCATGCTCGTCCCGGGGGTGAGCGTCCTCGCCGGAGCCGATGGTGGCCGCTATCCGACCGGCAACTCCCTCGTCGTCCAGGGAACGGCGGAATCGGTGATCATCGATCCGTCGGTCACGGTCGTCGAACGGGGTGGTGCTCCCGTCCCGATCGATGCGGTGATCGTGTCGCACAGCCACGAGGACCACCTGCCCGGCAACGGCTTGTTCACCGACGCCCGGGTCCACATCCACCACGACGACCTACCCGGGGCGCAGTCGCTCGACGGACTGATGGACGTCTACGGACTGAGCGGCGAACCCCGGGCGGCGTACAGCGCCGAGGTGGTCGAGCAGTTCCACTACGCGCCACGCCCCGACGCCACCGGCTTCCACGACGGCCACGTCTGGGACCTCGGCGGCGTTCGCGTCGAGGCCGTACACCTCCCCGGGCACACGCGGGGACACAGCGGCTTCCGGATCTCGGGTGGAGTGTTCTTCCTGTCCGACATCGACCTCACGGGGTTCGGGCCCTACTACGGCGACGTGTGGAGCGACCTCGAACAGTTCGACGAATCACTCGAACGGGTCCGCCACGAGGAGGCCGACGTCTACGTGACGTTCCACCACCGCGGTGTGATCGAGGGCCGCGAGCGATTCCTCGAACTCCTCGACGAGTTCGCCGCCGTCATCCCCCGACGACACGAGGCGATGCTGGCCTTCCTCGCCGAACCCCGGACGGTCGACGAGATGGTGGCCCACCGGTTCATCTATCGGCCGCACGTCCAGCACGTGTTCGCCGACAGCGTCGAGCGGCGATGTGCCGACCTGCACCTGGCTCGGATGATGCGGCGGGGCGAAGCGGTCGAGGTCGAACCCGGTCGGTACCGCGCAGCCTGACCGGGTCGGCCGGTGACCGTCACGACTCCGTGCTCGCGTCCTCGATCTGGCGCCAGGCGTCCTGACTGAGATGGTGGGCGAGGTCGTGGAGCGCCCGGGCCGTCGCCAGCTCCTCGCCGACCTGCGGCAACGCCGGATCCACCGGGTTGCGGCGCGCCCGACCCACTCCGAGGAAGCTCCGGTCACGGGCGTCGAGGTGGGCGACCACCTCGCACGCATCGGTCGACTCCGCGAGTTCGAGCCGGACATCCCAGTGCGCGATTCGCGTACGGTCGGTGGAGGTCGATGCGCCCATGTGCTCACGTTGACGACCGTCGTCGGCACCCACCAGTGCCGTCCGGATCAGGTGCTACGTTCCGGACAGCCGTCATGGACACGCCACCGATCGTCGACATCACCGACCTCCGCCGTATCGCCATCGGGCCGCCCTCCGAGTCCGACATCCGGCTCGCCGACCACCCGGAGGCGATCGCGATCCATGCGGCATGTCTCGAGACCGGCTTCTTCGTGGTGACCGGGCACGGCATCGACGACGAGATCTCCGTACTGTTCCGAGCCGCCCGTCGGTTCTTCGAACTCCCGTCGGTCGACAAGGAGACCGTGCCCCGGACCGGCAGGTACGGGTACGTCCCGTATCGACCGTGGGCCATCGACACCGCACGGGCGAGTGACTCGACCGAATACCTCGAGGTCGGGTTGCGCGACGAAGTCGAGGTCATGGACTGGTTCGAAGCGGCGATCCGCCCGTACCAGGCGGCTGCCCTGGACGTCGCCGCTCGTCTCCTCCGGGTCCTCGCCGTCCAACTCGGCGCGCCCGCGACGTTCTTCGCGGATCGGATGGCCGATCCGCAGTGTCGTCTGCGGTTCCTGCACTACCCGCCGGTGACACCGGCCGACGACGGCACGCTGCCGGTGCCGACGCTCCCGCACACGGATTACGGGGCACTCACGCTGCTCGCGACCGACGGGGTCCCGGGCCTCGAGGTACTGCCGATCGGAGGCACCTGGACGCCGGTCGACGCCCCGGCCGGTTCGCTCGTGATCAACCTCGGCGACATGTTGGCCCGCTGGACGAACGACGTCTACCGGTCGACACCTCACCGGGTCGTCGGACCGGAACACGGCGATCGGCTCTCGATCCCGTTCTTCGTCAATCCCGACCCGGCGACGATCGTCGAGTGCCTGCCGTCGTGTGTGACGGCCGACCGCCCCCGCGCCTATCAACCGGTCACCGCAGGAGAATTCTTGACGATGCGCATCGATGGAACGAGCGAGCCGTACGTGGACCGGGCGGCCGGGCCGGCGCGCCGAGCCACCCGGCCCCGTGCCGATCAGCGCGAGTGAACGATGTCGGCCACTGCTTCGCGGTACTCGGAGATGCGAGCCAGATGACCGTCGACATCGGTCGGGCCCGCGTTGTGGGTCGCCACGGCGAGATGGGTGGCACCGAGATCACGCCACTTCTCGGCGTGTGACCGCCACCGCTCCGGTGTCCCGCCGGCGAACTGCGCCTGGGCACGGATCTCGAAACCGTCCCAGGGGAGGCCGGCCTCGGTCCTGATGCGCCGCAGATCGGCGATCCGCTCCGCCGACTTGTCGTTCGGACTCCCCAGCGGGATCCAGCCGTCGCCGAGTCGGGCGCACCGGTCGATCAGCGCCGGCGCCGACCCACCGAACAGCACGGGTACCGTCTCGCTCGGCCGCGGGAGGATGCTCGCGTGCTCGAAGCGGTGGTACTCCCCGTGGTAGCTGAACGCATCCTCGGTCCAGAGCCGACGCATCAGGTCGACCTGTTCCTCCTGGCGCCGGCCGCGATTCGAGAACTCCTCGTTCAGGGCGTCGTATTCGACGGTGTTCCAGCCGACCCCGACGCCGAGTTTCAGTCGGTTACCGGACAGGATCGCGACCTCGGCGGCCTGCTTCGCGACGAGCACCGTCTGGCGCTGGGGCAGGATCAGGATGGCCGTGACGAGATCGACCGACGTCGTGCACGCCGCCAGGAACCCGAACAGCACCATCGGCTCGTGGAACGCCGTGTCCGAGTCGTACGGCCCTTCGAATCCTCCCGGGCGACCGCGGTCGACACCGACCACGTGGTCGTAGATCAGCAGATGCGTCGCCCCGAGTTCCTCGGCGCCCTGGGCGAACGCACGCAGGGCACCGGGGTCGGTACCGATTTCGTGATGCGGGATGACGGCGCCGAGTTCCATGTCGACCAGTGCTAGCAGGTCGGTCGGTTCAGTTCGCTCGTCGGGCCACCACGACGGTGTCGAGCGCGATCCGCTGCCCATCGGGTGTGTCGACCGGGCGACGGGCGACCTCGGCTCGCTCGACCTCGAGGCCGTCACCGATCGCCGCGAGCACCTGCTCGGTGGTGGTGAGCACCTCGGGGTATCGGGGCCCGCCGTGACCGTGCTCGAGATTGTCGCGATCGTGACAGACGAGCACGAACGTGCCACCCGGAGCCACGGCGGCCGCCGCCCGCCCCAGGATCGGGGTGAGTTGTTCGTCCGGGAGTTGCAGGTACGCGATGAGCACGAGGTCGTACCCACCCGGGGTCGGCACGTACGTGGTCAGATCAGCGACCTCGGTCGTGATGTCGAGACCACGCTCGGCAGCGATCCGCTCCGCTCGTTCGATCGCCACGTCGGAGTGGTCGACCGCTGTCGAGTTCCATCCCCGGTCGGCGAGCCACAGGGCGTTGCGACCCTCACCCGCAGCGAGATCGATCGAACGCCCTGCGGGAAGATCGGCACAGATCTCCTCGACGAACCGGTTCGGCCCGGCCGACCACATCAGTTCGGTGTCGCGATAGCGCTGGTTCCACGATTCGGCGTCCATGCACCGAGCCTAGATGTCGAGCCTCCGATGACGACGGGGCGGCAGTCGCCCACCCGGGATACCGTGACGGCGTGGCCGCCCAGCCCGAGCGACGTACCGCTCCCCGAGCGATCCGACTCGCGTCCGAATCGAGGGTGATGCTCGAGTTGGGGGCGACCGCCGCCGTCGCACCCTGGCTCCGGCGGCTCGGGGCCGGCGACGGGCACCCGGTTCTCGTGTTGCCGGGGTTCCTCGCCGGGGACACCTCGACCGCCCCGATGCGCAACATCCTGCGATCGCAGGGGTACTCCGTCCACCGATGGCATCTCGGTCGCAACCGGGGTCCGACGGCCGACGTGGTGGCCGGATTGGTCGACCGACTCGAGCACCTCCATGCGCGCCACGGCGAGCCGGTCAGTGTCGTCGGCTGGAGCCTCGGAGGCATCTACGCCCGTCGACTCGCCCGATCGCGCCCCGAGATGGTCCGTCAGGTGATCACCATGGGCAGTCCGTACCGGCCACTCGACGACGAACGGCCAGCGGTGTCCGCCGTCTACGACCGGTTCCGGCACCCGCTCGCTCCCAGCATCGACGACCTGATGCCACACGTCGACCCGACCCCGTTGTCGGTGCCGACGACGTCGATCTATTCGCGCACCGACGGGGTCGTGCGGTGGTGGCAGTGCATCGAGCCGGCCGGTGATCGACGTGAGAACGTCGAGGTGCGCAGCAGCCACACCGGGCTCGTCGTGAACCCGGCCGTGCTCGTCGCAGTCGGCGACCGACTGGCG
The DNA here is from genome assembly GCA_049458915.1 of Ilumatobacteraceae bacterium. GTDB lineage: Bacteria > Actinomycetota > Acidimicrobiia > Acidimicrobiales > Ilumatobacteraceae > Ilumatobacter. Next base: position 34,516 of record JBMUCX010000016.1, read on the forward strand.
ACACCGCCGGACGAGTGGCACCCGTTCCGCCCGCCCCGGCGGCTCCGCTCGTGGTTCCCACCGGCCGCCGACGGTAGGTTCGCCTGATGTCCCGGCCTCCCGCCACTCAGTTCTCGATCCATCTCGAGGTCACGCTCGACAACGTCCCCGGCGTGCTCGGCCGCTTGGCCACGGCGATCGGAGACGCCGGTGGCAACATCTACGCCGTCGACTCGTTCGTCGCCAAGGGCCGCGTGCTCGACCGGGCGATGGTCGTCAACTGCCGGAGCGTCGAACACCAGGCCGAGGTCGTCGAGGCGGTCCGAGACACCCCCGGGATCGTCCTGCGGAACTGGTGGGATCGGACCTTCCGGATGCACGAGGGCGGCAAGATCGAGGTACTTCCGCTGTGTCCGGTCGCCGACCAGGACGACCTGTCGATGGCCTACACCCCGGGCGTCGCCCGAGTGTGCAACGCGATCGCCGCCGACGAGTCGTTGGCCGACGAATACACGATCCGCAAGAACACCGTGGCGATCGTGTCCGACGGCAGCGCCGTTCTCGGTCTCGGCAACATCGGCCCCAAGGGTGCGATGCCGGTGATGGAGGGCAAGGCGCTGCTGTTCAAAGAGTTCGGCGGGGTCGATGCGTTCCCGATCTGTCTCGACGTGTCGTCGCCCGAGGAGATCATCGAGACGGTGATCCGTCTGGCACCGACGTTCGGTGGGGTGAACCTGGAGGACATCGCAGCCCCGGGTGCGTTCCAGGTCGAAGAAGCGCTCAAGGAAGCGCTCGACATCCCGATCTTCCACGACGACCAGCACGGGACGGCGGTGGTGACCCTGGCGGCGCTCGAGAACGCACTGCGGATCACGGGCAAGAAGATGTCGGACCTGTCGATCGTGATCTCGGGCGTCGGCGCTGCCGGCGTGGCGATCGGCAAGATCCTCCTCGGCGCCGGCGCGACCGACATCGTCGGGGTCGACTCCCAGGGGGCGGTCTACGACGGACGCGACGGTCTCAACCGCTGGAAGCAGTGGTTCGCCGAGAACACCAATGCCGCCCGGAAGCAGGGGCAACTCTCCGATGTCATGCACGGCGCCGATGTGTTCATCGGGGTGAGTGCGCCGGACATCCTGACCCAGGACGACATCCGAGCGATGAACAGCGACCCGATCGTGTTCGCGATGGCGAATCCCGATCCCGAGATCCGCCCCGAACTCACCGAGGGACTGGTCCGGGTGCTCGGCACCGGCCGCAGCGACTACCCGAACCAGATCAACAACGTGCTGGCGTTCCCCGGCATCTTCCGCGGCGCGCTCGACGCCCGGGCGACGAGCATCACCGAGAACATGAAGCTCGCCGCAGCGAAGGCGATCGCGGAGTCGGTCACCGACGAACAACTCTCCGAGACGTTCATCATGCCGCCGGTGTTCGACAAGTCGGTGTCCTTGCGAGTCGCCGACGCAGTCGCTGCCGCCGCCCGCGCCGACGGCGTCTGCCGGTCCTGACACCGATGGGTCTCCGGTCGGCCATCCTGCGTCGACTGGCGACGGGTGCCGACGAGCGCGACCCGGACGAGTTCATCGAGTTCGCGGTCGTGAAGTTGGCCGTCGGGCCACTCCTCGTCGAACGCCTCCGACACGCCGGGATCGACGCCCACGGGCACGAAGCGATGAGCCCCGCGGTCGGCCTGTCGACCGACTACCGGGTGTACGTGCGACGACGGGACGTGGCGGCTGCGGACCGCGTGTACTGCGACTGAACGGCGAACGAGCGCAGCCCGGCCGATCTCAACGCCACGGCTCGAGCACCTCCTCGACCACCACGGCGAACGCCCTGTCGGAGTGGACCGTCGCACCTCCGGCGGTGATCCGCACCTCGAACCGCTCACCGGCGATCGATCGTGCATCTGCACCGAGTCCGAGCACCGCGACGAACACCTCGCACCCGCCGTACCCGTCGCGGCCGCTCGGACTCACGCCGTCGACGGGTCGCACCGGGGCCGTGTACACCTCCAACGCTTCGGCCTGGGAGCCGCACACCTCACGGCCGGAGTCGCGAGCGAGTTCGACGACCGAGGCGATCGCTCGGATCGGTGATTCGCGACGGACTGCGTCGACCGCACCGGGCACCATCGCAGCGAGGAGCAGGACCACCACAGGGCCGAGATGACGTGGGGCGACGGCGGTTCCGAAGCCGATCAGGACGGCGAGCGCCGGGGCGAGGCCACCGAAGAAGCGTGGGTACAGATCGTACGGCTGCACGATCGACCACACGACGACGATGGCCGACAGTGCCGCCATTCCGCCCGCGAGCACGGCGATCCGACCACGAGGACTCCGCGCTGCCGTCACCGCCCCCAGGATCGCCAGGGTCACGAACCCGACCGCGACGTACCAACGGTCCCCGAGGTGCGCCTCGGCCGCCGTCACCGGGAACCTCGGCGCGAAGCGCCGCCCACGGGCGGTGCTGTTGTCGCGCATGGCTCCCAGCAACGGCAACTGGATGAGCACGGTGACCAACGCGGCCGCCATCCAGGTCGCGACCTGTCGCGAACGGTTCCGACCACCAACGAGTGTGCCGACCGCCAACGCACCGAGGGCGACGACACTGTAGGCGTGGGTCGCGACGGCGACGACCATGGCGAGCCCGGCGACCACGTTCCAACGGATCCGATCGTCGCTCCAGGACCGGTGGGTCGCGAGAGCGGCCACCACGATCGCCAGGGCCGCGAGCGAGTAGCCACGCAACGACCGGAACTCACCCAGGAAGGCGGGCTGGAGTGCCAGGAAGCATCCCGCAGCCAACCCGGCGACCATGCCTCGACGGCGCGTCACCCACCAAGCAACCACTGCGACCGTCGAGACCCCGTACAGCACGGGGAGGATTCGCTGCCCCGACTCGCCGACCACCCCGAGCCGCCAGGCGATGGCTTGGACGACGGAGAACAGCTGATGGTTGTTGAACACCACCTGGGTGGTGAGAGCCCGCACGACGGAGCCGCCATTGATGAAGTTGGCGTAGGTGATCGCCTCGTCGTAGCCGAACGACCGACCGATGCCGATCACGCCGAGCACCGTCGCCACGACGCCGGACGAGACCGCGACGATCGCGGAGGGACGACGGCCGACGAGTAGGTCGGGGTTCGCAGCGGTCACCGCACCCGGACCGCCTCGATCATCGGGCGATACAGCTCCCGGTCGTAGTCCCCGACCATCCGGGCCGCCATCACCCTCGGGCCGAGGGTGCGCCAGTTGTGGCGGACCCGGTCGAGCCATGCTGCGGACGGGCGTCCTCGTCCGTCGACGTGGAACTCGCCGGCGATGGCGACCAGCAGGCCGAGTGCTGCGGCGGCCTCCTCGGCGTCCCGGACATCGTCGTCGGTCGCGTCCGACGTCGGGATGTCGAACCCGTTGCGCCCATCGGACATCTCCGCCCACCACCCGTCGAGGATCGAGCAGTTGAGCGCCCCGTTGAGCGCCGCCTTCTCACCGCTGGTTCCGGAGGCTTCGCGTGGCCTGATGGGTGTGTTGAGCCAGACGTCGGCGCCCGAATACAGCGCTCGGGCGACGGCCATGTCGTAGTCGGGGACGAAGCTGAACCGGCCACGGGCCTCTGGCATCGCTCCGTGGGCGACGACACGACGGAGCAACTCCTTGCCGGCACCGTCGGCGGGGTGAGCTTTGCCGGCGAACACGAAGTGAACCGGGCGGTCGTCGTCGGCGAGCAGCGCTGCCAGCGCATCCGGGTGACGCAACAGCAGGTCGGCCCGCTTGTAGGTGGCGAATCGACGAGCGAAGCCGATCACGAGCGCATCGGGGTCGAGTGGAACACCGTGGCGGTCGAGCAGGTCGACGAGGGCGCTGCGATCGGCGGCCCGGGTGTCGGCCATGACGTCGTCGGGGATCTCGGTGACCCGCTGCCACGCCTCGGGTCGGCCGAGATCCCAACCGTCACCGAGGTGAGCATCGAAGACGTCCTGGAGTCGCGGGCTCACCCACGTGCGGGCATGGACGCCGTTGGTGATCGACGTCACGTCACTCCCGCCCGGGACACCGGCGAACAAGTCGCGGCTGACCTCGCCGTGCAGCTGCGACACGCCATTGGCACGAGCGGCGATCCCGAGACACAGCGCCGCCATGTTGAACACCCCGGCATCGTCGGGGTCGGCCCCGAGCGCGAGCACATCAGCCGGGTCGTCACCCCAGCGGTCGGCCCACGGCCGCAGGTGCGGAGTCACGAGATCGTGATCGAACCGGTCGATGCCAGCGGGCACCGGAGTGTGCGTGGTGAACAGCACCGACGGACGCACCGTGGCAACCGCTGCCGGGAGGCCACTCGCACCACCCCGTCGGGCCCGGTCGAGCAATTCGAGCAGGAGGAAGCCGGCATGCCCCTCGTTGGAGTGGTGGACCGCAGGATCCCATCCGATCGCAGCGACGGCCTTCGCTCCGCCGACGCCGAGCACCAACTCCTGTTCCAGCCGATGACGTCGATCACCGCCGTAGAGCTGGTCGGTGATCGCCCGGTCGGCGGCGGCATTGGTGACGATGTCGGTGTCGAGCAGCAGGAGGGGGACACGACCGACCTGCATCCGCCACACCTTGGCCCACACGATCCGATCGGCGATCGGAACATCGACCACCAGCCCGGTGTCGACGGCGCCGAAGTCATTCGCCCAGTAGGTTTCGATCCGTTCCGCCTGGCCACCCTCGCGCAACTCCTGGCGGAAGAACCCTCGGCGGTAGAAGAGCCCGACCGCACCGAGACGCAGTCCGAGATCGCTGGCGGCCTTGAGATGGTCGCCGGCGAGGATGCCCAGGCCACCCGAGTACTGCGGGACGACCTCGGTGATCCCGAACTCCGGCGAGTAGTACACGATCTCCGGGTCGGCGACGACGGTGGCGAGTTCGGCGTGGAGCGACTCGACCGCGGCCCGAACATCGGCGACGAACGCCCCATCGGCAGCCAGATCGGCCAACTCCTCGTCGTCGAGCATCCGGACCGCGACGACCGGGTGTCGCTCCGGGTCGGCCGTCGGGAGATCGCCCAGGAGGCGGGCCGTCCGGTGGTGCCAGGTCCAACGCTGGTTGGCAGCGAGCAGGTGCAACGACGTACGGAGTGACGTGGGGTCCATGAGGGCTCCTGTGGCTCGGGCGGCTCGCGCTCGACGGCCTCCCGGAATGGCGAAGCCTCGACGATACCCCCGCCTAGGCTCACCGTCGGTGGCCGATGACGTGACGTTCTTCGACGAGATCGAGGCCTACTGCGGTCGGCTCACCCATCGGCCGGGGGAGTCCGTCGACCTGCACGTTTCCACGCGGGCCGCGTCGTTCGACGTCGTGGTCGAGCGCTGGGGTGCCGAGCGAGAGGTCGTCTGGCGATCGGCCGCACCACTCATCGGCACGTTCCACCCGGTACCGCCCGATGCCGACTCCCGTGGTTGCCGATGGCCCGTCGCGCTGTCGATCCCGATCGGAGGCGACTGGCGCAGCGGCTTCCATCTCGTGACTTTGCCGGCCCACGGCGCACCCCCCGGGCGGGACGTCGCCCACGCCGGATTCGTCGTCCGTCCGGCGGCACCGACCGGCGCGCCACTACTCGTCCTGGCCACCAACACCTGGAACGCCTACAACCCCTGGGGAGGGTGCTCGCTCTACACCGGCGGCAAGGAGGTCTCGTTCCGGCGACCGTTCGCCCGAGGCTTCCTGGACCGACCCGAGGTGGACCGGGACGACCGCAAGGCCCGGCCGGTTCGCTGGGACGAGGAACCCGACGCCGACGGATTCGTCTACCAGGCGTACCGGAGCGAGCGCGGCTATCCGGCGTCGATCGGCTCGTCAGGGTGGTTCACCTTCGAGCGACGGTTCGTCGAGTGGGCGGAGCGTTGCGGGTACTCGTTCGACTACGCCGTCTCGTCCGACCTCGAGGATCCGACCTCCGTCGACGGCTACGACCTCGTTCTGTCGATCGGGCACGACGAGTACTGGTCGGCGCCACAACGCGACACCCTCGAGTCACACGTCCGGCGTGGGGGCCGGTTCGCCTCGTTCTCCGGCAACACGATGTTCTGGCAGGTCCGCCTCGTCGATGACGGTGTGATGATCGGACACAAGTACTCGGCGCACCTCACCGACCCGGTCATGACCGACGGCGACCCGACGACGATGTCGGGGATGTGGGCCGACCCGATCGTGGGTCGTCCCGAGTCATCG
>JBMUCX010000017.1:0-40491 GCA_049458915.1 Ilumatobacteraceae bacterium
GTCGGTGGGTTGGTCGTGCTGGTCGTCGTGGTGGTCGTGGTGGTCGTGGTGGTGGTGGTCGTCGTCGGTGGGACGAGATCGCTCCGCACGATGTCGAGGACGAGTCGGATCGAACCACCGGGTGCCGTCGCCCACGACTGCTCGGCGATCTGCAATCCGGACCGCACGGGCCCGGGATCACCCGAGGGTGCTCGGCGAGCCGGAACCGATTCGTCGTCGGCTCGTAGGACACCAGCGACGGCGACGGACGGGACGAGGACCAGCGCCATGGCCGCCAAGGAGGTCATCGAACGTCGGCCCGACCGTGCCTCGGTGCTCATGCCCTCGACCCGTCCTTCGAGTCGTGCGGGAAGCCGTCGTCGGCCTCGGCACGCGCGACGTTCCAGGGATCGACGACGCGCGTCAGCCGGAGTTCCGCGACCGTGAGGACGTCGTCGAGACGTCGGAACCCGCATCGCTCGTAGAGCGACAGCGCTGCGTGGTTGGCCGAACCGGTGTTGACGAGGGCTCGCCCGAGGCCGCTCGCCCGCATCCAGTCGAGGGCGTCGGTCACCAACCACCGTCCGTGACCCTCTCGACGTCGCTCCGACCGGACGGCCAGTCGCTGCAGGTACCCCTGATCACCGGCCGCCCCGGCGATGACGAAGGCGGCCATCGATCCCTCGACCCGGATCTGTCTCGCTCGATGTCGTGGCGTCGCCCGGTGGATGTCGCGGAGCGAGCGGGCATCGTTGCCCCACAGGGGCCCGAACGCGTCCCGGTCGACGTCGGCCGCCTCCCAGAGCTGCCATGGTCGGACCCTCGTCGTCCGGTACGTCGAAGGTCTCGGACCGACGTCGACCCGGTGCGACGTCAGGTCGGCGGCGAGGAGTGACAGCGTGTCGATCCGCTCGAATCCTGCGGCCAGGACGACGTCGGCTGCTCGCGGGAACAACGCCGAGGTGCGGATCGCCCGAGCGCCCCGACGCCGAGCGTGATCGACGGCGTCGGCGAGTTCGTCCGCGGTCGGCACGGCCGAGTGGTCGATCAGGACGAGTTGGGCGATCGTCGGGTCGTTGGGCCACTGGCGCATGCGCCACGAGCGCCGCGTCGGAGTCGAGAGCGCCCCGGTCACGCCGCCGACGGTAGTCGCCCGGTCGTCATCCGGGGCGACGAGAACCACACCCCACTAGCCTGCGAAGGCCATGGTTCCCGATCGTTTCGCACCGGTGCTCGCCGAACTCGGACCGTTGGCCGAGCGATTCGCCAGCGGCGGTCATCGCCTCTACCTGGTCGGCGGATCGGTCCGCGACCTGCTCCTCGACGTCGGACGCGACGACTTCGACCTCGATCTCACCACCGATGCTCGCCCGCCGGAGATCAAGCGGTGTCTCGAGGGCTGGGCCGAGGCGATCTGGACCCAGGGGGAGCGGTTCGGCACCATCGGAGCGAAGCGGGGTGAGCGGATCGTCGAGATCACGACCTTCCGCGCCGAGTCGTACAGCGACGAGTCCCGGAAGCCGCACGTCGTCTACGCCGACGACGTCGAGACCGATCTCGGACGTCGGGACTTCACCGTCAATGCGATGGCTCTCGAGATCACCGGTGGCGGATCGCCGGTGCTCGTCGACCCTCACTCGGGTTCGGAGGATCTGCTCAGGCGGGTGCTCCGGACCCCTCTCGGCCCCGAGATCAGTTTCAGTGACGATCCGTTGCGCATGCTCCGTGCCGCTCGATTCATCACTCGATACGGCCTCGAACCTTCGGAAGCGCTCGTCTCGGCGGTGCGCGAGATGGCCCCCCGACTCGCGATCGTCTCGGCCGAGCGGATCCGCGATGAGTTCGACAAGTTGCTCACGGTCGATCACCCGGCTGCCGGGCTGTGGTTCCTGCACGACACCGGACTCGCCGATCAGTTCCTCCCGGAGTTGCCGGCGATGCGTCTCGAGCACGATCCGATCCATCGACACAAGGACGTGCTGTCCCACACGATCGCCGTGGTCGAGAACGTCCGACCGCTCCACGAGCACCCCGAAGGTCACCCTCCCTTCGACTTCCGCATCGTGCGGTTGGCGGCACTGTTCCACGACATCGGCAAGCCACGGACCCGTGGATATCTCGAGGGCAAGGGAACGACGTTCCACCACCACGATGCAGTCGGCGCGCGGATGACGAAGAAGCGCATGACCGAACTGCGGTACTCGAACGACGACGTCGCTGCCGTCACGAAACTGGTCGCGTTGCATCTTCGTTTCCACACCTATCGGCTCGGGTGGAGCGATTCGGCGGTGCGCCGGTACGTACGCGACGCAGACGACCTCGTCCACGAGTTGAACGTGCTGACGCGTTGTGACTGCACCACCCGGAACGAACGCAAGGCGAAGCAACTGTCGAAGCGGATGGATGATCTCGAGGAGCGGATCGAGGAGTTGGCGGCAGCCGAAGAACTCGCGGCGATCCGACCGGAACTCGACGGACAGCGGGTCATGGAGGTCCTGGAGCTCGCGCCGGGTCCGGATGTCGGCAAGGCGATGCAGTTCCTCCTCGACCTGCGCCTCGACGAAGGCCTGCTCGGTCACGACGAGGTCGAGCGCCGCCTGCGCGCCTGGTGGGCGGCGCGCTGAGCCCATCACCCGATCGGCCATCACCCGGTCGACCGGTCGACGGCGCATAACCTCGGCGCGTGACTCCGCCCGTCTTCAGCTCCGTCATGGCCGCGCTCGCGGTTGCCGTGATGGCGACGACGTGGTTCACCGGTCGACGCCATGCACGGCGGATCGATGCGCAACTCGCCGCTACTGGAGCGGCAGAGGCCGAAGTCCGGCGCCTGCTCGACGAGTTGCCCGAGGCCGTTCTGCTCATCGATCCCGACACCGTCGTCCATTCGACCAACGAGGCGTCGAGTCGATTGTTCCGGATGTCGTCCGATGAACTCGTCGACTCGGCGCTCCTCGACCTCGTCAGCGTCGACGGGCACGAGGTGCTCACCGAGTCGATCGCACGGGCCCTGTCCGACGACGTCACGAGCGAGACCGATCGCGCCGGGACCGAACCGCTGCGGCTCCGGGTGGTGCTCGGTCGTGATCGCCACCTCGACGTCGAAGCGACCGTGCTCCTGCCGCGTCACCCGGGCGGCACCAACGGGCGCTCGCTGCCCGGAGAGGATCGTCGCCTCGTCGTCCGACTGAGGGACGTGTCGGAACGTGAGCAGCAGAATCGGGCGCTCGACCAGGCGCGGCGACGGTTCCAGCAGGCGTTCCAGTCAGCACCGTCCGGGATGGCGCTCGTTCGACTCGACGACGGCCGGATCGTCCATGCCAACGAGGCGCTCGCCGAGATGCTCGGTGTACCGGCCCACCTGCTGGTCGGATGCACGTTGCGGGAGTTCACCCATCCCGACGACGTCCGAGCGGCCCAGCCGCACCGTGCTCGTCTCGAACTCGGCATCGTGGACTCGTTCCGGATCGATCAGCGGTATCGCCGCCGTGACGGTGAGTACGTCTGGGCTCGGACCCGGGTCTCGACCACCGAGGACGACGGCGCCGTGCTGGCGATCACCCACATCGAAGACGTCACCGAACAGCGTCGAGCCGCCGAGCGACTTCGTCACGCGGCTCGGCACGACGAGTTGACCGGTCTGCCGAATCGTTCGTACCTCGTGAATCTCCTCCACGAGCGATTGGCGGCGGTCGGCGTCAGCGACGTGTCGGTGTTGTTCATCGACCTCGATCATTTCAAGGTGATCAACGACAGCCTCGGCCACGAGGCGGGTGACGACGTGATCAGGGTCGTGGCCGAACGCTGTCGATCGGCGATCGGCCCCGATGACCTCCTGGCGCGGTTCGGCGGTGACGAGTTCATCGTGGCGACCGTCTCCGACCCGGCTGTCCTGGCCGAACGGGTGCGGGCGGCCCTGCGACCGCCGGTGACCATCGCCGACCATGAACTCTTCCTCACGGCGTCGATCGGATTCGCCACGAGTCGGGAGCCGACCACGGCACCGAACGAACTGCTGCGCGACGCCGACGCTGCGATGTACCGGGCGAAGGCGCGGGGACGTGATTGCGTGGAGGCGTTCCGCGTCGGGGAAGCCGCGCAAGGGGTCCAGACGCTCCGACTCGCCGGTGAACTCCGGCGCGGTGTCGAGCGCAGTGAGGTCGTCCCGTATTTCCAACCCATCGTCGATCTCCGTTCGGGTCGTGTCGTGTCGTACGAAGTGCTCGCCAGGTGGCTCCACCCCGATCGAGGGCTGCTCACACCCGCCGACTTCCTCCCCCTCGCCGAGGAGACCGGGTTGATGCTCGAACTGGGCGAGCGGATCCTGCGTGATTCGCTGTCGCAGTTGGCTCGGTGGCGTGCGGCCGGCCATCCGTTCGCGTCCTGTTCGCTGTCCATCAACGTCGGGACGCGACAGTTGATCGACCCCGCGTTCCACGGTCTCGTCGCCGAGGTCCTGGCCGAGTCGGGCATCGATGCCGACTCGGTGTGGCTCGAGATCACCGAGACGTCGTTGCTCGCCGATGCGAAGTCGTCGGCGACGGCGTTGCGAAACCTTCGGGGTCTGGGCCTGCACCTGTCGGTCGACGACTTCGGCACCGGGTACTCGTCGCTCACGTACCTGAAGCGGTTTCCGGTCGAGGCGATCAAGATCGACCGGTCGTTCGTCGCCGGTCTCGGACTCGATCAGGAGGACTCGACGATCGTCGAGGCGGTCGTCCGTCTCGGGCAGTCGCTCGGCCTCGACGTGGTGGCCGAAGGGGTGGAATCGCCGTTGCAGTTGTCGCAACTGCGCGACCTCGGCTGCGCTCGAGGGCAGGGCTATCTGTTCGGCCGCCCTCGCCCGGCGGCGCTCGTCGAAGCGGAACGGGCGGGAGTCTGAGGTGGACGACCAGATGTTCTCGTCGGTCGTCGAGTTGTCGGCGGCCATTCGTGCTCGCGAGGTGTCACCGGTCGAGGTGACGGAGCGGGCGCTCGCGCGCATCCACGAGCTCGACCCGGCGCTCGACGCGTTCGTGACGGTGACCGCCGATCGGGCCATGGCCGAGGCCCGTGCCGCTGAGTCAGCGATCGCGGCCGGCTCGTGGCGCGGGCCGCTGCACGGTGTTCCGTATGCGGTCAAGGATCTCTTCGATGTCGCCGGCCAGCCGACCATGGCGGGTTGCAGCCTGCTCACCGATCGGATCGCCGACCGTGACTGCTCCGTCGTGCGGCGCCTGTCGTCGGCGGGGATGGTGCTCGTCGGCAAGACGCACACGGTGCAGTTCGCATTCGGTGGCGTCGGGATCAACCATGACCTCGGCACGCCGCACAACCCGTGGCATCCCGAGCCGCACGCACCCGGCGGGTCGAGCAGTGGTTCGGCCGTGGCGGTGGCGTCGGGCATGGTGCCCGTCGCCCTCGGGACCGACACCGGTGGGTCGGTCCGGGCTCCGGCGGCGCTGTGCGGCACGGCCGGACTCAAGACGACGGTGGGACGCGTCAGCCGCGCCGGAGTGTTCCCACTCAGCTCGACGCTCGACTCGGTCGGCCCGCTGGCCCGGACCGTGGAGGATTGCGCGGTCGTCTACGAACTCCTCCAGGGAGCCGATCCGGACGACTCGTCGACGATGCTCTCCCGTGACGGCCAGGCCCCGCACGATGTGCTCGACGTCCTCCACGCCGGTGTCACCGATCTCCGGTTGGCGTTCGCCGAGACGATCTTCTTCGACGATGCCGACCCCGAGGTCGCAGCCGCCGTTCGGGCGACGGGCGACGTGTTCTCGTCGCTCGGTGCGTCCGTTCGTTCGATCGACGTCCCGGAAGTGGCCGACGTCATGGGTCACGGCGATGCGGAACGTGCGAGGTCGCTGTTCATCGCTGCCGAGGGGTGCGCTGCGAACCGGACGATCCTCCTCGATCGCTTCGATGAACTCGATCCGGCCGTCAGCCACCGGATGCGACGGGGGTTCGAGTTGTCGGCCGCCGACTACGTCGACACCCGCCGGCGCTTCGCGCCGGCGGCCGCATCGCTGCAGCGTCGACTCCGCGATGTCGATGCGCTCCTCGTCCCGACGACGATGATCCCGGCGCTACCGATCTCGGAGATCGACGCCGACCCCGAGACGTACGCCCGGTTCAACGGTCGATACCTGCGGAACACGGCGATCGGCAACCTGCTCGGACTGTGCGCGGTCTCGACGCCGTGCGGATTCACGTCGGCCGGCCTCCCGATCGGCCTGATGGTCTACGCCAAGCCGTTCGCCGAGGAAACGGCACTCCGGGTCGCTGCCGCCTACGAGCGGGCGACCGACTGGCACACGAGGCGACCGCCGGTCGTCAGTCGCCTTCCTTGACCGCCCGGAGCACCAGTGTCGTCGGAACCGGTTTGATCTCGCTGACGCCGAGCTCGAGGATCTGGTCGACGCGGAAGTTGGCCCTCGACAGTTGGATGAACCAGTCCCCGATCGGCCGACCGACGGTGCCGTACGGGTGCACTTTCGAGCCGTACTGATCGGTGGTGTACACCCCGGCGAACGGGTGGGGGACGGCGATGACGAACGGTCGACTCGACTTCATCACCCGATGGACCTGTCGGAACAGCCGACCGAGGTCGTCGATGTCGGTGAGCGAATGGTCGGCGACGACGAGATCGATCGACGCACTCATCGTGTCACCGAGATCGGCGAGATCTCCATGGCGACACTGGACGGTCACCTCGAGCGCGGCGGCGCGGGTCCGCAGTTCGTCGAGTGTCGCTCGGTCGGGGTCCACGGCGAGTGCCCGTGCACCGGCGAGCGCCATCGCCAGGGAGTTCCGGTGTCGACCGACGCCGAGTTCGAGGGCGCGCTTGCCACTCCCGAGGTCGCCGCAGAGCCGGAGCTCGTCGTCGCCGGGGAGATCTCTACCGAATCGGATCGGAGTCGTCGTCACGGGCCCAGTCTCGCAAATGGCTAGCCTCACGCCATGGGATTCTCGGTCGGGGCGTTGCGGGGCGGCGAAGAGCGCCGTGGCATCGTCGACCACCGATTGGCCCGACGGATGCTGATCAACCAGGTGCGCCTCGGTCGGATCAGCCGGACCGAGGTGTGCGATGCGCACCCGGAACTGATCCGTGCGGCCCGCAACGTCGGGACGACGACCTCGGCGGATTGTCCGATCTGTGAGCAGTCGAAGCTGGCGATCGTCACCTACGTGTTCGGACACGGACTCCCTGCGTCCGGGCGGTGCGTCTCGACCGCGGCGGAAGTCAGGCAGGTCCGCCGCCGAGCCGGTGAGCAGACGGCGTACGTCGTCGAGGCGTGCCCGGAATGTCGTTGGCACCATTTGTTGCGCGTGATCCCCGTCTGACCGGGATGACGTGTCGCCGCCATCGATGCGGACATCTCACGATCGAACCATCTCCCGTACGCTGCGGACATGGCGAACGCATGGTTCGAATCGGTCGCAGTGGCCCAGCGTCGTGCGGAACGCTCCCTGCCGAAGTCGGTGTACGGGGCGCTGATCGCCGGGACCGAGCGGGGTCAAACCCTCGACGACAATCTGGCGGCGTTCACCGAACTCGGGGTCAAGCCGATCACGGCGGGTCAGAGTCCGACGCGGGACATGGCGACCGAGGTCATGGGTCAGCCGATGTCGATGCCGGTGATCGTGTCCCCGACCGGGGTCCAAGCGGTGCATCCCGACGGCGAAGTGGCGGTGGCGAGGGCCGCTGCCGCTCGAGGCGTGGTGATGGGTCTCAGCTCGTTCGCCAGCAAGCCGATCGAAGAGGTCGTCGCCGCCAATCCCCAGACGCTGTTCCAGATCTACTGGGCGGGTGACCGCGACTCGATGGTGGCGCGGATGGAGCGTGCACGGGCGGCCGGTGCGTGCGGGATCATCCTCACGCTCGACTGGTCGTTCGTCCACAGTCGCGACTGGGGGAGTCCCGACATTCCGCAACGCCTCGACCTCCGGACGATGATCCGCCACGCGCCCGAGGCGCTGGCTCGGCCCCGGTGGCTCGCGACGTGGCTCCGCCGGTTCGAGTTGCCGGCCCTGGGGGTCCCGAACTTTCCGGTCGGCGACCAACCCGTCCCCGGGTTCTTCGAGGCATACGGCACGTGGATGGGTACCCCACCTCCCACGTGGGATGACGTCGCCTGGCTCCGACGACAATGGGACGGCCCGTTCATGGTGAAGGGCGTCATGCGTGTCGACGAAGCACGACGCGCCGTCGACGCAGGCGTGTCGGCGATCTCGGTGTCGAACCACGGGGGCAACAATCTCGACGGGACACCGGCCCCGATCCGGGTGCTGTCCGGGATCGTCGATGCCGTCGGTGGCGAGGTGGAGGTCGTGCTGGACGGTGGCATCCGTCGGGGGAGTGACGTGGTGAAGGCACTGGCGTTCGGTGCGAGGGCCGTGATGATCGGACGGGCGTACCTCTGGGGTCTGGCCGCGAACGGTCAGGCCGGTGTGGAGAACGTGCTCGACGTGCTGCGGGCGGGCATCGACTCGAGTCTCATGGGGTTGGGCAAGTCGTCGATCTCGGAGTTGTCGTCGGACGACCTGCTCGTTCCCGACGGCTTCCATCGCTAACGTCCGTCGCATGACGTCACGCCCTGCAGACATCGAACGATTCCCGGCGTTCCGAGCCGTCACCGATGGTGAGACGGTCGATCGAGGGGTCACGTCGATCGGTCTCGACGACCTCCCCGATGACGGGGTGCTCGTCGAAGTCCGGTGGTCGAGCGTCAACTACAAGGACGGCTTGGCCGCCACGCCGGCCGGCAAGGTGGCTCGGATCTCGCCGATCGTTCCCGGGGTCGATCTCGCCGGGGTGCTCCTCGAGGACGTCCCCGGGTTTCCGGCAGGTACCGAGGTCCTGGCGCACGGTGGCCCGATCGGTGTCGCCCGCCACGGCGGATTCGCCCGGTACGCCCGGGTTCCGGCCGAGATGTTGGTTCGCGTTCCCGAGGGGATGACGACCCGCGACGTCATGGTCGTCGGGACCGGCGGGTTCACCGCCGCCCTGTCGGTGATGGCACTCCAGGAGCACGGGGTGACACCCGACTCCGGGCCGGTGCTCGTGACGGGAGCGACCGGCGGGGTCGGGTCGACGGCCGTCGACATCCTCGCCGGTCTCGGCTACGAGGTGGTGGCGAGTACCGGGAAGCCCGAGTCGGCGGAGTGGTTGACGGCACTCGGCGCCGCATCGGTGATCGATCGTGCCGAACTCTCCGAGGAGGGGAAGCGTCCCCTCGAGTCGACCGTCTGGGCGGGTGCGGTCGACTGCGTCGGCGGTGTCACGCTGGCCAACGTGCTCAAGCGAATTCGTTACGGCGGGTCGGTCGCGGCGAGTGGTCTGACCGGTGGTCCCGGATTGTCGACGACGGTGCTGCCGTTCATCCTGCGTGGCGTGAACCTGCTCGGGATCGACTCGGTGGAGATGCCGATGGACCGTCGACGCCAGGCCTGGGCGCGGATCGGCGACGATCTGCGTCCGTCACACCTCGCATCGATCGGGCACGACGTGACGCTCGACGACCTCGACGAGGTGCTCACCGACGTCCTCGCCGGTCGGGCGAAGGGACGCAGCGTCGTCGATCTCGGCGCCTGAGCGCGAATTGTCCGGTCAAAGGGTGGCCGGGCGGGGTCGGAATCGACCATGATGTGGTCATGGAACTGCTTCCTGATCGATTGCCGTGGTACATCACCGGTCCGGCGCTCGGCCTGCTGGTGGTCGGCCTCTTCGTCGTGGCCAACCAACCCCTGGGGGCGAGCGGCGCGTACGTCCAGACCTTGAAGGCCGCCCGTCGCGACTCCGACACCGTCGGTTGGCGGGTGTGGTACTTCGGTGGGATCTTCGTCGGCGGACTCGTGGCGACGGTGCTCGGCGCCGGCGTCGACGTCCGCACCGGATACGACGCGATGTTCACCGCCGGTTGGTCGAAGCCCGTCGTCGGGATCGTCGTGTTCCTCGCGGCGATCGTGATGGGCTACGGCGCCCGGATGGCCGGCGGTTGCACGTCGGGTCACGGCATCTGCGGAACTGCGCAGCGGTCCCCGGCGAGTTGGGCGGCCACCGCCACCTTCGTCGGGACGGCCGTCGGCGTCACCTTCCTGCTCACCTCGTTCACCAGCCTGGGCGACCTGACGGTCGTGGATGGAGTGCTCACGAAATGAATCGCATGAACGTCATCGGCGGCCTGTTCGGGGCCGGCTTCGGTTTCGTGCTCGCCGCCGCACAACTGCACGAGTTCGACACGATCCACAAGACACTCCGCCTGGCGGAGTTCGACGTGTTCTTGCTGATGGGGCTCGCCATCGGCGTGTCGCTGCCACTGCTGCTCGTCCTCGAGCGCCGGGGCACCACCACCGTGTTCGGCGGCAAACTCACCCTGTCCCGGTCGAAGATCGAGCGTCATCACATCGCCGGCGGTGCTCTGTTCGGCGTGGGTTGGGCGATCGCCGGAACCTGCCCCGCTCCGGCGCTCGCGATGCTGTCGTCCGGTGCGATGTACGGTGCGATCGCCGTCGTCGGTCTGTTCATCGGGCTCGCGCTCCGCGATCGTCAGACGTCGGCTGCGGCTGCGACGGTCGGTGACGGCGAGCACCGCGATCTGGTGTCGTCCCGCTGAATCGCAGGGTCTTCACCTCCCTCGTTCTGCTGGTCGGTCTCGTCGCCTCGTCGTGCTCGGGTGTCGATCCGATCACCGGACCGGTCGGCGATCCGGTCGTGCCGGTCGGCTTCGATCGTGTCGTCGCCACGGTCACCGGAGTGGACGGCGCGACATGTGAGTTGTGCCTGTGGCTCGCCGACTCGCCGAGCCGGCGAAGTCGTGGACTGATGCGGGTGACGGATCTCGCCGGTGCCGACGGGATGGCGTTCCGGTACCCGTCGCCACACACCGGATCGTTCTGGATGAAGGACACCGTGTTGGCGTTGTCGATCGCCTTCTACGGGCCCGATGGAGCGTTCCTCGACTCGTTCGACATGGAACCCTGCGCGGGCGATCCGTGCCCGAGGTATCCGACTCCGCGAGGGTTCGTCGTGGCGGTCGAGGTTCCCGCCGGTGACCTCGCCGACCTCGGACTCGTCAGCGGGAGTGAGTTGGTGCTCGGCGATCTCCCGTGTGACTGATCCTCGCCGCCTCCGGTCGTCAGGTGGCGGTCGCCGCGAGCCACGCCTCGTACAGGCGGGCGTACGTCCCTCCCGCCCGGACGAGTGATTCGTGATCGCCGTCCTCGACGAGCACACCGTGGTCGAGCACGAGGACGCGGTCGGCGCGAGCAGCCGTCGAGAGTCGGTGGGCGATCGCGATCGTGGTCCGCCCGGCCGACAGACGTTGGAGTGCTCGTGAGATCCGAACCTCGGTGAGTGCATCGACCGACGACGTCGCCTCGTCGAGGATCAACACGTCCGGATCGGCGCTCCCGGCGCGGAGCAGGGCGATCAACTGGCGTTCTCCGGCCGACAGCGCATCGCCGCGCTCGCCGACCCGGGTGTCGAGTCCGTCGGTCAACCCGTCCACCCAGTCGCTGATCCCGAGTTCGTCGACGAGCTGTTCGAGTCGTGCCCGGCTGGTGTCCGGTCGGGCGAAGGTGACGTTGGCCGCGATGGTGTCGTCGAAGAGGAATGGTTCCTGGGCGACGACGACGAGTCGACTCCGGAGGTCGGCGTCGTCGACGAGGGTGAGTGGCACACCACCGAGTCGGATCTCGCCCGCGATCGGGTCGGCCATGCGAGCGACCAGGCGACCGAGCGTGGTCTTGCCCGACCCGGTCGCCCCGACCATCGCCACCTGCTGGCCGGCGGGGATGTGAGCGCTGACCCCTGACAGGACGACCTCGTCCACCCCGAGTCGGACGCCGCGACTGCGGTACGCGAACGTCACGTCGTCGATCGCGATGTCGAGGCGTCCTGGTGGAAGCGGGCGGGCGTGGGTCGGAGGTGGCGGCCCGGCGGGGATGTCGAGCACGGTGAGGACCCGGCGGAGTCCGGCGACAGCGGTCTGTGTCTGGTCGAGGACCTCGGTGAACTCGGCGATCGGTTCGAGGAACCGGTAGGTCAGGAAGATGAATCCGACGAGTGCGCCAGCGGTCATGCCGCCGGCCGGGCCGATCGCGACGCCGACCGCGACGATGGTCGCGATCGTGATCACCGAGAACACCTCGCCGAGCGGGAACAGGAACGCCCCGATGACATTGCCGCGGATCTGGGCGTCGGAGCGGGCCTCGACCGCGAGTTGGTGCCTCCGTTCGAACTCGGCACCGGCACCGTAGGCCCTGATGGTCTCGGCGCCTGCGACGAGTTCAGCGACCGACGCGAGCAACTCACCGACCCGTCGGCGAGCCGTGTCGTACGCCGCCACGAGGTGTCGTTGGACGAAGCGGAGCACGAAGAAGAGCGGGACGGCGATGGCGATCGCGATGACGGCCAGCAGCCAGTTGTAGGCGAGCATGACGGCGGCGACGATCACCATCAGCGTGCCGTCGATCAGCCAGGCGAGCCCTCCCCATCGGAAGAACTCGGCCAGGGTTTCGATGTCGTTCGTGACCCGGGCGACGAGGGAGCCGCGCCGCTCGTCGTTGTGATCGGCCAGGCTGATCCGGTGGATGTGGTCGATCAACCGCTTCCGGAGGTCGGTGAGTGCCTGCTCGCTGCGTTCACCGAGTCGAATGATGGCCGTGCGTTGGAACAGTGCGGCGACGAACTGGGCGGCGACGCCGATGACTGCGCACCACACGACGAAGTCGAAGCGGATCTCGTCCTGCCCGAGGATGCCCCGGTCGATGGCCTGCTGGACGACGATCGGCACCACGACGCGTCCACCCGCCCCGGCGGCGGCGATCAACCACGTGACGCCGAGGCCCTGTCGGAGGATCGGTGCCTCGTCCAACCCCCGTCCGATCGTCGAGGTGGCCGAGAACCGGCCGATCGGTTCCGTGGGACCCAGATCTCCGGTCATCGCGTCACCGGTGACGTTCGGCTCGCGCTCATGTCGTCACGGTCGGTTTCGAATGCTTCGATCAACTCCCGGTACTCGGGAACGTCGACCAGCAATCGCTCGTGCGGCCCGTGGTCGACGATCCTGCCGTTCGACACGTACAGGACCTCGTCGGCGAGTGCCACGGTGGAGGGTCGGGACGCGACCATGACCACGGTGGTCGATGATCCGTCCATCGACGTGGCCGACGTCCTCAGGCGGTCGATCACCTCGAGTTCGGTCGCCGGATCGAGCGCCGACGTGGTGTCGTCGAGCAGTAGCAGCGACGGCCGTCGCACGAGGGCACGGGCCAACGCGATCCGTTGACGTTGCCCGCCCGACAGCGTGATCCCGCGTTCGCCGACGACCGTGTCCGGGCCATCGGGGAGATCGTCGACGAACGAGTCGGCGCAGGCCCGATGCAGCGCGTCGGCAACCGCCTCGTCGGAACGACGTGGATCGTTCGGATCGAGGCCGACCACCACGTTGTCGAGCACGCTGCCTCCGAACAGGAACGGCTCCTGGAACACGATCACCCGCTCACCCGGATCGACCGCGATCCGCCCGGAGGTCGGGGCCACGAGGCCCGCGACGAGGTCGACGAGCGTGCTCTTGCCCGCACCCGTCGGGCCGACCACGGCCGTGACGGATCCGCGACGGATCCGAGCGGTCGCCCCGGTGACGGCGGGTTCGGTTTCGCCCGGGTGGACGAAGCGGACGTCGTCGAGTTCGACGGCATCGGCGCCCGTCGTCGTGTCGAGGGAGTCGGACGGGTCCGGGTCGAGCGGCTCGGCGATCGTGTCGGCGACTCGCCGATAACCGGCGTACGAGTGGGGGAGTTCCGACAGCGCGTACCCGATGATGCGCAGCGGGAAGACGAGGAGGGTGAACATGTAGATGAAGCCCGAGAGTTCGCCGATGGTGACGTCACCGGACCGCACCCGAGCAGCGCCGAGCACCACGATGCCGATGTTCGTGATCGAGGGGATCGTCTCGAGGAGTGCCTCGAACGTTCCGCGGAGACGAACCGCATGGACGCGGGCGTCGCGGATCGTCCCGGCCATCGCCGACAGTCGAGCGGTTTCCCGGTCGGCCGCTCCGTACGCCTTGACCAACTGGACGGCCTCGAAGCTCTCGTGGACGGCACCGGAGAACTCACCGAGGGCTGCCTGGGCTTCGTCGAACCAGTGGTCGACCCGGTGTTGGTAGACGACGTTGAGCACCGTGAGCAGGGGAAAGACCGAGATCGCCACGAGGCCGAGCACGACATCGGTGAGCACGAGCCAGACCGCTGCCACCACGATCATGAGCACGGTGCTGAGGGCGAACGGGATGGGCGCCATGGCGGCGATCGCCGTGTCGACGTCGACGCCCGCCCGAGCCAGCAGTCGTCCGTCGCTCTGGCGGCGGTGCCAGCCGACGGGTTGGCGGAGCATTCGGCCGGCGACCCGCTCGCCGAGCGTCTGCGCCGAGCGCCACTGGGCGACCCCGGCGAACGAACGACGAACGACGACACCGATCGCTCTGACGATGCCGATCCCGATGACGAGGAGGCATCCTCCGACGACCGTGGCGGTCGCCACCTCACCGACTTCGAAGCGGGGGAGTATCACATGGTCGATCACCCACCGGATGGCGATGCTCGAGGCCACGGTGCAGAGTGCGAAGACGAAGGCACCGGACACGGCGATGGTGAATGCTCCACGGTGCAGTCCGGCGAGTTCCGTCACGAACGAGACGTAGAGGCGGCCGCGGTCGAACCGCCGCCCTGGTCGATCGGTCACTGTCACTCGGGAATGTCTACCGTCGACCGCCTCGAGCCGGTCTGTGTGACACCCCGTTGCTAGACCTGGGGACGTGCCCGTGCATCTCCTCCGGATCCCGCCGATAGAGTCTCACGGTCATATCCACCCTGCTCCACCACGACTTTTCCCGGTAGTTCCGGGGGCTCGGTGGGGCCGAAGGTCGGCTTCACCGAGGCCGACCGCAGTCCGAAGGGAGTGCAACACGCATGAAGCGTGCTTATGAGTTGATGGTCATCATCGATGGTGACGTCGACGATCCGAAGGCCCAGTCCTACGTCAAGATGGTGACCGACGAGGTCGTCAAGGCGGGCGGGGCGATCCACGGCAAGCCCGATTGGTGGGGCAAGCGGGCCTTCGCGTATCCGATCGACAAGAAGGAATCCGGCTACTACCTCGTGGTCGAGTGCCTCGCCGACGGCGGCGCACTCGACGAACTCGAGCGGCAGCTCCGTCTCGCGGACGACGTCGTCCGTCACAAGCTCATCCGTCTGCCGGAGCGCGAAGCTGCGCGGCGAGGCATGGCGGTCACGGCCTGACCGGCCGCACCTGAAGGGAGTCACCTCATGGCATCCGACAACTTCGTCCAGATCATCGGCAACGTCACCCGCGACCCGGAGTTGCGGTTCACGACCGGCGGAACCGCCGTGTGTTCGTTCGGGATCGCCTACACCCCACGGAAGCGCAACGCCAATGGCGAGTGGGAGGACGGCGACACGTCGTACTTCAACTGCTCGGCATGGCGCGACCTCGGTGAGAACATCGCCGCATCCATCAGCAAGGGGATGCGCGTGGTCGTCACCGGGTCGGTGCGGGCCCGTGACTGGGAGGACCGCGACGGCAACAAGCGGACCTCGATCGAGATCGACGTCGACGACTGCGCTCCCAGCCTCCGCTGGGCGCAGGCCCAGGTCGAGCGGACCTCACGGTCCGGAGGTGGCGGCGGAGGTTTCTCCGACGGTGGCTCCTCGAGTGGTGGCTCCTCCGGGGGCGGCAAGAGCCGTCCCGACCCGGTCTACGGCGAGGAAGAACCGTTCTGACGGCTCGATCTCGCGCACTCACATCTCTGAACCGACATCTCCGATCCAGCCGCCGAGCTGATCGTCCAGGAAGGACCTGAACCCACATGGCCAAGAAAGCCACACGGGGTCCCCGCAAGCCGGAGAATCCCCGCAAGTACAAGAAGAAGACCAGCCCACTCGTGATCGACAAGGTCGAATACGTCGATTACAAAGACGTCGACCTGCTCAGCCGCTTCATGAGCGATCGCGGCAAGATCCGCAACATGCGGGTCAGTGGCAACGATCGCCAGCAGCAGATCGAGATCTCCAACGCGATCAAGATCGCTCGTGAGATGGCGCTCCTGCCCTATGCCAAGCGAGTCGCCTCGGCGGCCCGCGGCGGCCGCCGCGACGACCGTCGCGACGATCGTCGTGGTCCTCGCGACCAGGAGACGAGCGGGCAGGTCGAGGGCACCGAGGAACTCGACGTCGTCACGGGTGACGAGTCGGGTTCGACCGATGGTGGGGAGGACTGAACCATGCAGGTGATCCTCCGTAACGACATCGCCGGCCTCGGCAAGCGTGGTGACATCGTCGATGTCGCCGACGGCCACGCCCGCAACTTCTTGCTCCCGAAGGGTCATGCGATCATGGCATCGGCTGGTGCCGTGGCCCAGGCCGCCAAGATGCGACGGGCTCGTGACCTTCGCGACGCCAGCGACCGTGAAGCGGCCACCACGGTGGCCACGACACTGGTGCCGAAGGTGATCACGATCTCGGCGAAGGCCCATGACGACAAGCTGTTCGGGTCGGTTCACGACGCCGACATCGTCGCCGCCGTTCGGGCCCAGACGGGGATCGAGCTCGATCGCAAGGTGATCACCATCGACGAGCCGATCCGTACCATCGGTCAACACCGGGTGACGGCATCGTTGCATGCCGATGTGAGTTTCCCGATCACGCTCGAGGTCGTCGCCGAGAGTTGAACCGGTTGCAGTCGTGACCTCGTCGAGGGGGGGCCCGATGGGTCCGCCCTCGTCGCGTGCGTCACACCCCTGCGTCACACTGTCCACATGATCGGCCGTGCTGTCCACCGGGAATTCACACGAGATCCACAGGGTTGTCCCCTTCCTCCACACAGGGGAATGGCGGCAAGCTGACGGTCCCATGCCAGGAGACGAACACTTCCCCGTCGACATCGGTTCGACACGTCCGAACGACCGCTCCGGCGGACGGCCAGCGGGCTCGCGCGGCCGGGTGCCGCCGCACAATCTCGATGCCGAGGAATCGGTCCTCGGTGCGATGTTGCTGTCCCGTGAGGCCATCGGTGTCGTCAGCGAGATGGGGCTCAATCCGGGTGATTTCTACCGCCCGTCGCACCGCCACATCTTCGATGCGATTCGGGCGCTCTACTCGAGCTCGGCGCCCGCCGACACCGTCACGGTGGCCGACGAGTTGCGTCGGGCGGGTCTCCTCGACGACATCGGCGGTCCCGAGACGTTGCACGAGTTGCAGAACTCGACTCCGGCGATCTCCTCCGCGGGCCACTACGCCAAGATCGTCCAGGAGACGGCGTTGCTCCGACAGTTGATCTATGCAGCGGGTGACATCGCCGAACTCGCCTACAGCGAACCGGACGACGTCATCAAGGCGCTCGACGAGGCCGAATCCAAGGTGTTCAACGTCGCCGAGCAGCGCGTCACCGACTCGACCCGGACGATCGAGGATTTGCTCCCCGAGGTGATGGATCACCTCCAGGAGACGTACGACCGGGGGGACACGATCACCGGCACGGCCACCGGCTACAGCGACCTCGACGAGCTCCTGTCGGGCCTCCAGCCGAGTGCGCTGTACATCGTCGGCGCTCGACCGGCCATGGGCAAGACCGCCTTCGGGCTCGGGATCGCCAGCCATGTGGCGATCCATTCGTCCAAGCCGGTTCTCGTGTTCTCCCTCGAGATGGGCCATCAGGAACTCACCCAAAGGATCCTCGCCAGTGAGGCCCGCGTCGATTCGACCCGTATCCGGACCGGCAAGCTCGCCGAGGCCGATTGGGCCAAGATCGGCAAAGCGATCGGGCGCCTCGAGGTGCCGTTGTTCCTCGACGACAACCCCCGGGTGACGGTCATGGAGATCCGGGCCAAGGCCCGCCGGATCAAGGCCCGGTACGGGGGGCTCGGTCTCGTGGTGATCGACTACCTCCAACTGATGGGCGGGAGCGGTTCGGCGGAGAACCGGCAGCTCGAGGTCAGCGAGATCAGCCGGAACTTGAAGATCCTCGCCCGCGAACTCGAAGTGCCGATCGTGGCGCTGAGCCAGTTGTCCCGGAACCTCGAGTCCCGTGCAGACAAGCGGCCGATGTTGTCCGACCTCCGCGAGTCCGGCTCGCTCGAACAGGACGCCGACGTCGTCATGTTCCTGTACCGCGACGAGGTGTACCACCCCGATTCACCCGACAAGGGGTCGGCCGAAGTGATCGTCGCGAAGCACCGGTCGGGTCCGATCGGTACGAAGCGACTCGTGTTCCTCGGTCAGTACACGCGATTCGACAACGCCGCACCGCGGACCGTCTGACGGTGTCGGACGTCTGACCGGGTCGACGGTCGGGCCGGGTCCGTCCGGCCCTGTTGCCGCACGTTTCGTTCGTCCACGCTGAGTCCTCACCGGGAACCGGCCCGGTCGGTACATCGGTGGGAGGCGGATCATGTCGCGGAGTCGGGTGGAGAGATGGAAATCGCGAGGGTTCCTGGTGGCCGTCGCGGTCGTCGGGTCGGCCGTGTCGGTCGGATGCGGGACCAGTGACGACGTCCCGAGCGCCGACGAACTCGTCGATCTGGGCGTCACCGGCGCTGATCTCGGTCCCGCGTGGGCGTCGACACCCGATGCGCTCCCCAGGGTGATCCTGAACGATGAACGCGGCGACTTGGCGACGCTCGATCTCTGTCCCGATGCCTCCGACGATGCGATCGCCACGGCGGCCGACCTGCGCTGGCAGGTGGGGAGCGGTGTCGGTTTCGCCGGTGCCGATGTCGCGATCCCGCCGGCACTCGTGGTGCTGCTCCTGGCCGACGACCCCGACGCGATCCGTGACACCTTCGACGAACTCCGGGAGGCGATGACGTCGTGTCTACCGACCGAGGTCACGTTGATCGACGCCGGAGACTTCGCTGTCAGCGAACTCGACGTACCGGACGTGGGTGACGACCGCTTCGGCATCCGGCGGACGCAGATCGATCAGCCGGCCGGTTCGGACCGCTGGGACGAACGCCACGTCCTCGTCCGGGACGGAGCGGTGCTCATGTGGTTCTCGGAGATCGAGGTCAACCCCGATACGGAACTCGTCGTCGACACGGCGACGTTCGATGCCGCGTTGGTGGCGGCGGCGAACCGACTGACCGGCGAGCCGACCGGCGCTGCGACGACGACCAGCGATGTCGGCCTCGCGAATCCTGCATCGGTGTTCTGTGTCGAGCAGGGCGGCACCGTCGAGATCGTCGACGAGGCCGGTGGCCAGGTCGGGTATTGCGTCCTTCCCGATGGTCGGCGTCTCGACGAGTGGGAGTTCTTCCGGTCGTCGACCTCCACCACGACGCAGCCCTGATCCCGGACGTTGCGTGGTTGCCGGGCAGGACCCCGGCAGACTGCCACGATGTCGTCGTCGCACTCACCGGCCGAGGATCTCGCCGTCGAAGTCCGTGGGATCGTCAAGAGATTCGGTGACAAGGTCGCACTCGACGGAATCGATCTGGCGGTTCCTCGTGGAGCGATCTACGGACTGCTCGGTCCCAACGGTGCCGGCAAGACCACCACGGTCCGGATTCTGACGACCCTGCTGCGGCCCGACGGAGGCCGGGCGTTCGTGGACGGCATCGACGTGATCGCCGACCCGCACACGGTTCGGACACGTATCGGTCTCACCGGCCAGTACGCCGCCGTCGACGAACGACTCACCGGGCGGGAGAACTTGGAGTTCGTCGGTCGACTGTTCCACCTCGCCCGACCCGAGGTCCGCATTCGGGTCGGGACCCTGCTCGAGCGATTCGATCTCGTGGATGCGGCCGATCGGGTCGTCAAGGGGTACTCGGGTGGCATGCGTCGTCGCCTCGACATCGCGATGAGTCTCATCGCACGGCCGTCGGTGCTGTTCCTCGACGAACCGACCACGGGACTCGACCCGCGGAGTCGACTCGCGATGTGGGATCTCATCGAGGAACTCGAGGCCGACGGGACGACGGTGTTGCTCACGACGCAGTATCTCGAAGAGGCCGATCGTCTGGCGCAGCGGATCGTCGTCATCGATCGCGGTCGAGTCATCGCCTCGGGAACGAGCGACGAACTGAAGGATCGGATCGGCGGCGATCGACTCTCGGTGTCGATCGCGCGTGTCGAGAACCGCGATCTCGCTGTCGCCACGCTGCGGCCGATGTGCACCGGCGAGATCGAGGTGGTCGGTGACGGCAGGAGCTTCTCGGCGCCCATCCACAGTGGCGACCGGATGGTGCCCGGGGTGATCCGAGCACTCGACGACGTGGGGATCGACGTCCTCGACGTCGTGGTGCGTCGCCCGACGCTCGATGACGTCTTCCTCGCCCTGACCGGCCATGCCGCCGCCGATGATGCCGAGGTGGTGGCATGAGGCGCGTCCGACTCGCACTGCACGACTCGTGGGTGGAGGCGGAGCGCCATCTCCGGATCATCCCCCGCAACGTCGAACTGCTGATCTTCGCGACGGTTCAGCCGATCATGTTCGTGGTCCTGTTCGTGTACGTGTTCGGTGGTTCGATCGCCGTCCCCGGCTTCGACGAGTACGGCCAGTTCTTGATCCCGGGCATCTTCAGTCAGTCCCTCGTCTTCGGATCGGCGTTCACGGGTATCGGCCTGGCCGAAGATCTGAGCAAGGGGTTGATCGATCGACTTCGGTCACTTCCGATGTCGCGGGCGGCGGTGTTGATCGGGCGGACGGTGAGCGACCTCGTCCGGAACGTGATCACCTTCGTGGTGATGCTCGTCGTGGCGTTCTGGCCGATCGGCTTCCGGTTCGAAGGGTCGTTCGTCGGAGCCGTCTCGGCGACACTCCTGCTGTTGCTGTTCAGCTACGCCTTGAGCTGGGTCCAGGCGTTGATCGGTTTGTCGGTCGGGTCGGTCGAGGCGGCGAACTCCGCCGGCTTCATCTGGATGTTCCCGATGACGTTCATCTCGTCGGCGTTCGTCGACCCGGCGACGATGCCCGGCTGGCTCGAGCCCGTCGCCACGTGGAATCCGTTCACGCTCGTCACCAATGCTGCACGAGCGCTCTACAACGGTCTGCCGGCGGGGGCCGACGTGTGGTGGTCGGTCGCCTGGTCGGTGGCGCTGATCGTCGTGTTCGCCGCCTTGAGCACCCGGAAGTTCAACCGGTCGACGGTCGCCTGAGTGCGAGGACATCCGGCCCGTCCGGAATGCCGTCTGCGAGCAGCCGGTTGCAGGTGGTGTGATCCCCACCGTGCCGCCACCGTCCGATCCGTCGTTCGACGTCGAGTTCTTCTGGGATCCGATCTGCCCGTTCGCCTGGATCACCTCGAGGTGGGTTCATTCGGTCGCCGTCCAGCGCGACCTCGCCGTCGATTGGCGGTTCATCTCGCTCCGACTGATCAACAAGCACAAGGACTACGCGACCGAGTTCCCGGCCGGGTACGAGCAGGGCCACACCGCTGGTTTGCGCATGCTCCGGGTCGCTGCCGCGGTACGTGAGGAGCTCGGACGTTCGGCACTCGGCCCGGTGGTGACGGCCTACGGGCACAGCTACTGGGACCATCCCCAGGGCACGGACGTGCGTGGTCGTCTGAGCACCCGTGATCACATCGTCGAAGTACTCGCCGAGGTCGGCCTTCCCGAGCGATTCGCCGATGCGGCCGACGAGTCGGCCTGGGACGACCTCATCGATGCCGAAGGCGAACTCGCGCTGTCACGTACCGGTCGTGACGTCGGCACGCCGATCATCACCTTCCGGCGAGCCGGGTCCGACGAGGACCTGTCGTTCTTCGGGCCGGTGATCTCCAGGGTGCCCTCACCCGACGAGGCCCTCGAACTGTGGGACGCGGTCACGCGACTCGCCGCCTTCCCCGGGTTCGCCGAGATGAAGCGGAGTCTCCGCGAACGACCGCAGTTGAACATCCTCGGCGGTGTCAGCGCCGCTCCGGTCCATGAGGACTGGCGCGGCGGCCACCGTGTGTGACGACTGGCGTCGTGACGACCGGTGACAGACGCGACCCGTCACGACTCCACCGATGCCGCACCGCGAGGGGCGACGAAGAACAGCGGAGCGAACCACACCGCCCACACGACCGGGAGTTCGATCCAGTCGGCGACGAGCATGACGGCGTAGGTCGACACGGCGACGACGGGTCCGATGCGCCGGTAGCGGACGTAGGCGCGATCGCCCCCGTCGCTCGGGGTGACGGCGACCCAGATGGCGAGGAGGGCGCACAGGGCCGTGTTGGCGATGAGGTACGGGGCCAGGTCGTCACCGTCGATCCAGGCCGACAGCACGATCGGGTACATCACGAGTCCGAGGCCAAAGGCCGCGACCGTCCAGGTTTGAGCGAGCCCGAGTCGGCTGGTGTCCGAGAAGTGGCCGAGGTGGATGAAGTTGAGCCAGTACACGACGATGTGGACGAAGCACAGCAGGGCAGCGGCGACCGGCAGCGGGTCTGATCCGACGGCGACGACGCGCTCCCACCCGAGTTCGACGACGAGGAACACGGTGGCCAAGCCGGTCGCGCTGGTCAGGTGCTCGAGGACCAACTCTCCGGGATAGCGGATCCGTCGTCGTGACGGGGAGTGCCCGGCACCAGTCGTCACGGTTCGTCCCGGAGATGTCGGGCGGCCAGATCGCGGAGTTCGTTCTTCTTGATCTTGGTGCCGTTGGCGCTCGGCGTGGTGGGGAACTCGTCGACGGCGATGACTCGGACGGGCACCTTGTAGCGGGCCAACTTCGTCCGGCACCGTTCGATCGCCGCCGATTCGTCGAAGCCGCTCGGAGCGACGACGAACGCCACCGGTCGGGCACCACCCGGCCGGTCGACGGCGACCACCTCGGCGCCCTCCACGCCCGACTCCTCCATCAGCACTGCTTCGATCTCAGCAGGGCTGACCAGGAAGCCACCGAGCCGGAGCACGTCCCCCATGCGCGCCAGGTACTCGAACGTGCGGTCGTCCTCGGCCTCTGCCAGGTCGCCGGTCCGGAACCATCCGTCCTGATGGTGACGGCCGGTCAGTTCGTCGTCGATCTCCTCGCCGCCCTCGGCGAGGTACCCGGCGAACAGGCTCGGACCGCGGAGTTGCAGTTCGCCGTCGACGATCCGGTACTCGGCCCTCGGTGACGACAGCGTGCCCCCGGCCCGGCTCCGGTCGTCGATCGATCCGGACGGATCACGGAGTGCGAACAGTGCCTGGACCTCGCTCATCCCGTACAGACCGGTCAGCGTCGCCCCGGCGACATCGGCCCGGCCGACGATGCCGTCGAGGCTGGAGTTGAAGCGGGCGTAGCCACCGACCCGCAGCGAGGACAGGTCGGTTCCGTTGTCGATGAGTCGGTGGAACAGGTCGTCGCTGCCGTTGACCGCGGTCGGACGCTCCTGCCCGAAGATCGCCGATGTCCGATCGAGGTCGTAGTCGGTGACGACGACCCGACCGCCGCCGGCGATCGCGCCGGTCAGTGATGCGAGACCGAACGTGCCGCACAGGGGCATCACGACCAACTCGACCGGAGCGGATCGATCGCTTCGGGATCCGTAGCCGAACGAGGCGGCGACATCGGCGGCGTGCTCGGCGATCGAGTGTTGGCGGTGGAGCACCATCTTGGGCACGCTGGTCGTTCCCGAGGTGGTGAACACGACGTACGGGTCGTCCGCTCTCCCGACCGGCACCACCGGGTCGACGTCGCGCCAATCGGCGCCGAGTCCGGTGATCGTGGATCGGGCACCCGATCGCCGGGTCAGGTCGGCGGCCTCGACGTCGCTGTAGCGGGTGTTGACCGAGACCAGCACGAAGCCACCGGCCCCACACGCCGCCAGGAGTCGGACGTAGTCGGGGCCGTTCGGCATCCGCACGGCGATCCGGTCTCCGCGCTCGACCCCGCTCTGTCGCAGCCAACCGGCGACTCGTCGGCCGTCGTCCCACAGGCTGCGGGTGGACGCCTCCGAGCGGTCGTCGAACACGAGCGTCGCCGACGACGTGGTGAAGAGATGCTCGATCGTCGGCATCGCACCAGCATCGCACTTCGGCGTTCGGGTCCCGGTCGGGTCGGTCATCGATGATCCGGGCACACTGGGGGCATGTTCCTGGGAGAGGACCTGCTGCAGTGGTTGTTGTTGGCGCTCGGTGGCGCGCTGTTCGTCGGCAACGTGCTCGCCGTCGTCCGGCCACCCGAACGACAGCAGCACGAGGGGCACCTCGAGCGGGCGCCGGTCGGACGCAGCCTGGTGTACGCCGCCATCGGTCTGGTCGCCGCCGTCTGGGCGCTGGCGACGTTGATCGGCGGATGACGGGTCGACGGAACCGCGTCCGGGATCAGCCCGGGTCGGGTCCGACCTGGAGCGTGGTCTGGGAGTTGCCGGGGGACGACGGGTCGTCAGCGACGAAACCGCCGATGACCAGTTCGCCGTTCGAATAGTTGTAGATGACCGAACCAGTCGAACGGATCACCTGGATCTGGGCGAACCCGGCCGCTTCGATGGCGCTGATGTGGCGGTCGGCGACCTCCTCGGCATTCCCGGTCACCGTGCCCGACAGGATGTAGGAGGAGCCCTCGGGTGTCTCGACGGCCTGCGAGACCTGGAGCACGAGACCGTCGGGGAGTGGCACTGCTGCCGGGAAATCGGCGGGGAGTTCGGAACCCTGGTTCATCTCGAACGATCCCTCGTCGGACTCCATCGAGATGTTCCCGTCCTCGACCGACATCTCCATCGAGCCTTCCTCGTTCTGGATAGTCATGTTGCCCTCGTCGTCGATCTGCATCTCGACGACGCCCTCGTCGGTCTCGATCCGGACGTTGCCGCCGTCGAGGTCGAGGTCGACATCACCGGCCCCTTCCGCTTCGAGGCGGTTCTCGATGACGCGCTCGGCGATGTCCTCACCGGAACAAGCTGAGATCGCGCCGACGAGCGTCACGCTCGTGGCGAGCGACAGCAGCGGTCGAGCAGACGGAACGAAACGCACGGGAACCTCCTGGGTCGGATGTGGTGAACGTGCTGTGAGCATGACACATCCAGAACTGGTTGCACCGTCGATCTTCGTACACTCCTGACATGTCCGGCCGTCCGTTGCAACTGCGGTTCGTCGCCTCGGCGACCCGATCCGAACAGTTGCCCGATTCGCCGGCCGAAGTGGCGTTCATCGGTCGATCGAACGTCGGCAAGTCGTCGTTGATCAACGCACTCGCCAATCAGAAGCAGTTGGCGCGGGTGTCGAACACACCGGGCCGCACCCAGGTGATCAACATCTTCGCCGAACACGGCGGTGGAACGTTGGTCGACCTTCCCGGGTACGGCTACGCCAAAGTGCCCGGTCGCGTGCGCCGGGACTGGCCGGAGATGATCGAGGGGTACCTCCTCGATCGGGAGTCACTCGTGATGGTGTTCGTCCTGGTCGACGGTGAGATCGGACCGACTCCTCTCGACGAGCAGGTCCTCGACTGGCTCCGGGATTCCGACATACCGCACACGGTCGTGGCGACGAAGATGGACAAGGTGAAGTCGGCGAAGCGGAAGACCCGCAAACAGCAACTCGCGGACGGCTGCCGTCTCGAGGTGGGTGACATCGTCTGGGTGAGCGCCGCGAAGTCGGTCAACATCGATCAGTTGCGTGGCGTGGTGTCCGGCCACCTCCGACACGGGTGAGGAGCGATGACGGTCGAACGGGAGTCGAAGAGTTGGACCTGGGTCAATGAGCGTCCCTGCGAGGAGTGCGGCTTCGATGCCTCGGCCGTACCCCTGCACGACGTCTCGTCCGTCCTCCGTCGGGCGACCGACGACTGGGTCGAGGTACTCGGCGGCCCCGACGTCGAGGTGCTCCTCCGTCGGCCGTCGGAGACCGTCTGGTCGCCGACCGAGTACGGCTGTCACGTCCGTGACGTCCTCGATCTCCTGGCGTATCGGTTCGAGCGAACGGTCTCGGAGGATCGGCCGCGGTTTCCCGACTGGCATCCGAACGATCGGGCCGAACAGGGTCGGTACGTCGACGAGCGGGATCCGTGTTCGGTGGCCGGTGCGATCGCCGGTCGCAGCGAACGGGTGCTCGCCATGATCGAGTCGATGAGTGACTCCGACTGGCAGCGACGGGGAGTCCGTGCCGACGGCCTCGAGTTCACGAATGCATGGTTGTCGACGTACCTGACCCATGACGTCGTGCATCACCTCCACGACGTGCGTCGGATCCTCGGTCGCTGACCGGACGACTCGGGCGGTGTGAACCCGGTCACGCTCGGTTTCGCTCCGTTCTGCACCGCTGCGCCAGTATCTCGGTCGTGATCGATCACTACGACGCCGCCTGGACCGAACTCACTGCGCCGGGAGCGCAGTTCGCCATGACCGAGACGGAGGTACGCGGGGTGCCGATGCGGGTCTTTGCTGCAGCGCCCCCCACGATGCGGTCGCTCTGGGAGATCGCCGGGTTCTATCTCGACCGTCCGTACGTCGTGTTCGAGGACGAGTCGTACACCTACGGCGAGATCGATGCACGCGTGAGGTCGCTCGCCCACCTACTCGTCGACCGATTCGGTGTGGGCCGTGGCGATCGGGTCGCCGTGGCGATGCGCAACTATCCGGAGTGGGTGGTCGCGTACTGGGCGACGGTGTCGGTCGGCGCCGCCGTCGTCGGGATGAACGCGTGGTGGACGAGTGCCGAGATGGCCTACGGGCTGGGCGACTCGACCCCGAAGGTGTTGGTCGCCGACGACGAGCGACTCGAACGGGTGCTCCCGGTGCTCGACGACCTCCGGGCGAAGGCGCCGATGCACCTGATCAGCGTGCGGAGCGACCGTGATCTTCCCGAAGGCGCTGATCGGTGGGCCGACCTCGTCGACCCGGCGTCGGCTCCGGCCGGGCTCCCGGTGGTCGAGATCGATCCCGATGACGATGCGACCGTCTTCTACACCTCGGGGACGACCGGCTTCCCGAAGGGAGCACAACTCACCCATCGAGGGTCGATCCACAACGTGATGAACATCGCCTTCATGACGTCGGTGGCCGGCCTCGCCGAGGCCAAGGCGATCGAGGCCGGCGATCTCGATGCACCGTCAGCGCCGGTCGACCCCGATGCCGGCCCGGCGGTGTTCATGGCACCGACGCCGCTGTTCCACGTGACCGCCAACAACTGCCTGCTCCAGCCGTGCACGCTGGTGGGCGGCAAGATCGTGTTCACCTACAAGTGGGACGCCGGGCGGGCACTCGAACTGATCGAGCGCGAGCGGGTCACGAACTTCTCGGGGGTGCCGACGATGAGTCGCGAACTCCTGCTCCACCCCGACTGGGCGACCCGTGACACGTCATCGTTGAAGGGCATGGGCGGTGGTGGGGCCGCGGTGCAACCCGATCTCGTCGACAAGATCGACAAGTCACTGGCCGCAGGTGCCCCGTCGACGGGGTACGGCCTCACCGAGACGTGCGGGATCGTGACGGCGAACTCCGCCAAGCTCTACACCTCGAAGCCGTCGTCGTGCGGGCGGGTGGTGCCGACGCTCGATGCGCGACTGGAGGACGAGGCGGGCACGCCGCTCGAGTCGGGTCCGGACGTCGTCGGCGAACTCGCCGTGCGCGGACCGATCGTCATCAAGGGCTACCTCAACCGGGCCGAGGCGACGGCCGACGCGATCCGGGACGGGTGGTTCCACACGGGTGACATCGCCCGGATCGACGAGGACGGGTTCGTGTACATCGTCGACCGGGCGAAGGACATGGTGCTGCGGGGTGGGGAGAACGTGTACTGCTCCGAGGTCGAGGCAGCCATCTACGAGCATCCCGACGTCGCCGAGGCGGCCGTGTTCGGGATCCCCGACGAGCGATTGGGTGAGGCGGTCGCGACGGCGGTGGTGCTGCGGCCGGGGGCGCAGTTGTCGGAGGCGGCACTGGCGGAGTTCCTCGCCGAGCGGATCGCCAAGTTCAAGATCCCGACGACCGTCCGGTTCCGGACCGAACCGCTGCCCCGCAACGCGAGCGGCAAGTTCCTCAAGCGTGACCTCCGCGACGAGGTGACCGCCGGCTGACCCCCGATCACCCCGCCGCGGTCACCCCCTTCCGCCAGTCGGTTTGGTCGCCCTCGAGAACACCACCGTTCCCGAGGGCGACCAAAGCCCTGGACGGCGGAGCCGAAAGCGACCAGATCGTGCTGGGGAACACCACCGTTCCCGAGGGCGACCAAACGTTCGGGCTGGGCGGTGGGGTGGTCAGGCGGTGAGGAGCTCGCCGGCGCGTAACTGGGCGGCGTACAGGCCGTCGCGGGCCACCAACTCGTCATGGGTGCCCAGTTCGACGATCCGCCCGGCGTCGAGCACGGCGATCCGGTCCGCCGATCGGACCGTCGACAGGCGGTGGGCGATGACGATCGCCGTCCGTCCGTCGAGCGCGGCATCGATCGAGGCCTGGATGTGGGTCTCGTTCTCGTTGTCGAGGTGGCTCGTCGCCTCGTCCAGGATCATGATCACGGGGTCCTTCAGCAGCAGTCGAGCGATGGCCAACCGCTGCTTCTCGCCGCCGCTCAGGCGGTAGCCGCGCTCGCCGACGACGGTCGCGTACCCGTCCGGGAGCGCTGCGATCGTGTCGTGGATCCTCGCCGCCCGACAGGCGTGAACGAGGTCGTCGTCACTGGCGTCGGCCCGGGCGTAGCGGAGATTGTCCCCGATCGATTCGTGGAACAGGTGCGGGTCCTGGGAGACGACGCCGATCGACCGGCGCAGCGTGACCAGCGTGAGATCCCGGACGTCGGTACCGTCGACGAGCACCGCTCCGCCGGTCACGTCGTACAACCGGGGGATGAGGGCCGCCAAGGTGCTCTTGCCGGCTCCTGATGCACCGACGAGTGCGAGCGTCTCACCGGGCTCGACGACGAGGGACAGACTCGACAGCACGTCGCGATCGGGGTCTGCTCCGGGCACCGTCTGCTGCTCCATCGAACCGATCGACGCATCGGACGCCGGTGGATAGCGGAACGTGACGTCGCGGAACTCGATCCGTCCACGCGGATCGACGAGATCGACGGCCCTCGGCCGGTCGGTGATCGGTTCGGGAGCGTCGAGCACCTCGAACACGCGCTCGAACGACACCATCGAAGTCATGAGGTCGACCCGGGCGTTGGTCAATCCGGTCAAGGGCTGATACACCCTCGTGACCAGCGCCGCCAGGGCGACGAGTGTGCCGACGCTGATGTCGTCGCTCACCACGAGTTGCGCCCCGATGCCGTAAATGGCCGCTGTTCCGACCGCAGCGACGAGTCCCAGCGCGACGAAGAAGACCCGACCCAGCATCGCTGCCCTCACTCCGGCGTCGGCGACGGCGTCGGCTCGACGGCCGAACGTGGCGTTCTCCCGATCGAGCGAACCGAACAACTTCACGAGGAGCGCTCCGGACACGTTGAAGCGCTCGGTCATCTGCGTGTTCATCGCGGCGTTGTGCTGCATCTGCTCGCGTGAGATCACCTGCAAGCGGCGACCGACTCGCCGAGCCGGGACGACGAACAGCGGCAGCACGACCAGAGCGAGCAACGTGAGCCGCCACTCGAGCGCCAGCATGGCCGCCAGCGTGGTCACGAGCACGATGACGTTCGAGACGACACTCCCGAGGGTGCTCGTCAACGCACTCTGGGCGCCGACGACGTCGTTGTTCAGTCGCGCCGTGATCGCTCCGGTCGGCGTCCGGGTGAAGAAGGCGATCGGCAACCGCTGCACTTTGGCGAACAGTGCCTTGCGGAGGTCGGCGATCAGGCCTTCCCCGACCCGGGCGCTGCACCACCGCTGGACGATCTGGAGCACCGCATCGGCGAGCGCCGCCGCGACGGCCAGACCAGCGAGCCACCAGATGGCCGCGCGGTCGCCGCCGTCGCGCGCGCCGGGGATGGCGACGTCGATGATCCGGCGTACGACGAGCGGCGGTACGAGCGCCAGGAGTGCTGCCACGACGATGGCTCCGAGGAACAGAGCGATCGTGCCGCGATACGGACGAGCGAACGACCAGACCCGGCGGGAGGTACCTGGAGCCAGGTGGGCGTCCTTCACCGCGTCGGTGTCCCTCGGCATCATGTGGTGGGGGCCCATGCGCATCCGCTCAGGGTATGTCTACCCTGTGCCCGATGCGCGGGCGGTGGCAGCACTTCGTCGGATCCGGTCTGTGTGCCGTCGTGGTCGTCGCTGCGTGCGGTCCTTCGGCCGACGTGACCTCGACCTCGGCGTCTCCGGTGACGACCGAGGCACCCGCTGGTGGCTCGTCGGGCCCTTCGACCAGTGACCCGCCGAGCGGTGACCCGACGACGTCGGAGGATCCACCGTCGCGCCCGGAGGTCACCGTGGCGTCGCCGCCTCCCCCGAACCCGGGCCCGGTCGACGTCTCGGCCTTCGAACCGGCTCCCATCCAGTGGGTCCGATACGACGACGGCATCGACACGGCGGTGCTCGAGGTGCCGGTCGACTGGGCGGACCCGGATGGTCCTCGCTTCGAGTTGTTCCTCGTGCGTCACAAGGCCTGGGAACCCGATGAGCGGATCGGTTCGTTGCTGGTGAACCCGGGAGGACCGGGTAGCGAGGGATCGTTCCTGGCATTCAGTGCCCCGGCGATCTACGACCGGGAACTCCTGCGACGGTTCGACATCATCGCCTGGGATCCACGGGGGACGGGCGAGAGTCAGCCACCGATCGACTGCATCGACGACTACGACCGGTATTTCACGGACGTCGACTCGACCCCGGACGACGAGGCCGAGCGTCGTCGGCTCGTCGACGTGGCGAAGGCCTTCGCCGACGAATGCATCGCCAAGAACGAGTATCTCCGCCATGTCGGGACGAACAACAGCGCCCGTGACATGGATGCGATCCGTCGAGCGCTCGGCGAGGAGACGGTGTCGTACTTCGGCTTCAGCTACGGCAGCGAACTCGGGGCGACCTGGGCGACCCTGTTCCCGGAGACGGTGAGAGCAGCCGTGCTCGACGGCGCCGCGGATCCCGATGCCGACGAAGTCGAGTCGGGCCTCCAGCAGTACGCCGGCTTCGAGGCAGCGCTCGAGTCCTTCCTCGCCTGGTGTGGCGGAGATCGCGCGTGTCCGTTCCACAGCGCAGGTGACGCTGCCGGGGAGTTCGATCGGTTGATGGTGTCGCTCGACGCCGCTCCGATCCCGGCAGGCGATCCGACTCGACCGCTCGTGAATCGCGATGTGGCGACGACGGCGGTCATCGTCGCCATGTACGACGATGCGTCCTGGCCGCAACTCGCCAGAGCACTCGCCGATGCTCGCGACGGCGACGGTGCCGGCCTGATGCGACTGCACGACAGCTATTACCGCCGTCGACCCGACGGTACGTACGACAACTTCCTGGAGGCGTTCCCCGTCATCTCCTGTGCCGATGCGGCCGAGCGTCGCACGGTGGAGGAGATCGATGCCGACAGCGGTCGCTACTCGGAGGTCGCGCCGCGCCTCGTTCCGGAGGGGTCACTCGGGGGATACACGTGCACGTTCCTGCCGCCGTCACTCGATCCGAGGATCGAGATCACGGGTGATGGCGCGCCGACGATCCTCGTCATCGGCACCACGGGCGACCCGTCGACGCCACTCGACTCGACGATTCGAATGGCGAACGCCCTCGACGACAGTCGCCTCGTCGTCGTGGTTGCCGATCAGCACACGGGGTACGGAGTGAACTCGTGTGTGATCGGTGCGGTCAACGACTACCTCGTCGCGCTCGAACTTCCCGAGGACGGCCTCCGCTGCGGGTGATCGACGGTCGGGGAGCCTGACCCGTTCCGCCCACTCCATCGTCTCCCTACCGTCGCCGGTGCGCTCATCGGGGGCGCCGGTACGAGCACGTGGAGGTGTGGACATGACCGTGATCCGAGTCGAGCCGACGAGCGTTCAGCAGTACGGGCGACAGGCGCAGGCGACGTTCGATCAGATGCATCGGGCGCTCTCCGAGTTGGTTCGCGACGTGGTGTTGGTGCGGTACGCCGGGCCGAACGCCGTCGGCTTCAAGACCGATTGTGGACGCCTCGCCGTCGACTTCGCCGTTCGACTCCACGCCGATCTGGCGACGATCGCCGAGGCGGTGCGGACATCGACCTCGAACATCGCCACCGCACTCGGGGGCCAACCGATCCAACTTCGGGTGGACGCTCGACCGATCGTTCCCCCGACGCCCGAGGTGGTCGACTTCGTCGATGTCGACACCTCGGCGCTCGAGGCGCTGGTGCCCATCATCGCCAGATGTTTCGGAGAACTCCGGGCGCAGTTGTCGGCCCATCTCGAGTGCCTCCGAGTGACCGATTGGGAGGGTCATGCGAAGTCGGTGCTGGTCGATCGCGTCGCCGGCGTGACGGCATCGGCCCGGAACACGTGTGACGTGTCCGAGCAGGCACTCTCGACGTTCGTTCGTCAGCAGGTCCGATCGGTCGAACTCGCCGACCGCTGAACTGCTCCGACGGGAGTTCGGGCGGTGGAGGAGTTGGCGTTCCGGATCGATCGCGGGCCGACCCGATCAGTGGACGTGGTCGTGTCCGTCGACGCCGAGCACACGGTGGAGGAACTGACCGCAGCGGTTGCTGCGTTCGTCGGCGTGGCTGGTCCGGTCCGTCTGGTCCGCCGCGACGGAGAACGCGACGTCGGACTCGATGCGGCCGCCACCGTCGTCGCGGCGGGCCTCGTCTCGGGTGCGACGGTGCGACTCGTCCCCGACGACGGACCACCCGAGCGAGATCGGCGTCCGCCGGTTGACGATGCGGTGGCGTCCGGGCCGTGCATCGACGTCGTCGGCGGACCGGACACGGGCCGTTCCGTTCGACTCCCCGGTCCGGGCCGTCACCTGCTCGGTCGTGACGCCGCGGCCGCGGTCCACTTCGACGCTCCGTCGGTGTCGCGCCGACACGCGGGTCTGATCGTCGATGACGAGGGCCGGGTCACGATCCAGCCGGTGCGGGGGGCGACGAACGGGCTCGAGGTCGCCGGCGTCGAGGTCGACGGTCCTACGTCCATCGCCGAAACCGACGTGATTCGTCTGGGTGGCACTCGGATCGTGGTCCGGGACGTTCCGATCGCCGAGCAGTCCGGACGTGTCGGAACCCGGCACCCCGGCTCGGAGGTCCGGCCCGGCCCGTACCGCCCCCCGATCGTCGAGCGGTCCGAGCTCGAGGAGTTCGGCCCGATCCCGGAGCGTCCCGAGCCGCGTCGGCCCCCGGTCATTTCGATCCTGGCGCCACTCGGGCTCGGACTCGTCATGTTCGCGGTGTTCGGGCACGTGCAGTTCCTGCTCCTCGTCCTCGTGTCGCCGGTGTTGCTGCTCGCCTCGGTGGTGGAGGATCGTCGGTCTGCTCGCCGGGAGATGCGCCGCAGGGTCGATGAGTTCGATGCGGCGCTCTCGCGGTACTGCGAGCGACTCGGTGAACTGTGCGAACTCGAGCGCAGTGTGCGACATGCCGCTGCTCCCGACCTCGCCGATCTCATCCGCCGAGCCCACTCGAGGGCACCGACCCTGTGGCAGCGGCGTGCGACCAACTCCGATGCCCTCGTCGTCAGGATCGGCGTCGGTCGAGCGCGAGCCGGGCACCGTCCGGACATCGTTCGTGGCGGAGCCGACGGCCTCCGGAGCCGGGCGGCCGATGCACTGTCCCGATTCGAGACCATTGCCGAGGTTCCCGTCACGGTCGATCTCCGACGGCAGGGGGTCGTGGCGGTCTGCGGGCCGGCACCCGTCGTGAACGGCCTCGCCGCTTCGATGCTCGTCCAGATCGCGACGCTGCTCAGTCCGGACGAGTTCATGATCGCTGCCGTGATCGGCCCGGACCGCCCGTTCGACTGGCTCGACTGGCTCCCGCACGTTCGGACGGCAGGTGTCTCGAGCCGCTGCATCGTGCGGTCGGCGGACGAGGCGGCGAGGGTGTTCGATCAGGTGCTCCGGGCGGACGGCGGAGCAGTCGACCGAACCCGTCGGTCGGTCGTGATGGTCGATGGAGCGCTCGACCTCGATGCTGCAGCCGAGTTCCTCGATGCGGTGACGGGAACCGATGCAGTCGTCGTGTGGCTCGCGGACGACGGTTGCGACATACCGCGACAGGCGCGAACGGTGGTGACCACCGGGTCGACGGGTAGCGGGAGTTGGGCCGAGGTCTGGTCGCTCGAGTGCGGTCGCTGTGAGGAGCGGTTCGAGCCCGAGACCCTGCGGCCCGATGTGGCCGATGCCGCAGCCATGGCGCTCGCTCCGCTGCGTGATGCCTCGGGCGTCGGGTCGGGGGCCACGATCCCCGGAACGGTGTCGTTGTTCGACGTGCTCGATCTTCCGATCGCCCCCGTCGAGCAGTTGAGGGAGGCGGTCGTCCAGCGATGGTCGGTGATCGGTCGACGTCGCGCCGGTGGACTCGAGGTGACGGTGGGTCACTCCGGCCACGGTCGGGTCGTCCTCGATCTCGTCGCTGATGGTCCGCACGCCCTGGTCGCCGGCACCTCCGGCTCAGGAAAGAGCGAGTTCCTCCAGGCGATGGTTTCGTCGCTCGTCACCCGGTACCCGCCCGATCGCGTCAACATCCTGTTCGTCGACTACAAGGGAGGAGCGACCTCGCAGGTCCTCGGCTCCCTCCCGCACTCGGTCGGTACGGTGTCGAACCTGAGCCCCGGGATGGCTCGACGGGTCCTCGTGTCGCTCCGGGCCGAACTCGAACGGCGCATGGCGCTCCTCCACGGCCGGGCAGCCGATCTCGGGCAGTTGCTGCTCCTCGACCCGGGATCCGCCCCTCCGTCGCTCGTCGTCGTGGTCGACGAGTTCGCCACCCTGGTGGCCGAGGTTCCCGAGTTCGTCAACGGGATGATCGACATCGCCCAGAGGGGCCGGAGCCTCGGGATCCACCTCGTCCTGGCGACGCAGCGTCCCAGCGGTTCGATCACCGAGGACATCCTCGCCAACACCGGTCTGCGGGTCGGACTCCGGATGGTCGATCCGGTCGAGTCGACGACCATCCTGGGCACACCTGCAGCGGCGGGGTTGCGGGGCCACGGACGGGCGATCGCACGCTGCGGCGCCGGTCGACCGGTCGAGTTCCAGGTGGCGCACGCCAACGCTCCGTTGGCCGGGGAGGCTCGGGGCGTCGTGGTGCGGGAACTCCACTCCGGTCACAGCGGTGTCCACGCGGCGCACCCGTCGAAGCCGGTGACCGTCGACGACACCCAACTGCGCTGCGTGGTCGACGCCGTCGCCGAGGCCGCCGTGCGGATCGGCGCCCGACAACCGTTCCGTCCGTGGTGCGATCCGCTCCCCGAATCGGTCGAGTACGGCTCGGGGCTCGACGTCTCGTCCGTGCCGGTCGACGAGCGAGCGGGTTGGCCCGTGGTCATCGGACTCCTCGACGAACCAACCCTGCAACGGCAGCGTCCGGCGATCGTCGACCTGGCCGGCGGCGTGCTCGCGGTCGGCGCCAAGGGGGCCGGGGTCTCGACGTTGGTTCGGACACTCGTGGCCGCCGCCCGGAACTCGACCGGATGCGGCGATGTCGTCGTGTTCGACGGACGGTCGTCGGGTCTGGCCGAGTTCGCCGCGTCGGTGGGTGTCACGGCCGCCGTTCCGGCATCCGATCTCGAGGCCATGACGCGCTGGATCATCGCGCTCGAGGACCAGGTCGGTCGGCGCCGACGGGCTCAGGATTCGGGTGACCGTTCGTCGAGTCGGAGGATCCTCCTGGTCCTCCACGGATTCGAGGGCCTGATGGGGACGTTGGTCGACGGAGGGGGCGGTCGGCGTGCCGGATCGACGCCGGTCGGTGGTGAACCGTGGGTCGAGCGACTGCTTCGTCTCGTCGTCGACGGCACCGACGTGGGGATCGCATCGGTCGTGACGGTTGGTCGTCGCGGTGAGGTTCCGAGCCGGGTCGAGTCGTCGCTCGGCACTCGCATCGTGTTGAGGACGTCGGAGCCCGGTGCCTGGGCCGATCACGGGATCGTCGTGCGGGACGTGCAGGACCTGGTGCCCGGACGGGGGCACCTGGTTCGGGTCGACGGTGGACCCACCCTCGTGCAGGTGGCTCGGTGTGGATCGAACGGAGCGCTCGTCGC
Organism: Ilumatobacteraceae bacterium; assembly: GCA_049458915.1. Lineage (GTDB taxonomy): Bacteria > Actinomycetota > Acidimicrobiia > Acidimicrobiales > Ilumatobacteraceae > Ilumatobacter. The sequence continues at coordinate 35,995 of JBMUCX010000017.1, forward strand.
TCCTCCCTCCGATCGGTCGGAGTCCCTCCGCAGCCGTCGATTGCCCGACCGTGCTCCGATCTCGGCGTGGGCTCGTCCACCAGCGCCTGCCTCGGCACCGGGCGTTGTGGAGATCGGTGTCGCGGATGTGACCGGTGATGCCGTGGTCGTCGACCTGGAGCGCTCCGACTTCGTGGTGTTCGGTCCACCCGGCTCGGGGAGATCGACGGCGCTCGCCGTCGTGGCGGCGACGCTCGCAGCGCAGTCCGTGGCCACCGGTGCTCCCCCGGTCGTGGTGCTCGGCCCGTGCGATGGCCCGTTCGCCGTCCTCAGGGGGAGGGCGGGAATCATGGTGATCGACGACGCGATCGACGATCGGGTGGACGCGGTTCGATCGGGTGGCGCGTTCGGGAGTGGGCCGTCCGGTGTGGTCGTCATCGACGACGCGGATCATCTGGACGCGGACCGACGGGTGACGGTCGACCTCGCCGGTGCTCATGGAGTCCGGTTGATGGTGGCCGTCGAGCAGCGGTCGATGGGCGGATACAGCTCGAATGCCTTGGTGGTCCGGGCCCGACGATCTCGCCGGATGTTGGCGTTGACCCCGGACGACCCGACCGAGTTCCTCCAGGCGACGGGTGTTCGATGGCCGGTCCGCCCCGGGTTGTCGCTGCCGCCGGGTCGAGGGGTGCTCGTCGTCGATCGTGTGCCGACGGTCCTCCAGGTCTCGTCGGTGCTGGATCCGGGGCCGTCGGTACAGTCGACGAGATGACCAGGGATCGGTCGCCGTTCGTGGCACAGGGGACCTGGCGTTCGAGGCGCCTCCACGTGTGGGGTTGGAACGGTGAGTCGACCGCATCCACGGCCTGGCTGTACGGCGGGATCCGTGGGGATCGATCCGGTGGGCCGGGATGGCACGACTCGCCGATGTCCTACGGTGAACTCGGACGACTGGAGCTCGAGCTCCCGAGCGGTGGTCGACGTCTGGTGTCAGCGGTGGTCCTGGACGCCTTCGGGGCGGCGGTCTGGTTGTCCGATCTGCCGGATCCGCACCTCCTGTCGCCGTCGTTGGCCTGGTTCGATCGATTGACGGCGCATGCGGTCCGTCTCGTCGCCGCTCACCGGGTCCGGCCGAGTGTCGTCCAGGAAGGTCCGTATCGACGGGCGAGATGGGTGCCCGTTCTCGACACGACGGAGCGTGATGCCGTGGCGCACTTCGCAGCGTGTGCGCCTGCGATCTGCAGGAACGGATCGACCTCGGGGACCGAGGAGATCCTCGCTGCGCTCGTGGACGGGTTCGCTCGTGCGGTCCTCCACCACGGTGGTTGGCGACCTGATCTCGGTCGTCGCCGAGCGCCGGAGGTGCAGTCGGTGCGGGCCGTGTTCTCGGCGCTCGCCGCCGAGGATGCGGCGGTCCGTGACGGGTCGGACGACTACGAGTCGGCGCTCGTCCGGATGACGGCGATCCTCGAACGCCACGGCTCGCGACTGCAGGGTGAACCGGTGGTGCGGGGTCGGATCCGTTTGACGCTGCCGGAGGACGCCCTCGACCCGTGGTTGGTCGACCTCGAGTTGGTGCACGATGTCGATCCCGGTCGATGGTGCACGCTGGCCGACGTGCGATCCGTGGCGCCGCGTGCCGTCGACGTGGCCGGGTCGGTGGAGCACGTCGACGTGCTGGCGCGACTCGCCGACGAACTGCTCACTGCCGTGACCACGGCCGTCCCGACACTGGCTCGGCTCGGGTCGACGGACGAGGGAGCGACGCTCGAACTCGATCTCGACGAGGCCGAGGAGTTCCTCGACACGGCACCGCACGAACTCGATCGACTCGACGTCGAACTACTCGGTCCCGAGCACTTGGTCCGCACCGCCGTCCGGGTTCGAGGGACCGCCTCGGCCGGTCCGGTGGACGATCGCCGACGCCGCTTCGGTGCCGAGGCGCTCGTCGAGTGGACGGCGGTCGTCGACGACACGCCACTCGGCCTGGCGGAACTGCAACGGGTCGAGGCCGCCGGTTCGACACTGATGCGTGCCGGTCACCGCTGGGTCCGACTCGACCCGGCCGGCCTGCGTCGGGCCCGTCGCTTTCTCGACGAACGGGAGGCGCAGGGCCCGAGCGTCGGCCCGGTCGACCTGTTGCGCTGGTCGGCGGGCACCGGTGACGGCGTCTCCGAGGGGGTGGTGCCGGTCGAACTCGTCGTCGGCGACGCGGCGGGCGACACGCCGCCGACCGGGGAGACGGAGCACGGGTGGATCTCGGCGCTGTTGTCGGGTCTCGCCGACGAGGGTCTCACCGAGGCGCTCGAGTCGGCCGAGTTCCGAGGGCAACTCCGCCACTATCAGCGACGAGGGCTGGCGTGGCTGCAGTTCCTGGCTCGGGTGGGTTTGGGTGGCTGTCTGGCCGACGACATGGGACTCGGCAAGACGGCGACGACACTCGCCCACCTCGTGGAACGTCCCGGCCCCCACCTCGTGGTGTGTCCGCTGAGTGTCGTCCACAACTGGGAGGCGGAGTGTCGACGGTTCACGCCGAGTCGGTCCGTCGTCGTCCACCACGGAACCGAGCGGATGACCGACGGGATCGGTCCGGATGCGGACGTCGTCATCACGACCTACGGGCTGCTGCCCCGGGACGTCGAGGTGCTGTCCGGCATCGCTTGGAGCACGGTCGTCCTGGACGAAGCGCAAGTGATCAAGAATCCGAACACGAAGTCGGCTCGAGCGGTTCGTCGGCTCCGCGCTGAACAGAAACTGGCGTTGACCGGTACGCCGGTGGAGAACCGACTGAGTGAGTTGTGGGCGATCCTCGACGCGGTGAATCCCGGGATGCTCGGGAGTCAGCAGCGGTTCCGCGAGCAGTTCGCGCTGCCGATCGAGCGGCATCGCGATGCCGACGCCGCCACACGGCTGCGAACGTTGACCCAACCCGTCGTCCTCCGTCGCGTCAAGGCCGACCGTCGGCTCCTCCCGGACCTGCCGGACAAGATCGAACAGATCGCTTTTGCACAACTGACCCGTGAGCAGTCGATCCTCTATCAGCAGGTCGTCGACCGACTGCTCGACGACGCCGAACAACTCGAGGGGATGCAGCGGCGTGGGCGGGTACTCGCCGCGCTCACTCGGCTCAAGCAGATCTGCAATCACCCGGCACAGGCCCTCAAGGACGGGTCGCGCCTGGCGGGGCGGTCCGGCAAACTGAACCGGTTCGACGAGTTGGTGGCCGAGCTCCTCGACGTGGGTGAACGGGCGCTCGTGTTCACCCAGTTCCGCGAGATGGGTGATCTGCTCCAACGCCATGTCGCCGAACGGTTCGAGTCGGCGGCTCCGTTCCTGCACGGTGGGAGTTCGCGCACGGCGAGGGAGCGGATGGTGGCCGAGTTCCAGTCGGGCACTGGTCCACCGCTGCTGATCGTGTCGCTGAAGGCGGGCGGGACCGGACTCAATCTCACATCGGCCAGTCAGGTCGTGCACTACGACCGCTGGTGGAATCCGGCCGTCGAGGACCAGGCGACCGATCGGGCGTGGCGGATCGGTCAGACCAGGACGGTGAACGTCCACAAACTCGTCTGTCAGGGAACGGTCGAAGAGCGGATCGGTGAGGTCATCGACGAGAAGCGCTCGATCGCCGACGCGGTGGTGGGATCCGGTGAGGCGTGGTTGTCGGAGTTGTCGACCGAGCAACTGGCAGATCTCGTGAGGTTGGTGTGAGCCGTCCACGAACGCCGTTCGGGCCGAATCAGCCCGGTCGACTCCCGGCGACGATGGTGAAGGTGCTCGCGGCCGAGTTGAGTGATCAGGCTCGTCTCGCACGCGGTAAGCGATATCGGAGCGACGGCGCAGTGGTCGACATCGAGTGCCGGCCCGGTGTCGTCACCGGCACGGTCCAGGGGTCCCGTCGACAGCCGTACGAGGTGACGATCGTCGTCGGTGGGGGGAGTGGCACGCCGACGAGGAGGGATGTTCGGATCGTCTGCACGTGCCCGGACGACGCCGGGGTCTCGACACCGGCGTGCAAGCACGCTGTTGCGGTGCTGCTCGCCTGGAGCGATGAGGTGGCGATCGAACCCGGATTGATCGACGTGGTCCGCTCGTCGTCGGTGCGCCTGCTCGGTTCGGACGGGTCATCGCCGGACGGGTCATCGCCGGACCGGTCATCGCCGGACCGGTCGTCGACGGACGGGGCGCCGCTGGCGCAGGACCGGGACGAGATCTCGGCGATGCTGGTGAGCCCGACGGAGGGCGGCCCCCCCGACCTTCCGATTCCGGAACCGCTGGAACATCCCCGGATCCCGGACCCACTCGTCGATGCGGTGCTCCGCTCGGCACTCGACGACCTCGTGGTGCGGTGGTCCTGAGCCGCGTCGTCTTCGGTCCTCGGGCCGGTCCGCGCATCGGCGGTCGGTGGGTGGAAGTGTCATCGGGTGCTGCTAACTTGGCGTCGCTCTCAACGAGACGAGGCTCCTGCCCCCATCGTCTAGTGGCCTAGGACACCACCCTTTCAAGGTGGCGGCACGG
>JBMUCX010000018.1:0-40442 GCA_049458915.1 Ilumatobacteraceae bacterium
TCGAACACGCCCGACTCTTCCATTTCCAAACGCAGGTCGGTGCCCTCACGGGTGCGCTCGCCCACGCCGGCAAACACCGACACACCACCGTGCTGCGAGGCCACGCGGTTGATCATCTCGGTGATGAGCACCGTCTTGCCCACGCCCGCACCGCCGAACAGACCGATCTTGCCACCGGCGACGTACGGGGTGAGCAGGTCGATGACCTTGATGCCCGTCGGGAACAGTCGCGCCGACGGCTCGAGCGCATCGAAGGTCGGAGCGGGGCGGTGGATGTCCCACCGCTCCATCTGGTCGAAACCTTCGGGCTCCTCGTCGAGCGCCTCGCCCCAGACGTTCCACACGTGGCCGAGGACTTTGTCCCCGACCGGAACCTGGATCCCGTGGCCGGTGTTGCGGACCGGTGTCCCACGCTTGAGACCATCGGTCGGCTTCAGGCAGACCGCGCGAACACGGCCGTGGCCGAGCTGCTGCGCCACCTCGGCGAGCACCTTCTGCGTCTGGCCTTCGATCACGACGTCGAACTCGACCGCCGTGTTCAGCTCGGGGAGCGCACTGGGCGGGAACTCGACGTCGATCACCGGTCCGGCGATGGCGACGACGCGGCCGTCCTTGAGTTGGTTGTCGGTCATGGTCATGGCTGTGAGTGTCTCCTCAACCGTCGGGTGTGCTCAGATGGTGTCGCCGGACATCGGTCCGGCCGTGGTGGATCCTGCGGACGAGCCGGCGAAGACGTCGTCCAGGTCGACGTACCGCACGCTCTTGGCGTTGCCGGAACCGAGTGCCTCGGCGCCACCGACGATCTCCATGATCTCGGTGGTGATGGAGTCCTGGCGGGCCCGGTTCATGATGATGCTCAGCTTCTTGATGAGTTCGTCGGCGTTGTCGGTGGCCGACTTCATCGCCCGCTGACGGAAGGCGTGTTCGGAGGCCGCTGCGTTCAGCAGGGCGGCGTAGATACGTGCTTCCACGTAGCGCGGGAGCAGGGTGTCGAGGATCGTCGTCGGGTCGGGCTCGAACTCGTAATCCGAACCCGATCCGTCGGTCGACCCGGCCTTGCCGTCGCCACCGGCCACCGTATCGGCCGACAGAGGCACCAGCGGTCGCAGGACGACCTCCTGGCTCCCGGGAGTGATGAAGCGGGTGTAGACCAGTTCCACTTTGTCGACGTGGCCGCTGGCGTAGAGCGCCACGACGTGGCGACCGATCGCCTTGGCGTCGTCGTAGGTGGGGTTGTCGCTGAAGCCGGCGAACACCTGACCGAGTCGGTACTCCCGGAACTTGAAGTACGACTCCGCCTTTCGACCGACGGGAATGATCTCGTAGTCGCGACCGGCGAGTACGTCGGCCTTGATCTCGCCCTCCGCAGCGCGTTGCACGCCGGCGTTGTACCCGCCGCACAATCCGCGATCGGCGGTGATCACCACGTAGCAGACGCGATGGATCTCTGGACGGCCCTTCAGCAGCGGCGAGTCGCTGCTCGCCCCGGCTGCGGCGAGATCCTTCACGACCTCGGTGATCTGCTCCGAGTACGGCACGGCGGCCTGCACCCGCTGCTGGGCTTTCACGATCCGCGACCCGGCGATCAACTCCATGGCGCGGGTGATCTTCTTGGTGGCCTGCATCGAGCGAATGCGACCACGAAGGATTCGCTCCTGTCCTCCAGCCATCTAGATCAACCTTCCTGTCGTCCTGTCCACCGAACCGTGTCGAGCCGTGCGCTGCGTCACTCGGTCGCCAGCGTTTTGGCGCTGGCGGCCTCGCCCAACTCGTCGGCGTCGACGCTCGTCGGGTCGACGGCACGGCCGCCTCCCGTGGACTCCACGAACTCCGCCTTGAACGCAGCCACGACGTCAGCGAGGTCGGCGGGCACGCCACCCTTCAGATCGGCGAGCATCGCCCCGTGACGGGTCCGCATGTGTTCGATCAGTTCCGACTCGAAGCGACGGACGTCGCTCACGGCGATGTCGTCCAGATACCCCTTCGTGCCGGCGAAGATCGACAGCACCTGCTCTTCGACCGACATCGGGCTGTTCAGCGACTGCTTGAGCAACTCGACCAGGCGATAGCCACGCTCGAGCTGCGCCTTCGACACGGCGTCGAGTTCGGACCCGAAGGTCGCGAACGCTTCCAGCTCACGGAACTGGGCGAGGTCGAGCTTCAAGGTGCCCGCAACCGCCTTCATTCCCTTCGTCTGGGCGGCCGAGCCGACCCGGGACACCGAGATGCCCACGTCGACGGCCGGGCGGACACCGGACTTGAACAGGCTGTCCTGCAAGAAGACCTGTCCGTCGGTGATCGAGATGACGTTCGTCGGGATGTAGGCGGAGACGTCGCCCGCCTTGGTCTCGATGACGGGGAGCGCCGTGAGAGATCCCGCACCGTTCTCGTCGGAGAGCTTCGCGGCCCGTTCCAGCAACCGGCTGTGGAGGTAGAACACGTCGCCGGGGTACGCCTCACGACCCGGAGGCCGACGCAGCAGCAACGACATCTGGCGGTACGCCTCGGCCTGCTTCGACAGGTCGTCGTACACGATCAGGGCGTGTTCGCTGTTCTCCATCCAGTGCTGACCCATCGCGCAGCCGGCGTACGGGGCGAGGTATTTGAACGGGGCGGAGTCGGCGGCCGGCGCCGTCACGACGACCGTGTACTCCATCGCGCCGTACTGACGCAGGATCTCGACCGTCTGTGCAACCGTCGAGCCCTTCTGCCCGATGGCGACGTAGATGCACTTCACACCCTGACCCTTCTGGTTCAAGATGGTGTCGATCGCCACGGTGGTCTTGCCGGTCTTGCGGTCACCGATGATCAGCTCGCGCTGGCCCCGGCCGATCGGGGTCATGGCGTCGATCGCCTTGATCCCGGTCTGGAGCGGTTCGTGCACCGGCTTGCGGCCGAGGATGCCGGGCGCCTGGATCTCCATCCGTCGCATCTGGGTGCCGACGAGAGGACCCTTGCCGTCCACCGGCTCGCCCAGCGCATTCACCACCCGTCCGAGGACGCCATCACCGACGGGGACCGACAGGATCCGGCCGGTCGCCTTGACCGTCTGGCCCTCTTCGATGTTGCTGGCCTCTCCGAGCACGACGGAGCCGATCGAGTTCTCGTCGAGGTTGAGCGCGAGGCCGACGGTGCCGTCTTCGAACTCGAGGAGCTCGTTCACGGCGGCGTCGGGCAGCCCCGAGACGCGAGCGATGCCGTCACCGACCTCGGCGACGCGGCCCACGGTACGGGCTTCGAGCGAGCTGTCGACGCCCTCGAGATTGTTCTTGATCGCCGCTGCGATGTCGGCGGCGGAGATGGTGAGTTCTGCCATGTCTGTGGTTCTCTCCTCGTGGGTGCCGTGACTCAGAGACGGCTCTTCAACTGATCGATCCGGGTGCGGACGCTGCCGTCGATGACGGTGTCGCCCACCGTCGCCACGACGCCTCCGAGCACCGACGGGTCGATGATGACCTTGATGGTGACCGCCTTGCCCGTGGCATTCGCCAGAGCGGCCTTCAGACGGTCCTGCTGGTCCGCGGTCAGATCGACCGCCGTCCGAACCTCGGCGACCTCGAGCTGCTTCGAGTTCGCAGCACGGCGAACGAGCCGTTCGATGATCGCGGGGAGTTCCCGCCCGCGACCGGTGCCGACGACCATGGAGATCAGCTGAGTGGTCGTGTTCGTGGCCTTGCCGCCGAGGAGGTCCTCCACGATGGCCTGACGCTTGGCCGCCGGGATGAGGTCGTCGGTCAGGGCGGCGCGAAGTTCATCGCTCGCCTCGAACGATCGGGCGAACCGGAACAGTTCGTCCTCGACCTCGTCGAGCGTTCCTTCGGCGCGGGCGATCTCGAAGAGTGCCCGGGCGTAGCCGTCGATGCGTGCGTCGCTCATGACGATGCTCCCACTCGTGCGATGAAGGTCTCGATGAGCGTCTGCTGCGCGGACTCGTCGAGGGCGCCGTCGGCGATCACCCGATCGGTCGCAGCAGCCGCCAGCCGGGAGATCTCGGCTCGCAGCTCGTCGTTGGCCCGTCCGCCGGCCGAGGCGATGTCGGCTTCGGCGCGCGCCCGCAGTTCGGACACCTCGTGCTCGAGTCGAGCACGCCCTTCAGCGAGCAACGATGCGGCCTGGTCCTCGGCGTCCGCCAGGAGGCGCCCACGCTCTGCGTCGATGTCTCCTGCGGCACGTCGGATCTCGGCGGCCTCGGCTTCGGCGGAACGCCGGGCCTCGGCGGAGCCGTCGAGTTCGGCCTGGATCCGGTCCGTGCGAGCGGCCATCGCCTTCTTCACGGCGGGTCCGGCGAACTTGTACAGGGCACCGAAGATCAGCGCCGATGCGATGGAGCCGTAGATGAGTTCGGCCTGGGCCGGCCACAGCCAGTGGATCGAGCGTGCCGGGTCGATGACCTTGCCCTCGGCAGCGAGGATGCTCACGATGTTCATGACCCGACCCCCGCTCCCATGGCAGCTTCGACCGCTCGACGGACGGCAGCGGGATCCGGCACCCGCCCGGTGGAGAGTTCGACCGTTCGGCTGGTCACGTCGGCGACGGCGGCTTCGATGTCACTGCGCACCGCCGCACGAGCCGCCGCAGCCTCGGCAGCCGCTGCTTCACGTCGGGCAGCGATCTCCGCATTGACCTCGGCGAGCCGGGCGGAACGCTCGGCCTCGAGCGTCTGACGAGCGGCGTCGACCACCTGGGCGGCCTCCGCCTTGACGCCAGCGAGCGCGGCCTCGTAGTCGGCGACCTCGGATCGGGCCGCCGACCGTGCGGCGTCGGCGTCCTCGTGTCCGGACCGGATGTGGGCGTACCGTGCCTCCATCCCCTTCCTGACCGCCGGGACGAGCCAGAACCGCATCAGGATCGCCAGCACGATGAACGCGCCACCGCCCCACGCCAGTTCTTTGACCTCGACCGCGAGCGGTGAGGGCCCATCCAGACACGGATACGACGCCGATGCCTCGGCTTCGTACGTCTCTTGATTTTCGTACGGGAACTCGCAGAAGTCCTGTGATTCCTCGAAGGACATCTTCTCGGATTTCTCGTCGCCACCCTCGGCGGCGACGAGTTGCACGTGAACTGCGAGTCCCTTCGTCACGACGGCTGTCAGCACGTCAGCTCCTTACGAGGGAGTAGGGGACGGTTGGGACGGTGCGGTGTTCGGCGCTGATCAGAGGCCGATGAGGATGAACACCACGAACCCGATGAGCGCGAGCGCCTCGGTGAACGCGATGCCCAAGAACATCGTGGTCCGGACCATGCCGGCGGCCTCGGGCTGACGGGCCATCGCCTCGACGGACTTGCCGACGAGATAGCCGATGCCGATGCCGGGGCCGATCGCCGCGAGCCCGTAGGCGAATCCGGCCGAACCGGCGGCCTCGGCCGCCTTGAGGCCTTCATCGGTGATCTGGGCGAGCATGCTGAATGCTTCCATTGGGGTTGATCTCCTAGTGATGTCTGGATGGGAGAGGGATGAGAATTTCGGGGTGAACTCAGTGCTCGGGGTGAGCGGCGCCGCCGATGTACACGGCGGCGAGGATCGTGAAGATGTAGGCCTGCAGGAACCCGACCAGCACCTCGAACGAGGTGATGAACAGCAGCATGAAGAACGGCAGGATCGCCACCGGCTTGAGCACCGCCGATGCGCCGACCAACTCTTCCGTCAGGAGCGAGAAGGTGACCAGCAAGATGTGACCGGCGAGCAGGTTGGCGAAGAGTCGCACGGTCAGCGAGAAGGGGCGGACCAGGAACGTCGAGATGAACTCGATCGGGGCCACGAGGACGTACAGCGGACCGGGGACGCCCGGAGGGAACAGCGAGTTCTTGATGTAGCCGAATCCCTGGTGCTTGAAGCCGACCCCGATGAAGATCACCCAGACGAGCAGCGCCAGGAACATGGGGATGGCGATACGCGCCGTCGCCGGCATGTACAGCACCGGGATGATGCCGGGCAGGTTGCAGAGGTAGATGAAGACGAACAGGCTCAGGAGGAACGGGGTCCATCCCATCCCGTCTCGACCCATCGTCGGCATGATGATCTGGCCTTCGATGAATTCGACGATCGACTCGGCCAGGTTCCGGACCCCGCGAGGTGCCTTCATCGCATCCCGCCGGGCGGCGAGCATGAAGACGACGACCGAGATCAGCGACGCCGCCACGGCGATGAGCGCCACCTTGTTGAACGTCGGGAAGACGTCCCTCCATCGGAGGATTTCGTTGATCGGCGGGAATTCGAGTGCGAGCACGTTGTTGTTCCGTTCAGGTCAGTCGAAGTGTCACGTAGATGTCACGGGCGGGCGGGTCTGAGTCCTGGATGTGCCAGGGTGATGGCGACGTACTTCAGTTCCCACAGGAGGAGCCCGAGGTGCGTCACGATGATGGTCGCTCCGAGGGCCGGACGCGAAATCCAGCTCGCGTCCCGCACCAACAGGACGACCATCAAGATGAGTCCGAGCCGGACGAGGTACCCGAACAGGGTCGCCCCCATCATCAGCCCGAGCGAGATCCGAGCGGTGGTCGAGATCAGCACCGCCGACAGGGCGAAGTTCACGAGCACCAACGACATCGCCATCGCCGCCGACCAGGCTCCGGCCGATCCCCAGACCAGACCAGCGAGGCCGAGCACCGCCGGCGCGACGAGCAGGCCGTGCTTGACCATGTCGATGCTCACGTTCATCTCGACGGGTTCGCCGTCGAGTTGGGTCACGACCACCGGGCGACGGCTCATGCCGCGTCCTCGACTCGGGCTGCGGCCCGCCGGTGCTCCGCACGCTCGGTCTCGAGTCGCTGCATGGTCGCCTCGTAGGTGTAGCGCAACCGCACGAAGGTTCCGACGGCGGCGAACACCACCAGGATCACCGTCACGAGCGGGAACACGCCGAGCCACGAATCGACGAGCCACCCGAGTCCCAGGAACACCAGGAGCGTGAGGGCGATGTCCATGCCACGACCCAGCGAGTCGCTCCCCGCCGACGAGGTCGCCAACGACCGCTCGGGCGCTCGGCGCGTGGTGAGATACGTGGGGAGGAGGCTCATGGGAGGCGGGTGCGGGGGACGGCGCTGTTCAGCCGCGGTCGCCAGCTTTGTGAACGGAGGCACAAGCTAGTCGACGGGTCGAACGATCGGCAACTCCTGATCCGGTACATCTCGATCCGGCACATCTCGATCCGGCGAGCGACGCTCGGGACGATCGGTGGCGATCTGCTCGAACGCCGGCCGGGCGAGCGCTGCCTCGACCTCCTCGGCGCGCTTGCGTCGCACGCTCGGGTGGAGCACGGTGAACAACACGATCCCGAGTGCGCCGACTCCGAACGGCAGGTACCGAGGATTGTCACCGGTGAGGACCGGGTAGAGCACGAACATCGACAGCAACGCCGTCCAGGTCCACAAGATGAGCACGCTCCGCCGGTGCCCGTGGCCGAGGTTCATCAGTCGATGGTGCAGGTGGCCTTTGTCGGCCACGTCGATCGCCTGGCGCTTCGAGGCCCGCCGCACGATGGCGAAGATGGTGTCGAGGATCGGCACACCGAGGATCAGCAGTGGGATCGCGAGTGGTGCGAAGAAGAAGAACGTCTGACCCACGAACGATTGGGTGTTCGGATCCGCTCGCCCACCGACCATGCTCGTCGACACCGCCAGCAGGAGTCCGAGCAGGAACGCTCCGCTGTCCCCCATGAAGATGCGGGCCGGATTGAAGTTGTACGGGAGGAACCCGATGCAGATCCCGGCGGTGACGATCGCGACGAGCGGCCCGACGTTGCGCCCGGACAGCAGGCCGAGTTCCGTCAACCGGTTGGCGTACAGGAAAAACGCACCCGCACCGATGGCGACGATTCCGGCAGCGAGGCCGTCGAGACCGTCGATCAGGTTGATCGCCTGCGTCATCACGAGCAGCCACAGCACCGTCGCGAGAGGAATCCAATCGGCCGAGAGGATCACGACCTCGTAGAACGGCACGCGGAAGTTGAGCATCGTGGCCCCGAACCACGTGAGCACGATCCCACCGATCACGACACCCGTGACCTTGCCCGGCGGCGCCATGTCGACGATGTCGTCGGGGAGTCCGGTGCAGAACACGACCAGGGCGGCCACGATGATCCCGATCGGCTCTGAGGTGTCGGCGAACACCGGGTCGAAGGCCCCCATCGACACCGCCGTGAGCATCGCAGCGAGAAAGCCGGCGAGCAGTGCCAGTCCCCCGACGTGCGGTACCGGGGTGGTGTGCACCGATCGGTCGTTCGGCTCGTACACCCAGCCGCGCGCCGTCGCGAACCGGCCGACGAGCGGCGTCGCGACGAACGTCACCCCGGCGGCCACACCTCCGATGATCAAGTACTCGGAGGTCGACGGCGCCACGGATGTCAACCCTAGACCCGCTCCGACGAGGTCACGGAGCCGGCGAGGGCCAGCGCCTCAGTACGCCGGGAACTTGCCGCAGAGATCGGCGACCTCGGAGCGGATCTCGGCGAGCACCCCGGGCTCCTGACGGTGACGAAGTGCCCTGGCGATCATGTCGGCGATGATCGGCATCTCCGACTCGGTCATGCCCTGGGTCGTGACGGAGGGCGTCCCGATCCGCACGCCGCTGGTCACGAACGGACTCCTCGGGTCGTTCGGCACGGTGTTCTTGTTGAGCGTGATGCCGGCCTCGTCGAGCGTCGCCTGCGCTTGCTTCCCCGTGAGTTCTGCGTCGAACGGCCGGAGGTCGACGACCATCAGGTGGATGTCGGTGCCGCCCGACACCAGGCGGAACCCCTCCCCCGCCAGCGACGCGGCCAGCGCCGACGCATTGGCGACGACCTGGTGCGCGTAGTCGCGGAAGCTCGGTTGTGACGCCTCGAAGAACGCCACGGCTTTTCCGGCGATCGCGTGTTCGAGCGGTCCACCCTGCCATCCGGGGAAGACCGATTTGTCGACGGCGGCGGCGTGCTCCGCCCGACACAGGATCGCTCCACCGCGCGGTCCGCGCAGCGTCTTGTGGGTCGTGAAGGTCACGACGTCGGAGAACGGCACCGGATTCGGGTGGGCACCTCCGGCCACGAGACCCGCGAGATGCGCGATGTCGAACATCAGCATCGCTCCGACCTCGTCGGCGATCGCCCGGAACGGCTCGGGATCCAGGCGCCGCGGATAACTCGTCGTGCCGGCGACGATCATCTTCGGTCGGTGTTCGAGCGCAGCGGCGCGGACCTGGTCGAAGTCGATGCGCTCCTCCGCGCCCACTCCGTAGGCGACGAAGTCGTAGAGCAGTCCGCTCGCGTTCACCGGCGAGCCGTGGGTGAGGTGCCCTCCGTGGTCGAGGGACAGCCCCAGGACCTTGTCGCCCGGTCGGAGGAGGGCCTGGTAGACGCACATGTTCGCATTGGCGCCGGAATGCGGTTGGACGTTGGCGTGGTCGGCGCCGAAGAGCGTCCGGAGTCGATCGATCGCCAGTTGCTCGATGTCGTCGACGTGGACGTTGCCGCCGTAGTACCGCTTGCCCGGATACCCCTCGGCGTATTTGTTGGTCAGCACCGAACCGGTCGCCCTCATCACCGCCGGCGACGTGAAGTTCTCACTGGCGATCAACTGCAATCCGGTGGTCTGTCGCTCGACCTCGCGGCGGATCAACTCCTCGACCACCGTGTCGGGCGTGATGTCGGACGGGAACGGCATGTCAGAACTCCTTGTCGGGACTACTCGTCGGGACTACTCGTCGGGACCCGCTCAGAACTCCGCTTCGAGCGCGGAGAGCTGATCGACGCGACGTCGATGTCGGCCACCTTCGAAGGCGGTGTTCAGGAACAGATCGACGATCTCGTCCGCGAGACCGACACCGACCACGCGGGCGCCGATCGACAGGACGTTGGCGTCGTTGTGCTCGCGGGCGAGACGGGCCGTGTACAGGCAGTTGCACAGTGCCGCTCGCACGCCGCGAACCTTGTTCGCAGCGAGTTGCTCGCCTTGACCGGAGCCACCCAGCACGATCCCGAACTCGGCCGCACCATCACGAACGCTCCGCGCTGCAGCCGCGCAGAACGCCGGGTAGTCGACACTGTCGGTCGAGTCGGTGCCGTGGTCGATCACCGAATGGCCCTGCGACGTCAGTCGTTCGACGAGATGCTGTTTCAGTTCGAACCCGGCGTGGTCGGACCCGATGGCGATACGTGTCACGGCCGTCGAGTGTACGAGACGGGCACGCGCAGTCCGCCCGTACGGCCGGCGCAGACGACGGAACGCTTCCCCACGACCGCCGGCGCGCGACGATGACGACATGGCCCCGACGCCCAGCATCGTCCTCGATTGTGATCCGGGCCACGACGACGTCGTGGCGATCGTCGTGGCGGCTCACCGGACCCGCCTGCTCGGCATCACCACCGTCGCCGGCAACGCGCCACTCGATCGGACGACCCACAACGCCTGTGTGTTCCGCGACCTCCTGGCACTCGACGTCGGGGTCCACGCCGGGGCGCCCCGACCGCTGATCGCCGAACCGAAGTTCGCCGGCTTCGTGCACGGCGAATCGGGCCTCGATGGCGCCGACCTGCCCCTCCCCGCTCGCGGAGCCGACTCCACCGACGCCGTCGCGTTCATCGTGGAGACCGTTCGGGCCGAGGCGGGCTGTCACCTGGTGGCCACCGGGCCGCTGACCAACATCGCACTCGCCCTGCGCTGTGCACCCGACCTCGCCGACCACCTCGCCGGTATCTCGATCATGGGCGGCGGGACCTTCGGAAATCGCACCCCCGCCGCGGAGTTCAACATCTGGGCCGATCCCGACGCTGCCGCGATCGTCTTCGACGCAGGTGTGCCGATCACCATGGCCGGTCTCGACGTGACCCACCAGTTCATCGTCACGCCGGAACGGATCGAGTCCGTCGACGCCCTCGGGACCCGACTCTCGACGCTGCTCGCAGACCTGTTCCGATACTTCTCGGCCAACTACATCAGCCGTCACGACGACATCCGGGGAGCGGCGCTCCACGACCCACTCGCCGTCCTCGCCCTCACCGATCCCGAACTCTTCGAAGCGACCGATCGACACGTCTCCGTCGAGACGACCGGTCGACACACGGTCGGCATGACGGTCGTCGATCGCCGGGGGATCTCCGACCGACACGATCCGAACGTCCGATTCCTCGAGCGCGTCGACGCCGTCGCCGCCTGGGAACTCGTGCTCGATTCGCTGCGGGCCGGGGCCGACCGAGGCGCAGCGACATGACCGACTCGTTCCCCCGCCAGTACGCCCGTACGCAACGACTGACGCTCGGCGAACCCCGCGATCTGACGGTCTCCGCCGACGGGAACACGATCGTGTTCGCCCGATCCCTCGGTGGTTCCGACCCGGTCAACCGGCTGTGGGCGGTGGACGTCGCATCGGGGATCGAGCGACTCGTCGCCGATCCGGTCGAGTTGCTCACCGGCGAGCGGTCGTCGGACGGTCGCGTCGAACCACCCGAAGAACGTGCTCGTCGTGAACGGCTCCGCGAGGCGGCGAGTGGCGTCACCGGCTACTCGACCGACCCGGCGTGCGCAACGGCGGCATTCGCCCTGGCCGGTCGCCTCTTCGTCGCCGATGTCGCCGCCTGCACCGCCCGCGAAGTCGACGTGCCCGGGCCGGTCTTCGATCCTCGCGTCGCTCCGAACGGTGCCCGCATCGCCTACGTACGAGGTGGTGAAGTGTGGGTGACCGACCTGGCCGGACACGCTGCGCGTCTGGTCGGACCGACCCCCGACGACCCACCGACGGTGTCGTGGGGCCTGGCCGAGTTCATCGCCGCCGAGGAACTCCGCCGGACCCGCGGGTTCTGGTGGAATCCCGACGGATCAGCGCTGGCCGTGTGCCGAGTCGACGACGCACCGGTGGAGACCTGGCACATCGCTGACCCGGCCGATCCGTCGACCGCACCCAGGGCGATCCGCTATCCGGCAGCAGGCACGCCGAACGCCGAGGTCTCGCTCCACATCTGCTCACTCGACGGGTCGCCACCGGTGGCCGCGAAGTGGGACACGACTCGGTTCGAGTACCTGACGCAGACCTCGTGGACGCCGCACGGCCTCGCGATCACGCTCCTCTCACGAGACCAGCGGCGACTCGAAGTCCGATCGATCGATCCGGCGACCGGCGACTCCGAGGTCGTGTTCTCCGACGAGGACGACCAGTGGGTCGAAGTCGTGCCCGGCACCGGCGTCCTCACCGCACCGGACCGAGTGGTGATGTGCGCCGACCGGGACGGAGCCCGCCGACTCGTCGTGGGAGGTCGACCGGTGACCCCGCCCGACCTCCAGGTACGGAGCGTGCTCGTCGCCACACCGGACGAGGTCGTCGTCGCCGGCAACCCGATCACCGACCCGACCGTGCGCCACATCCATCGGTGGCGTCCCGACGGGACCATCGAACGACTGACCGAGGGGCCGGCGGTACACGACGCAGTGGTCGGCGGTCCCACGATCGCCATCCGCCGGAGCACGCTCACCGAGCCGGGCGCGCACTGGGTCCTCCCCACCGGCGCGATCCTCGCGTCGCACGCCGAGCAACCACTCGTCGAGCCGTTCGTGCACGTGGTCGTCGGCCGCTCGGACGAACCGACGGTCGCCGTGCTGCTCCCGACCGGACACGACGGCGGCCCGCTCCCGGTGCTCATGGACCCGTACGGAGGACCGCACGCCCAGCGCGTCGTCAGGTCGCACCAGGCCTTCTGCGCCTCACAGTGGTTCGCCGATCAGGGGTTCGCCGTCGTCGTCGCCGACGGGCGGGGCACTCCCGGCCGGGGTTCCGAACACGAACGCTCCGTGAGCCGTGACCTCGCGAGTGGTGTGCTCGACGACCAGGTCCGAGCACTGGAAATGGCCGCTCGACTCCATCGGTTCCTCGACCTCGACCGGGTCGCGATCCGCGGATGGAGCTTCGGTGGGTACCTCGCTGCTCTCGCCGTGCTCCGCCGACCCGATGTGTTCCACGCTGCGATCGCCGGGGCCCCCGTGACCGAGTGGCGGCTGTACGACACGGCCTACACCGAGCGTTACCTCGGCGACCCGGGAGCACAGCCGGAGGTGTACGACGCCAACTCCCTCATCCCATCGGCGGCGACGCTCGAGCGACCGCTCCTCCTGATCCACGGGCTCGCCGACGACAACGTCGTCGCTGCGCACACGCTCCGACTCTCGTCGGCGCTGCTCGCCGGCGGACGCCCCCACGAGGTGCTCCCGCTGGTCGGCGTCACCCACATGACCCCGCAGGAGGTCGTGGCCGAGCACCTGCTGCTCCACCAACTCGATTTCCTGAGGCGGTGCCTCGGGCACCCGGCTGACTAACGTCCGTTCACGATGAACGATCGCTTGCTCGAGCTCTACCGAGGCGTCGCCGTCCATGCGACGGCCGACCTCGAACACATCGCCGCCCTGGAACTCCTCGCCCTCGTGATGGCCGCCGACCGGACGTTGTCGCCGTCGGAGATCGAAGCGATCCGTGACATCTCCAGCGAATGGCGTGACGACACGACGGAGAACAGCCGCTTCGAGCGCTACCTCGGACCGGCTGTCGAGCGGGCCCAGGCAGCCATCGCCGACGACTCGATCGTCGAGTTGATCGACGACATCGACGGCAGGATCTCGAGCCGGGTCCTGCGCATGGCGCTGTTCTCCGCAGCCCGTGAGGTCGCCGGCGTCGACGACGGGATCTCCCCCGAAGAGGGAACGATCCTCGCCGAGGTCGCCGTGCGGTTCGGCTGAGCATCGCGCGTGACCACCGACCTCACCGGCCTCGAGGTGGTGCTCGTCATCGCCTCGGTGTTCGCCGGTGCACTGGTGAAGAGCGTCACGGGCATGGGCTTTCCGCTCGTCGCCATCCCGGTGATGACGCTGTTCCTCCCGACCCCGGTCGCCGTTGCCGTGATCGCGCTCCCGAACATCGCCCAGAACCTCGTGCTCGTCGTCCGGCACCGGTCGGCATGGCGCCGAACCCGTTCGGTGGCGGTGTTCTGCGCCGCCGGCGTTCCCGGTGCGGTCATCGGTGCGATCGCCCTCGGGTCGGTTCCCGAGTCCGTCGTCCGCGGGGTGTTGATCGTGGCACTCGGGGCATATCTGGCGACGACGATCGCGACACCCGACTTCCGGATCTCCGACGCTCGAGCCGTGCGCTGGTCGGGCCCGGCAGGTTTCGTGGCCGGCGTGTTCCAGGGATGCATCGGCATCTCCGGACCGGTCGTGGGCACCTGGTACCACGGGATGCGATTGACCCAGGACGGGTTCGTGCTCTCCGTCGCCACGGTGTTCTCACTCACCGGCATCGCTCAGGCGAGCGTGCTCGGCGCCCGCGGCGAGTTCGACGGTCGACTGCTGGTCGCGCTCGCACTGACCGTCGTCGTGTTCGCCACCGTCCCGATCGGCGAAGCGATTCGGAAACGGATCAGTGTCGATCGCTTCCGGACGATCGTGCTGTGGCTCCTCGCCGGATCCGGTGCGAGCCTGATCGTCGACCTCGTACGTCGGCTGACGTGAGGCTCGGAACGGACGTCGGGTGGGTCAACCGACGGCGATCAGCACGGCGAGCACGAGCGCTGCTCCGGTGAACACCACCGTCAGCAGTCCGACCAGACGGGTGGCCGTGGGGTGCACCGGACTCGTTCCGGCACGGAGTGGTCCGTGCAGATCGTCGTAGTGCCGGCCCGCCCAGACGAGCAGACCCGCCGCGAACG
Source organism: Ilumatobacteraceae bacterium (assembly GCA_049458915.1). GTDB lineage: Bacteria > Actinomycetota > Acidimicrobiia > Acidimicrobiales > Ilumatobacteraceae > Ilumatobacter. The sequence continues at coordinate 14,661 of JBMUCX010000018.1, forward strand.
CGACCTGGGCGATGCCCACGGATGCGATCGTGTAGTGGACCGATTCCGCCGCATACCGGGCGAGCAGGATCCCGGCGACCATCGCAGCGATGGCGGTCCGCTCCCAGGCGAGCGCGGTGCGCTCGTGTTGGAGACCCGGGTCGAACACCCGATCCGGTCGGCGGCCACCGCTCGGGCCGGATTCGCCTGACACGTCGCCGACCCCTGCGCTCACCCGGCGTTCACGACGAGGAGCACCGCCGCCGTCACGGCGACGACCGCCACCCCCACGGCCATCATCATCGGCAGCCGTGATGCGGGGAGCGGTTCGTCGAGGCGCATCGCCCGTTCGTTGAGTGCCCACCGTCGATAGGCCGTCGCCGCCGTGACGAAGCTGAGGGCGAGCAGACCGATGCCGAGGGCCTCCTCACCGGTGAAGTCGTCGAGGATCGTCACGGCCCCCAGTCCGCCGGCGGCGAGCGCCAGCGAGGTTCGCACCCACGACAGGAACGTGCGCTCGTTCGCCAACGTGAATCGGTAGTCGGGATCCTTACCGACCCGGCGAGGATCCTCCGGGAACAGCCGACTGCGGCGCACCCCGGTACCCGACGCACCGACCCGACTCACGCGCCGAGCTCCCCGGCGATCGACAGGAAGGTCGCCAGGAACCGGTCGTTCTCGGCCGGGCTGCCGATCGTGACGCGGATGCCCTCGTTCGAGAACGGACGGACGACGACCCCGCTTCGTTCCAGTTCCAGCGTCACCGCATCGGTCCGCTCGCCGAGTGCCAGCCACACGAAGTTCGCCTGGTGGTTGGGAAAGGTCCAGCCGGCAGCACGCAACTCGACCTCGACCCGGGCTCGTTCGGCGATGATCGCGGCGACGGCGGTGTCGATCTCGTCGCTGTGCTCGAGTGCGGCGAGCGCTGCCGCCTGGGCCAGCGCGTTCACGGCGAACGGGACCAAGGTCTTGTCGATGGTCGAGATCAGGTCGGGGTGACCGACGGCGTAGCCGACCCTCACGCCGGCGAGCCCGTGCGCCTTCGACATCGTCCGTGTCACCACGGCGTTCGAGAACTCCGGGAGTAACTCGCTCACCGGGTCGCCGAAGCCCGGGTCGAGGAACTCGCGGTACGCCTCGTCGATGCACACGATCACGTCGGACGGCACACCTTCCAGCACGGCGCGGAGGTCGGCGGTCGTCATGGCCACGCCGGTCGGGTTGTTCGGCGTCGCGAGGAACACGAGTTTGGTCCGCTCGGTGACGGCCGCCGCGATCGCCCGCGGATCGAACCCGAGGTCGGGTGCGAGCGGCACCGTCACCGACGTGCCACCTGCGAGTCGGGTGTACACCGGGTACACCTCGAAGGACCGCCACGGGTAGACGACCTCGTCCCCGGCCTCGACGTACGAGAGACACAACTGCTGGAGGAGGCCGACGGTGCCGTTCCCGACCGTGACCTGGTCGGCGGTGACCCCGAGTCGGTCGGCGAGCGCTTCCCGCACCGCCGTCGCACGATGGTCGGCATACCGGTTCGTCGACGCCGCCGCCTCCGTGATCGCCCGTACGACCGCGTCGAGCGGTGGCGCCGGGTTCTCGTTCGACGCCAACTTGATGGCGTGGGTGATGCCGTGCTCCGCCTCGGCCTGTGCAGCGCCCTTGCCCGGCCGATACGCCGGGAGGTCGAGTACTGCGCGCCTGGGTCGTCCGATCGTCGTCACGGTCGAGACGGTAGTCCCGGCGGCGGCCCGACGCCCGTGCCGTACACGACGCCCTCGGCGACGAGTCGGTCGATGACTGCTGCGTCGTGGCCGAGCTCGGCGAGGATCTCGCGACCGTGCTCGCCGTGGAGCGGAGCGGGCAACCGGACGACGTCGGCCGCAGCGGCCCGACCCGTCAACGGAGGCACGACGCGATAGCTCCCTCCGTGCGGGTGCTCGGCGAGTGGGAGTCCGTCGAGCAGGTCGTCGACGGTCGCCACTTCCGAGACCGGAATGCCCGCTGCACGCAACAGAGCGAGCCACTCCGTCGTCGTCCGCTGCTCGAGGATCGCGGCGACATCGCGATACAGCGACTCACCGTTGGCCAACCGAGAACGGCGGCTCAGGATCCGCTCGTCGCCGACCAGATCGTCCCGGCCACCGGCGCGGAAGATCGTCTCGTAGTGCTCGCGCTCGTACGGCAGGACGTTGATCCGACCGTCCGCCGTCCGCTGAGGACGACGCAGCGGATTGAGGATCCGCTGGTACCCGGACGATCCGAGCGGCGGGTCCGGCACCGCCGCCGCGCCGTGCTCGGCGAGCACGTATGCCCGCATGACCTCCGCCATCGCCACCGTGAACTCACCGCCGACCCCGGTGCGCTCGCGGCGGAGCAGCGCAGCGGTGACGACGTTCGCCACCACGAGGCCCGCCGTCTTGTCGGCGACGAGCGTCGGGAGCAGGCTCGGCGGGAGACCGACCCGCTCCATGAGATCGACCAGGCCCGATCCGGCTTGGACGACGTCGTCGTAGGCCGGCCGGTCGGCATCGGGGCCGTCCACGGGATACCCCGCGGCGGCGCAATACACCAGGTCGGGACGGACGGCCCTGAGGTCGTCGTAGGTGATCCGGGCCCGTGCGCGCGAACCGGGACGCAGGTTCGTGACGACGACATCGGACCGTCCGACGAGTCCGAGGAGCACCTCGTGGCCCATCGGGTCACGGATGTCGAGCCCGATGCTGCGCTTGTTCCGCATGAGATTCAGCGACACACCCGACAGGTCGGGGTGGGGTCCGGCGCCCATCGACCGGTTCGTGTCGCCGCGGCGGTCCTCGACCACGATCACGTCGGCGCCCTGGTCGGCAAGGAGTTGTGTCGCGAGGGGGCCCATGACCACCGACGACAGGTCGAGCACCCGGATGCCGTCGAGAGGGAGGACCATCGCGCGAACCGTACGTCGATCCTCCGGGTCCGATGGAGTCGAAGGTGCCGAGTACGGTTCGACTCGACCTCGTGCCCGGCCTCGGGCCCCGCACGATCCACCGACACGACCAGGAGCAGCCGATGAAGACCGCCATCACCGACATGTTCGGGATCGACCTGCCGATCGTCGCCTTCACGCACTGCCGTGACGTCGTCGCAGCCGTGTCCAAGGCCGGTGGCCTCGGCGTCCTCGGAGCCGCCGGACACGGCGACGAGCAGCTCGAGATCGATCTCGACTGGATCGAGGCCGAGATCGGCGATCTCCCCTACGGCGTCGACCTCATCGTCCCGGCGAAATACGCCGGCTCCGACCAGGGTGGCATGACGATCGGCGAGCTCGCAGCGACGATCCCCGACGCCCACCGGGAGTTCGTCGACGACCTCCTTCGCCGATACGACGTACCCCCGCTGCCGGCCGACACCGCGGCAGGCGGCCTCGTCGGCGCCGGCGACCGCGCCGCGCCGTTCTCGGCGGCGAGGGCCGACACCCAGATCCAGATCGCCCTGTCGCGCCGAGCGGCGCTCCTCGTGAATGCACTCGGCCCGCCACCGCAGCACATGATCGACGAGGTCCGGGCCGCCGGTCGCAAGGTCGGGGCGCTGGCCGGCACGGCCCAGCACGCCGTGCGGCACGTCAACGCCGGGGTCGACGTCATCATCGCCCAGGGTTCCGAGGCCGGCGGCCACACCGGCGAGATCGGCACGATGGTGCTCGTCCCCGAGATCGTCGACGCCGTCGGCGACGTCCCCGTGCTCGGTGCCGGCGGGATCGGACGGGGTCGCCAGATGGCCGCCGCGATGGCCCTCGGCGCTCAGGGCGTCTGGTGCGGCTCGGTCTGGCTCACCACCGAAGAGGCCGAGACCCACCCGGCCGTGAAGCAGAAATTCCTGCAGGCGTCCTCGGCCGACACGATCCGATCGCGGTCCCGCACCGGCAAGCCGGCCCGGCAGCTCAAGTCGGCCTGGACCGACGAATGGGATCGGCCGGACACCCCCGACCCGCTCGGCATGCCCGCTCAACCGATCCTCGTCGACCAGGCCATCCGGCGCATCGACCGGGTCGCTCATCACGAAGGCACCGGCGCTCACGCCCTGGCCAACTACTTCGTCGGACAGATCGTCGGACACATGAACGAGTCGAAATCGGCCACCAGAGTGGTGTTCGAGATGATCGAGGAGTTCATCGAGGCCGTCGAGCGCCTCGACGCACAGATGCGCGGGTGACCCATCGGTTGCCGGGCCACCGCAAGACCGGGTCATACTGGACGGGCGTGATCCGTCCCGACCATCCACACGGTGAGACCGAGGTCGCGGACGAGACCGACGTCGAACTCGCCATCCGTCTCGCCCGTGAGGCCGGCCATCTCCTCGTCGAACTCCGCGAGCAGCTCTGGTCCCGGGGCGCCCGACCATGGGAGGTCATGGACGCCGGCGACGCAGCCAGTCACCGATTCATCGGCGACGAACTCCGGCGGCTCAGACCCGACGACGCGGTGCTCGACGAGGAGGGTCGGGAGGACCCACGCCGGTTCACCGCCGACCGGGTCTGGATCATCGATCCGCTCGACGGCACTCGCGAGTTCGGCGAGGCCGGGCGCCACGACTGGGCGGTGCACGTCGCGCTGTGGGACCGAGATCGCTTCGCCGCCGGCGCAGTCGGACTCCCGGCGGTCGATCTGGTGCTCGCGACCGATCCGGCCCCGCCCCACCCCGACCGCACTCGGCCCCGTCCGCGCATCATCACCTCCCGGAGCCGTGCTCCGTACGCCGCCGTGCTGGTCGCCGAGGCGCTCGGCTGCGACGCCGTCCGCCTCGGGTCCGCCGGGGCCAAGGCGATGGCCGTGGTCCTCGGCGAGGCCGACATCTACGTCCACGACGGCGGGATGTACCAGTGGGATTCGGCCGCTCCCGTCGCCGTCGCCGAGGCCGCCGGGTTCCACGTCAGCCGGATCGATGGATCACCGCTGGTGTACAACGCCCGAGACGCCTGGCTCCCCGACGTCCTGATCTGTCGACCCGAACTCGCCGATGACGTCCTCCACGCGATGTGGGGCGATCGACTCCCGAGCCGAGGGCTCCTGTGAACGCTGAGCCGACGATCGTCACCACGATCGACGGCCACGTGGCGACGGTGGTCCTGGACCGGCCACACCGCCACAATGCCTGGACCGGCAGGATGCACGCCGAGTTCCGGACCGCGATGGCGGCACTCGAGACGAACCAGCGGGTTCGAGCCGTCGTCGTCACCGGAACACCGCCGACGTTCTGTGTCGGGGGCGACAGCGACGCGCTCGCTCGACATGCCGAGATCGGTGGGTACGACCCCGGACTTCCTGCCGATCGCGCCGAGCCCGGAATGCACCGGCGGCCGGAGTTCGACGAGGACTTCGCATGGATGTACGGCTACCGCGTTCCCATCATCGCAGCCGTGAACGGCGCGGCGGCCGGCGTCGGGCTGGCACTCGCGTTGTTCTGCGATCTGCGGTACGGCACCTCGTCGGCGAAGGTCACCACGGCGGCACCCAAGCTCGGTCTCCCGGCCGAGTACGGGATGAGCTGGGTCCTCCCCCGACTCATCGGGATCACTCGGGCGGCCGATCTGCTCTTGACCGGACGCACGGTGACCGTGGGCGACACGGCCGAGTGGGGTCTCTGGAACGCAGTGCACGACGATCCGGCGGACACGCTCGAGGCCGCACTCGACACGGCTCGCCTGCTCTCCCTGACGGTCGGTCCGTCGGCCGTGACGACGACGAAGCAGCAGCTGTACGCCGACCTGCATCGCCACGACGTGGCCGCCTCGGTCCGCGAGTCGAAAGCTCTCCTCGACGAGGCGATGCGTACCGCCGAGTACCGAGAGGGGATCGCCGCGCTCAGAGCGCGTCGACCGCCCCGGTTCGAGTGAGACCCGGTTCCAGCGCTCGGACGTGACACCCGTGGTCCCGGAGAACTCCTAGTCTGGAGCGATGCGAGTTGGTTCGAACGTCCCAGGCCTGCTGATCGCTGCATTCGCATCGGCGGCGGCGGCGGTCCTGCACGCCACGGCTGCCGGCGTCCACGCCGAACAGACCGACCTCACGCGGGTGTTCGCCGCGCTCACGGTGCTGCAGCTCGGTGCAGCGACCCTGGGGTTCGTCGGATCCGATCGGCTCGCCTGCGGCACGCTGATGGCAGTGAACGGAGGAGCCTTCGGTGGGTGGCTGGTCACCCGGTTCGTGGGTATCGCTGCGATCGATGGTCTCGACATCGCGCAGCGCCCGCAACTCCCCGACACCGTCGCGGCCCTACTCGCAGCCGCCGCCGTGGTGGCCGCCGGCTCACATCTCGTCGGCCGGGCCGTGGCCCTCCCCGGTCCGATCTCGACCGGCGCCATCGTCGTCGTCGCCGCCTTGATGGTGTCCGGACTCGCCGGCGCGACATCACATCGACACGATGACCACGCGGGCGACGACCATGCCGACCATGGCGACGGCGACCATGCCGACGGCGACCATGCGGAAGGCGACCATGCCGACCACGACGACGGCGACCATGCCGACCATGGCGACGGCGACCATGCCGACCATGACGAGGACCATGCCGAGGACCATGCCGAGGACCATGCCGAGGACCATGCCGGCGACCATGCCGACTGGCCCCGCCCGTACGACCCGGCGCTCCCCATCGACTTCTCGGGTGTCGAGGGTGTCACTGCCGAGCAGCGAGCTCGAGCCGAGCAACTCGTCCGGGACACGCTCCGAGAACTGCCGGCCTTCGCCGACGTCACCACCATCGGTGCGCTCGGCTACCGATCCATCGGCGACGCATCGACCGGTTTCGAGCACTTCCTGAACCGGGACCTGTTCGACGACGGAAAGGAACTCGACCCGACCGCCCCGGAGTCGCTCGTCTACCGGGTCGACGGTGCCGATCGAACGCTCGTCTCGGCGATGTTCATCGTCGCCCGGACCGCCATCGACGATCCACGTCTGACGGAGTTCGCCGGACCGCTGATGCAGTGGCACGTCCACGACAATCTCTGCTGGGGGCTCGACGAGACGGGTACCCCGGTCGTGAAGGGTGTCCTCAGCGACTCCACCGACACCTGCCCGGAGCAATCGATCCGGGCGGGCGGTGACAACCCCATGGTGCACGTCTGGATCGCCCCCCACGAGTGCGGCCCGTTCTCGGCGCTCGAGGGCCATGGAGCCGGCCAGACCTCCGTGGGCGAGGGCCGACGGATGGACCAGTGCGTCCACGACCATGACGACGGCCATGACGACGGCCATGACGACAGCACGGCCGCTCGGCCCTACGACCCCCAACTCCCGATCGATCTCGGAGGCACACCGGGTGTGACCCCGGAACAGCAGGCATTCGCGGAGAATCTGGTCGCCGTCACACTGCGGTACCTTCCGCAGTGGGCCGACATCGAGTACGCGGAGTCCCAGGGGTTCCGATCGATCGGCGACGGAGCGACCGGCCACGAGCACTACATCCAGTGGGACTGGATCGACGACGACATCTGGCTCGACCCCACCCGACCCGAGAGCCTCGTCTTCGAGCCCCAACCCGACGGCAGCAAGACGCTGGTGTCAGCGATGTACATGCTCCCGACGGGCACGACGCTCGCCGACGTCCCCGACTGGGGAGGTGCGCTGATGCAGTGGCACATCCACGGCGACCTCTGTTTCACGGACGATCCCGAGGCGCCACGGGTCGCGGGGACGAAGCCGATCGGCACGTCGTGCGCCGCACCGCTGGTCGACAAAGCGGAGGTCCCGATGATCCACGTCTGGATCCGGCCACACGAATGCGGGCCGTTCGCAGCCCTCGACGGCATCGCAGGTGGTCAGGTCCCCGACGGCGAAGAGATTCTCTGCGACCGCGCCCACGGCGCACACTGACGCCGTCGGGCGCTCAGTCGAGCAGCGTGACCGTTCCGGTGCTCCCGTCGACCCGGATCAATGACCCGGTCCGGATCCGGCGCGTCGCATCCGTTGCGGAGACGACGCACGGGATCCCGAGCTCCCGGCTCACGATGATCGCGTGACTGAGCGCAGCTCCCACGTCGACGACCACCGCACACGCCGGGACGAACAGCGGCGTCCACGACGGATCGGTGCTCGGCGCCACGAGTACCTCACCCGGCTCGAGTGCGGAGGGATCCGTCGAATCGAGGAGCACCCGCGCCCGACCCTCCGCCACTCCGGGGCACCCGGGAAAGCCCTGGATCGACTCACCGCCCGCGAGCGTCGCGACCGTCACGTCCGCTCGCGCCGGCCACGCGGACGGGTCCGACGGGGACCCGGCGAAGACGAAGTCGGGCTCACGCAGCGACATGTCGGCATGAGCCGCTCGGCGCTCGCGGATCCGATCGGTGAGTACGCCCGGTGTGGCGCCGAGCAACTCGTCCATCTCCTCGAACAACACGAAGCCGAAGTCCTCGATCTCGTCGAACACACCGCGCTCGACGAACCGCCGGCCGAGTTCGCGCATCGGGACCCGGATCTCCTGCACGAGCCGGATGTTGTTGGTCTTCGTCCGCTCACGAGCCGGCAGCCAGGCGCCGCTCGCCGCGATGGCCGCGGCCAGTTGGGTGACCGTCTCGGGATCCCCGTCGACGAGCGCCATCAGCGTGGCCGCTGCGTCGGCCCGCTGGGCCGCCCGCTCGCGCTGGTTCGCCATCGGTTCGGCACTCGCCGGCGCGTGGCGCATCCGATCGATCGCCGCGAGGGCGATGGCCGGATGCGTCTCCCAGGTCGGCGATCGTGCCTCCCACTCGTTCGGCCCGCGACTGCCGAACTCGACGAGGAACGCTGCGAACGCCTCGCCGAACTCGTCGCTGTCAGGGTCGAGCCGCGACAAGCGCCACATCGCGTAGCTCGGTTCGGCCGAGTCGACCTGGCCGACACCCGCGATCAGCGGCATCACGAGATCCGGGCGGCCGACGGCGGTCGCGACCTGCTGGATCACTCCGACCGGCACCGTCGTGAGGGTCGTCACGAACAGGTGCTCCGAGAACAGTTCCCGGTGCATCGGATACAGGGCGTGGGTGTGGTCCCACACCTCTCGATCCGTCATCGTCGAGAAATCCGGTCGTTGCCGACGCAGGGCCACCGTCCGGTCGCGGTGTTCGGTGAGGCGGGGCATGTCGTCGACGTCGTGCACCGTGAAGACCCACCCGAAGGTCTGCTCCAACCGTTCGGTCAGATCCGGGCGGTGGTCTCCCGGCATCGGCTCGTAGTCGGGAATACCGGGTTGGGCACCGAAGAATTGCTCGTCGATCGTTCGCCAACTCAGGCCCGGTGCCCGTTCTCCGAACAAGCGCATGACCGACGCATTCAGGTAGCAGTAGCCGCCGGCCACACCGAGGATGCAGAACTCGTCCGCCGGGAACTCGTCGAGGTCGAACGCACCCATCCGTGCATAGGCGTCGCGCCAACCCAACTCGGACTCCCACAGCAGGAGCGACCGGGTCGCCGGTGCCACGGGCGCCGGGAACACCTCCCCGACGTTCGCACGCGTGTAGAGCGGATGGCGGGACGACAACTCGGTGTCGGTGACGGTGAACATCGCTCGCTCCTGTTCCGATCGATCGGCACGCCGAATCAGACGTGTGACCGTCGTCACGGTACCCGACGTCGGACGATGCGACGAGCGGAGCGCTGGACGGCAACATGATGGGATGTCGACCCCCACCACCGACGAGCGGCACGAGGACCGGGCCTGGGGAGCCTTTTCCGACGACGCTCCCTGGATCCTCGACCGCACGTCCATCCGTTGGCGGGCGCAGGTCGATCGCCTCCGCGCCGCTGCCCGAGCCGAGGTACCTCGGTTGACGAGGCCACGTCGGACACCGCCCGGCGTCCGGGTCGCCGTGGTCGTCGCCCGACTCGGAGCAGCGCTCCTCCCCTGGTACTGGCGGCGTCGACGGGGCCTCCACGTCGACGCTGCTGCTTCACGAGCGGACGTGTCGCTGCGGCTCCGGACCGCCGCCGAGGCACTGGGGCCGAGTTACATCAAGCTCGGCCAGATCATCTCGTCGGGCGAGGGGCTGTTCCCGACCGAACTCGTCGACGAGTTCAAGAAATGCCGCGACCAGGTACCTGCAGAACCGTTCGACGTCGTCCGCTTGACGATCGAGCAGGACCTCGGCTGTCGACTGGAGGACGTGTTCGAGCACATCGACGAGCGTCCGCTCGCCGCAGCCTCGATCGCCCAGGTCCACGCTGCACGACTCCGCACGGGCGAAGAGGTCGTGGTCAAGGTCCAGCGGCCGACGGTCGCCCGTCTCGTGCGCGACGACCTCGAGGCGATGGCGTGGATCGCACCGATGCTCGTCGGACGGATCCCGATCGCCGCACTCGCCAATCCCCCGGCGCTCGTCGAACTGTTCGCCGAGACGATCGTCGAGGAACTCGATTTCCGGATCGAAGCCGAGAACATGCTCGACGTCGCCGCCGTGCTCCACGACCTCGGCCAAGAGCAGTACGTCGTGCCTCGTCCGCACCCGACGCTCGTCACGCGCCGAGTCCTCGTGATGCAACGCCTGTCGGGCTTCAACTTCGACGACGTCGCCGGGATGCAGGACGCCGGTATCGACACCCAGGCCGTGGTCCGCACCGGGATGATCGCCTTCATGGAGGGAGCGTTGATCCACGGGGTGTTCCACGGCGACCTGCACGGCGGGAACCTCTTCGTGATGTCCGACGGACGAACGGCACTGCTCGACTTCGGGATCGTCGCTCGGCTGTCCCAGGAGCGGCGGATGGCGTTCCTCCGGCTCATGCTGGCAGCCACGACCAACGACGTCACGGGCCAGATGGCTGCGTTGCGGGACCTCGGAGCGCTGCCCCCCGACACCGACCTGGCAGCGGTGATCGCCGACCTCGGCCTCGACCGCCCTCCCATCGACCCGACGACGCTGACGGGCGAGGAGATGGTGCAGGAGGTCCAGCGGGTCGTGAAGGCGCTCCTCGGGTACGGCGCCCGTCTTCCGAAGGAGCTGATGCTCTACGTCAAGAACATGGTCTTCCTCGACGGCGCCATCGCTCGGCTCGCTCCGGACCTCGACCTATTGGGCGAGATCGCCCAGATCTCGATGTACTTCGCCCAGCGCCACGGCGAGCGGTTGGCGACCGAGCTCGGCATCGACGCCACCCGGGTGGAGTTCGACTTCGACGGTGTCAAGGCCGGATTCGGACTCGAGGCCGACGTCGACCGACTGACCTATCGGGAACTCCAGGAACGGCGCGAACTCATCCAGAAGCGGATGCGGGCCCACGTCGGCCGCTGACGGGACCGAGGGGCCCACTAGGGTCGGCGTCCGTGCGTCTCGTCATCGCCCGCTGCTCGGTCGACTACGCCGGTCGGCTGGCCGCGCACCTCCCCGAAGCGAACCGGCTGATCATGATCAAGGCCGATGGGTGCGTCGCGATCCACGCCGACGGGGGCGCGTACAAGCCGCTCAACTGGATGAACGCGCCGAACATCATCAGCGAGGTCCGCGACGAGGCCGGGCACCGATGGATCGTCACGAACCACAAGGGTGAGACGCTCACGATTTCGCTCCACGAGGTGCTCGCCGACACGGCCCACGAACTGGGCGATGATCCCGGTCTCCAGAAGGACGGAGTGGAGGCCCATCTCCAAGAACTCCTGGCCGCTTCCCCGGACGCGATCGAGTCGGGCCTCACCCTGGTGCGGAGGGAGTACCCCACGGCGATCGGCCCGGTCGACCTGCTCTGCCGGGATCCGGCCGGACGCGCCGTCGCCATCGAGGTCAAGCGCCGAGGGGAGATCGACGGTGTCGAACAGTTGGCCCGCTACATCGAGCGGCTCCGACTCGACTCATCACTCGGAGAGATCCGTGGCGTGTTCGTCGCTCAGTCGATCAAGCCGCAGGCGAAGGTCATCGCGGAGAGCAGAGGTTTCACCTGGGTCGAGGTCGACTACGACGACCTGCGCGGGATGGCTCCCGACGAACTCCGACTCTTCTGACCTGGCTCGTCCCACCATCGGTTCGAGTACGGCCGATCGGGTACGGTCGGGTTCATGCCGCAAACCGTCCGTGGAGTCATCGCTCGCGCCGTGGGCGCACCCGTCACCGTCGAGAACGTCATCGTCCCCGATCCCGGGCCGGGCGAGGCCGTCGTGCGCATCCAGGCGTGCGGTGTGTGCCACACCGACCTCCACTACCGGGAGGGCGGGATCAACGACGAGTTCCCGTTCCTGCTCGGACACGAGGCCGCGGGCATCGTCGAGGCCGTCGGCGCAGGCGTGTCCAACGTCGTGCCGGGCGACTTCGTGATCCTGAACTGGCGTGCCGTGTGTGGGACGTGCAGGTCGTGCCTCAAGGGCAAGCCGTGGTACTGCTTCTCGACGTTCAACGCCTCGCAGAAGATGACACTCGAAGACGGAACCGAGCTGTCGCCCGCACTCGGCATCGGAGCCTTCATCGACAAGACCCTCGTCCACGCCGGCCAGTGCACGCCCGTCGACCGGGAGGCACCCGCCACGGCAGCCGGACTCCTGGGCTGCGGTGTCATGGCCGGCCTCGGTGCCGCCATCAACACCGGCAACGTGGGCCGAGGCGATTCCGTCGCCGTGTTCGGCTGCGGAGGGGTCGGTGACGCGGCCATCGCCGGAGCACGCCTCGCCGGGGCGTCGAAGATCATCGCGGTCGACCTCGACGACCGCAAGCTCGAATGGGCCCGACGGTTCGGGGCCACCCACACGTGCAACGCCTCCACGACCGATCCAGTGGAGTTCGTCCGATCCGTGACGGACGGCAACGGCGCCGACGTCTGCATCGAAGCGGTCGGCAATCCGAAGGTCTACGAGCAGGCCTTCTACGCCCGCGACCTCGCCGGCACGGTCGTGCTCGTCGGTGTTCCGAACCCGGAGATGAGGCTCGAGCTCCCGTTCATCGAGGTGTTCGGCCGGGGCGGGCAGCTCAAGTCCTCGTGGTACGGCGACTGTCTGCCGAGTCGGGACTTCCCGATGCTCATCGATCTGTACCGCCAGGGACGTCTCGACCTCGACGGGTTCGTGTCGGAGACGATCGGCATCGACGGCGTCGAGGAAGCGTTTCACAAGATGGAGCGCGGCGAGGTCCTCCGTAGCGTCGTGGTGATGGGCTGATGCCGATCGAACTCGTCACGACCGACGGCGTCTTCGCGCTCGACGGCGGCGAGTGGGAGGTCACGAACAACATCTGGCTGGTCGGCGACGACCGAGAGGTCGTGGTGTTCGATGCTGCCCACGACCACCGTCCGATCGTGGACGCCGTCGCCGGCCGTCGCGTCCGGGCGATCGTGCTCACACACGCCCACAACGACCACATCAACGCCGCCGTGCCGCTGCGTGAAACCGTCGATGCGCCGATCCTGCTGCACGCCGATGACCGGATGCTGTGGGACGTCGTCTGGCCCGGCGAGGCTCCCGACTCGACCCTCGAACCCGGAGCGACGATCACCGTCGCCGGCCACGACCTCGCGGTGCTCCACACCCCGGGCCACTCCCCCGGGTGCTGTTGCTTCCACGACTCGGCCACAGGGGTCCTGTTCAGCGGTGACACCCTGTTCTGTGGCGGACCCGGCGCCACCGGTCGGAGCCACAGCGACGAGCCGACGATCATCCGGTCCATCGTCGGCACGCTGCTCGGGCTGCCGGACGACACCGTCGTCCACACGGGGCACGGCGATTCCACCACGATCGGCGCCGAGCGAGCTGCTGTCCTCGATCGGGCCGCGGAGCTCGGGCTCCGCCCGACGTCCTGACCGGGTCCGGGGCGTGGCCCCCGACACCGGTTCCGGTGGGATCTGCATCTCGGACGGCAGACTGTCGGGCGTGGAGCCGATCGACGGCGTCGTGCAGCACTACGCCTGGGGCGACGAATCGTTCATCCCCGAGCTGTTCGGTCTCGAACCCGACGGTCGGCCGTGGGCCGAACTCTGGCTCGGCACCCACCCGGCAGGACCATCGGTTCTGGCCGACGGACGACCGCTCTCAGCGGTCTCCGGTGAGTTGCCCTATCTCCTCAAGGTACTCGCCGCCGCCGAGCCGCTGGCGCTCCAGACGCATCCGGACGCGACACAAGCGAGCGACGGCTTCGCCCGGGGCGTCTACGCCGACGACCGGCCGAAGCCGGAACTCCTGCGAGCGTTGACGCCGTTCGAGGCACTCTGCGGCGTGCGTCCGCTCGGCGCGACCCTGGAGTTGCTCGACGAACTCGGCCTCACCCGGTCCGAGCTGTTCCACCGACTCGCCGAGCACGGGCCAGCGACCGTCATCCGGACGCTCTACTCCGCCGAAGCCCCTGTTCATGACGACGTGGTCGCGGCCTGTCGTGCACACCGGCACCCGACGGCCAGGTGGATCGCGCGACTCGCCGACCTCCATCCGAGTGATCCGTCGGTCGTCGTCGCTCTGCTCCTGAACCACCTGACGCTGCGTCCCGGAGAGGCCGTCCGGCTCGACGCAGGCACCGTGCACGCCTACCTGCGCGGTGCGGGGGTCGAACTGATGGGTGCCAGCGACAACGTCGTGCGAGCCGGGCTGACCTCCAAGCACGTGGACGTCGACGAACTGCTCAGGATCGCCGACCTCGACGAGGTCGACGATCCGACGCTCCCGGCTGCAGCACAGCACGATCTGCCCGCGGCCGGTGTTTCGCTCGTCGCCCTGCAGGCGGGACAGGATCACTCGTCGACCGGCCACGAACTGGTGCTGGGCCTCGACGGCACCTCGGGATACCTCGCACCCGGGGCGCGCCACGTGGCAACGGCTGCTTCGTTCGTCGTGACCCCGGTCAGGCGCTGATGGCGGCGTGCATGGCGGCGGATCCCGCCACGAGAGCGGCCGCCTGATCGACCGACAGGTGGTCGTACGCCGGTACCAGGATCTCGTCGGTGAGGTCCTCGGCGCGCAGCCACTTCGCCCGATCGTCCTCGCTCACGGCGATCTCGGCCTCGTAGCCGAACATCTTGAACGCCTCGGGTCGCTTGATGCCGTGGGCCCGCTTGCTCTCCAGCCCGCACGCCGTCAAGGCGAGCAGGTGCACACTGCCACGGAGTTCGCGGAGCACCATCGCCTGGTGCATCGCCGCTGCCGCGGCGTCCTCCGGCACCGGCTCGCACCGCACCGCCTCGAACAACGGGAGCGACGCGCCCTCGACGGCTGCGATCACGGTCGATGCGGCAGCGACGAAATCCTCGAGCCCGTCGAGGCCTGCGAACTTCTCCCGTCCGAGGTCGTGCGCACACGCGATGTAGAGACGTGCCGCCTCACGCGGCGACATGATCTCCTTGGCCGAGGTCCAGATCTTGTCGACGAGGCCCGCCTCGAAGTAACCGAATGCCGCCCGGACCACGCCCGCCTCGACGTCACCCAGCACACCGCCACGCCCGAGGAAGTAGAAGCGGAACCCGTCGAGACCGGCGGCCTTGCCCCGCTCGAGGGTGCCCGGGTGGAAGTAGAAGGCCGCTCCGATGTCACCGATGTGTCCGGCCGTTGCCTGCATGACGTCACGTGGATCCATGGCCGTCGTGTTGGCAGACCGGAGGTCCGACGTCCGGTGTCGGACCGTCGATGGATCAGGACCCGGCGGTGCGACGGATCTCGACGATCCGTTCCGCCGAGCGGTTCGCATCGGCTCCCTGTTCGGCGAGCAACGACGAGCGATCCTTGGCGGCCTCGCGTTCCGCCCGCGCCGTGTCGGCACGGGCGATCGCGGCATCCGTGCCGTGCTCGTGGATGAACTCGGCCCACTCCACCAGCGCCTCGACCATCTCGGATTCGGGCACCACGGCGACGTTGCGACCCTTCACGAAGAGGTGACCCCGCTTGTTGCCGGCGGCGATCCCGATGTCGGCCTCTCGGGCCTCACCCGGTCCGTTCACGACGCAGCCCATGACGGCCACCTGCAGCGGCAGCTGACGTTCACCGAACGCCTCCATCGCTCGCTTGGCGACGTCGATGACATCGACCTCGGCACGGCCGCAGGACGGGCAAGCGATCAGATCGACGTTCTTGCGCTCGCGGAGACCGAGCGCTTCGAGCAGTTGCCGTCCGGCACGCGCCTCTTCGACGGGATCGGCCGTGAGCGAGTAGCGGATGGTGTCGCCGATGCCTTCCATCAGCAGCGTCGCGATGCCGGCGGTCGCCTTGACCAACCCGGCCGGCGGCGGGCCCGCCTCGGTGACCCCGAGGTGCAACGGGTGGTCCGTCACCTCGGCCAACTGGCGATATGCCTCCACCATCAGCGGGACACTCGATGCTTTGACCGAGATCTTGATCAGGTCGAAGTCGACATCGTGGAAGTAGGCGATCTCCTGCTGGGCCGACTCGACCATCGCCTCCGGAGTGGCACCGCCGTATTTGTCGTACAGGGCGGGGTCGAGTGACCCGGCGTTGACGCCGATGCGGATCGGGATGGCTCGATCGCGGGCTTCTGCAGCGACCGCTTTGATGTGTTCCGGTCGGCGGATGTTGCCGGGATTCAAGCGAAGGCCGTGCACCCCTGCCTCCATCGCAGCGAGCGCCATCTTGTACTGGTGGTGGATGTCGGCGATCACCGGGATCGGTGATCGCGGGACGATCTGAGCGAGTCCCTCGGCGGCCTCGACCTCGTTGCACGTGCACCGGACGATGTCGCACCCGGCGGCGGCCAGCGCATAGATCTGTTGGAGCGTTCCTTCGACGTCGGCGGTCTTCGTGATCGTCATCGACTGCACCGTGATGGGCGACCCGCCGCCGACCGGCACGCCACCCACGGAGATCTGCCTGGTCGGCCGCCGCTCGGTTTTCCACTCGGAGACGTCCATACCAGCCCGACGCTACCGGCTCACCCGATCACCGGTCGTCCGGCACCCCGTCCACTTTGCGGCAGCGATCACGACCGAATCCGCCGCGATCGCTGCCACAACGTCGGTCGCCGAATTCTGTGGCAGCGAACAGGTCGAAAAATGCCACGATCGCTGCCACAACATGCCGTGGTCCCGCCGTCTCCGACCGAACAGGTCGAGCCGCCCGACTCAACCGATGGGTTCGGTGATGTCGAGGTAGAGCCCCGACACGAAGAGCATGAGCAGCACCGTCATCACGGCCATGGCGAACGGCATCATCTTCGACACATCGGCGTGATAGCGCTGCCCGCGCCGCTCGCGGAGTCGTTCGTACACGGCGATCGCCGCATGGCCGCCGTCGAGCGGCAACAGCGGGAACATGTTGAACACCCCGACGAAGACGTTCAGCACGGCCAGGAAATACAGGATCCCGATGAAGCCCTGTGCTTCACCGACGTCGTCGGAGAGGCTCCCCGCACCGATCAGGGTCGTGGGTCGGGTCTCGATGTCGTCGTTCGTGCCGGCCAGGTGGGTCAGCACGTTGATCGGATTGAGCACCTTCACGGCACCCTTCGTCATCTCCCACGAGACCGGGAAGATGTCGACGACGGCGTTGGCCGCAGCGCTCGGAACGGACCGCTGCACGATGTGGGCGCCGCTCGTGACGCCGATGTAGGGCTGCCCGAATCGAGGATCGCCCTCGACGGTGTTGGCCCCGAGGCCCACTGGGATCACGAGCGTGTCGCCGTCGCGCAGGATCGTCACATCGATGAACTCACCGGGTTCGTTCGACCGGACGGTCGCTCCGAGACTCGACATGTCATCGAGGGCGACCCCGTCGATCGCGAGGACGACGTCGCCCGCTCGGAGTCCGGCGGCCCAGGCGGGTCCGGTCATCTCCACCTCGGCGAGGAAGACCCCGTCCCGATCGACGACTTCGCCATCGGCGACGTACACGGCGAACAGCAACACGATGGCGATCACCATGTGCATGAGCGACCCTGCCGTGATCACGAGCAGCCGCCGCGGAAAGCTCTTCGACCGGTAGGTGCGCTGTTCGTCCGCCGGATCGACGTCGTCCATGCTGTTCATCCCGACGATCCGGACGAACGCGCCCGCCGGCACGGCACGAACGCCGTACTCGGTCTCGCCACGCCGAAAGCTCCACAGGCGGGGACCGAAGCCGATGAAGAACTGCGTCGCCTTCATACCCGTCCACCGGGCGGTGGCGAAGTGTCCGACCTCGTGGAGGAGGATCGACGCGAGCACGCCGAGCGCGAAGACCAACCACCAACCGTTCATGAGACCGAGCCAGACGAACAGCAGGACGATCGAACCGAGGCCGATGGCGCCTCGGACACCACCGACGAGCTCGTCGTCGGACTTCTCGACCACCGACCCGCCGGCCATCACTTCACTCGCGAGTCGGCCGTGTCGCGGACGTTCCTCGTCGACGCGGGGAGGCGGAGCGGAAGTCGTCATGTCGGGTGTCGTTCCTCGTTCAGGAGTTCCAGGGGTGGGTCATCGTCGTCGACGAGCGCCTCAGTCGAACGAGCGGGCGATGAGTTCGGATGCCCGCCGGCGCGCCTCGGAATCGGCTTCCATCACGTCCTCGACGGTACCCGGTACGGCGCCGTCATGCTCGTCGAGCACCGCTGCCACCACGCTCGCGATCGCCACCCAGGGGATCCGCGCCTGCAGAAACGCATCCACGGCCACCTCATTGGCCGCACTGAGCCACGCCGGTGCCGTCCCACCGACTCGCCCCGCGTCGTACGCCAGCCCGAGACAGCGGAACGTCTCGGTGTCGGGAAGCTCGAAATCGAGACGCCTCACCTCGGTCCAATCGATCCGTCCGAACGGAGTCCGGATCCGCTCGGGATAGCCGAGTGCGTAACCGATCGGGAGGCGCATGTCGGGCATCGAGAGTTGAGCAATGGTGGAACCGTCGGAGAACTCGACCATCGAGTGCACGACGGATTGCGGGTGCACGACGACCTCGATCCGGTCGTAGTCGACTCCGAACAACTCGTGTGCCTCGATCACCTCGAGGCCCTTGTTCATGAGCGTGCTCGAATCGACCGTGATCTTGGGCCCCATTGCCCACGTGGGGTGAGCGAGCGCTTCCTCGACCGTCACCCTGGCGAGATCGAACGCACTGCGACCCCGGAACGGCCCACCGCTGGCCGTCAAGACGATCCTCGCCACCTCGTCGGGACCACGGCCGTCGAATCCCACGGACGAGCGCAGACACTGGTGGATCGCACAGTGCTCGCTGTCGACCGGCACGAGTTCGGCACCGGGGGTCGATCGAAGCGGCTGCACCACCGGTCCCGCAGCGATCAGACTCTCCTTGTTGGCCAGCGCCAACCGCCGCCCTCGCTGGAGCGTCGTGGTCGTGACCGGGAGCCCGGCGAATCCGACGACGCCATTGACCACCACGTCGGCCGGCTCGACCAGTTCGGTGAGATCGCCGACGACCTCGACCCCTGGCAAAAGTCGTCGAACCTCGTCCCTGGCCGCCGGGTCCGTCATCGCCACGATCTCTGGGTGGAACTCCCGGGCCTGGGCGACCACCGCCTCGACCGACGACCCGGCGCCGAGCGCCGTGACGCGGTAGCGGTCGGGGCCCTCGCTGCGGACGACGTCGAGCGTCTGCGCCCCGATCGAGCCGGTCGAGCCAGCGACCGCGACCCGGATCGGGCTCATCGTGTGGTCGAGCGCGAGAGCCGGCTCAGAGTCCGGTGTACGCGGCCCACGGCTCGACGACGATCGTGAGGTAGTAGACGGCCGGCAACGCGAACAGGAACCCGTCGAAACGGTCGAGGACGCCGCCGTGGCCCTTCACCATCGTCCCGAAGTCCTTCACGTCGAGATTTCGCTTGAACATGCTCTCGACGAGGTCGCCCATCGGTGCCATGACGGCGATCAACCCCGCCAACGCCAGCAGATGCCAACTCGAACTCCACGTCGTGCTCCGACCCGACAGCCCGACGAACATCAAGGCAGCGGTCGTTGCGAGCGCCCCTCCGATGAATCCCTCCACGGTCTTGTTCGGGCTGATCCACGGACGCAGCGGCGTCCGACCGATCGCCGAGCCGAACACGAGCGCCCCGACATCGTTCGCGACCACTCCCAGGGCGAGGAGGAACAGCGTGTCCGTCCCGCGATTCGCAGCGAGCGCCTGCGCGTCCGGGAAGTCGGTGACGACCTGGGTCGACAGGCGCAGGATCGCGATCGCGAACGTGCCGAGGAAGCCGATCCACACCACGCCGAGCATCGTGATCGACGCATTCGGCATGGGACCGACCTCGACACTTCGAGCACCGATGAAACTGGCGGCGACCGCCATGAACCCGAACGGGATCACCAACGACAGCGTGCCGGTGCCCAACCAGTAGGTCGCAACCGGCGCTGCGACACAGGTCAGGATCCCGGGAACGACGGCCGGACGGTATCCCTTCTCGGCCACTTTGTCGTAGAACTCGATGGCGGCCAGGCCAAGCACGAGCGTCACGATCACCGCGACCGCCCAGGGTTGCCACAGCAGCGCTCCGATGAACGCAGTGGCGAGCAGCATCCCGACCGCGATCGCCGTCGGCATGTCGCGACCGCTGCTGCGGGTCGTCCGCCCCGGCGGTGGCGGACGACGTCGGGACGGCCCCGATCGGGAGTCGCCCGACGGCAACGGCCGGCGCGTCATCCCGGACGGATCGGTGCCGATCGTGATGCGACCCGGCTCGGACGGTTCGGCCGCCGTCACCCGTTCGGTCCTCGGCTCGGCGTCGGGGCCCAACACTCGACGCTGTTCGCCGGTGACACGCCGCTGCTCACCCGTCGGGCGACCGCGGGGTTCGTCGATCGGAGCGGCCCGATCGTCCTGCCACACCGGTGCATCGGATGAGAACGACGACCAGACGTCGAACTCCTCGTCGTCGTCCTGGCCGCTGAACTGCGGCACCTCACCGGTCCCGGGTTCGGACCAGTGGGGCATCGACCTCGACGAGCCCGTCGGGTGATCGTCGAAACTGATCGTGTCGCCCCTGGCCGTGTCGGCGACCGGATCACGCCGCACCGGCGCACGGCCACCGCTCGGCGGGTCGTCGTCGAAGAGCGAGCCGAACTCGCTGAAGTCATCGTCCCGTCGATCGCGCCAGATGTCATCGCTCATTCGGTCATCCCCTCCGGCCGATCATCGTGTCGTCGTCCACGGCTCTCGACTCCTCACCGACCCGCTCGAGCCTAGACCTCGAGCAGTTCGTCTTCCTTACGCCCGACCGCAGCATCGATCCGGTCGACGTGCTCGTGCGTGATCTTGTCGAGTTCTTTCTCGGCCCGCTCGAGGTCGTCCTTGGAGATCTCACTGTCCTTCTCGGCGGCCTCGAGGTGCTTGCGAGCGTCGCGACGGATGTTCCGCACGGCGATCCGTCCGTCCTCGGCCATGTTCTTCACGACCTTCACGTACTCGCGTCGACGCTCCTCGGTGAGTTGCGGGAGGTTGATCCGGATGACGACACCGTCGTTCCCGGGTGCCACGCCGAGATCGCTGTCGCGGATCGCTTTCTCGATCGGTCCGAGCGCGCCGCGGTCGTGAGGCTTGATGAGGAGCATCCGCGCCTCGGGGACCTGGATGCTGGCCAACTGCTGCAACGGGACCGGTGCGCCGTAGTACTCCACATTGAGCCGCTCCACGAGGGCCGGCGAAGCGCGGCCGGTTCGCACGGAACCGAACTGCCCCTGGACGTGCTCGACCGCTTTGTCCATCTTGTCCATGGCGTCGAGCAGCGTGTCTTCGATCACCGCTCCAGCGTACCCAGCAGGAAGCGGTCCTCGGACCATCACTGCACGATGGTGCCGACCCGACCACCCGTCAGGATGCTGCGCAGCGCTCCGGGTGCCGACATGTCGAACACGACGATCGGGATTCCGTTCTCCTTGCAGAACGTGACGGCCGTCGCGTCCATCACCTTCAGTTCCTTCGAGATCACCTCGTGGTAGCCGACCGTGTCGTACTTCCGGGCCGATGGATTGTGACGAGGGTCGGAGTCGTACACACCGTCGACACCGGAGTGGGTGCCCTTGACCAACGCGTCCGCTTCGATCTCCGCCGCTCGAAGCGCTGCAGCGGTGTCGGTCGTGAAGAACGGGTTACCGGTACCGGCCGCGAAGATCACGACACGACCCTTTTCGAGATGGCGCATCGCCCGCCGTCGGATGTACGGCTCGGCGATCCGAGGCATCTCGATCGCCGACTGCACCCTCGTCGGCTGTCCCTGCCGCTCCAGTGCGTCCTGCAGGGCCAGGGCGTTCATCACGGTCCCGAGCATGCCGATGTGGTCGCTCTGTGTGGCGTCCATGCCTTCGAGCGACCCGGTTCGACCACGCCAGAAGTTCCCTCCGCCGACGACCACGGCCACGTCGACTCCGAGGTTCTGCCTGAGGTCGATGATCTCGGCAGCCGTGTGGTCGAGCGTCGGGCCGTCGAGGCCCTTGCCCGACGCGCCGGCGAGTGCTTCACCAGAGGGCTTGAAGACGATCCGCTTCCATCTCGTGGCCGCCGGGGTCGTCGCATCACTCACGGATCGGCAGTCTGCCAGACCAGCCGGGCGAGTGCGCGACGCGGGCCACGACAGGACCGCGCGCCAGCTGACCCGTACGATGGAGTCCGTGCCCACGTCGCCATGGCCCGCGCCGGCGGGCACCCCCCTCGACTCCACCGGCTGGTACCTGGCGAGCGACGGAGCCTGGTACCGATCGGACGATCCACCCGCCCCTGGGTACCGACTCGGTCGGGACGGCCGATGGGAACTGGACCCCGAGGAAGGCTGGCGGTCGACCGACTGGGGCCTCGGCGACGCATGGTGGGGTCTCGCCGTGTACCTCATCGCGAGCACGGTCCTCGTCGTCGCCGTCGTCGCCGTCGCCGGGACGACCGCGGTTGTCGGTCCGTACACGATCGGACTGCTCGTCCTCGGCAACGCACTGGCGTTCATCGGCGTGCCGCAGTGGGCGTCACGTCGGAAAGGACAGCGCAGTCTGCGCCTCGACTTCGGGCTCCGGTTCCGTCCGATCGACCTGGCCATCGGTGCCGGTTTCGGTTTCGGCGGCATGATCGCTGCCGGACTGACCGGAACGCTCGTCGATGGCGCCTTCGGGAACGACGAACCGACGTCGAACCTTCCGGTCGACGATCTCACCGGCCTCGGTCAGATCCTGACGTTCTTCGTCGCGGTCGCCATCATCACGCCGGTCGCCGAGGAGGTTTTCTTCCGCGGTCTGATCCACCGGAGTTTCCGCAAGCGCTCGACGTCGCGCACCTGGGCGGGCATCTGGACGACGGTCATCTTCGTCGTGCCGCACCTCAGCGCGGCCGACAGTCCCTCACGTCTCGTCAGCCTCGCGGCGTCGATCGCGGTGCTCGGCGGGGCGTTCCAGTTGGCATCCGACGTCACGTCCAACCGCCTGGGGGCACCCATCGTGGCCCACTTCGTGGTGAACGGGTCCGCCGCTGCCGTGCTGGCATTCGGCTGAGCGACTCAGCCGATCTCGACTCAGCCGATCTCGATCTGGGCGAACCGGACGATCGACGCCGATCCGATCAGTTGCTGGATGGACTGCTTGTCATCCTTGGCGTACGGCTGCTCGAGGAGACACACGTCCTTGAAGAAGCCGTTCATCCGCCCCTCGACGATCTTCGGGACCGCCGCTTCGGGCTTGCCCTCGTTGAGTGTGATGGTCTCGAGCGTCTTGCGCTCGGCATCCACCACGTCGGCGGGAACCTCGTCACGGGTCAGATACTTCGGACGGGCGAATGCGATGTGCACGGCGACGTCGTGAGCGAGTTCGTCGCTGGCACCGGACATCTCGACGAGCACCCCGTTGACGCCCCGGCCACCCTGGACGTGCTCGTAGTGACCGAGCACGTTGCCGGCGGCCGCTTCGAAGCGGACGACCTCGCCGAGCTCGATCTTTTCCTTGAGCGTGATCTTCAGCTCCTCCAACGCCGGGGTCCGCTCGGCGACCGCACCCTCGCCGCCCGCAGCGACGAGAGAGGCGAGCGTCGCTGCCTCGGCCTTGAACTGGTCGGATCCGGCCACGAAGTCGGTCTCGCTCTTGAGTTGCACGATGGCGGCGACCTGCCCGTCGATCGTGAGCGCCACGACGCCCTGGTTGTTCTCCCGGTCGTCGCGCTTCGCGCTCGCGGCGAGGCCCTTTTCGCGGAGGAACTGCTTGGCGGCTTCGATGTCGCCACCCGTCTCCTCCAGGGCCTTCTTGCAGTCCATCATCCCGGCGCCGGTGCTGTCGCGCAGGGCCTTGACGTCTTGTGCGGTGAATGACATGGGTGCCTCGTGGGTCGATCTCGTCGGTGGTCGGTCAGGGGGTCGTCGAGCCGTTCAGGCCTCGTCGGTCGTCGGTGCCTCGGCGGCGGGAGCGTCGTCGGTCGCGACAGGTTCGGGCGCGTCGGCTTCGGCCGCATCGTCGTCGGCGGGCTTCGACTTGCTCGCGGCGAGGCGCGCCTCTCGCTCGGCTTGAGCACGGGCAGCGGCGGCACGCGCTTCGGCCTGCGCCTGAGCGAACGCTGCTTCTTCTTCGGGCGTACGCTCGGCCTTGACCGGGGCCTCCGCGCTCGCGCCAGCCGCCTGGGGGCGACGGGAGGCGATGAACCGCCCCTCCTCGATGGCAGCGGCGATCGCCTGCGACATCAGCATGTTCGCCCGGATGGCGTCGTCGTTCCCCGGGATCGGGTACTGCACGACATCGGGGTTCACGTTCGTGTCGACGATGGCGACCACCGGGATCCCGAGCTTGTTGGCCTCGGTCACCGCGATGTGCTCCTTCTTCGTGTCGATCACGAAGATCGCATCGGGCAGACGCTTCATGTCGCGCAGACCACCGAGGTTGCGCTGGAGCTTGGCCAGCTCCCGATCGAGGAGCAGCGCCTCTTTCTTGATCATGACGTCGAACTCGCCAGAAGCCTTCATGCGCTCGTACTCGAGCATCTTGCCGACCCGCTTCGAGATCGTCTCGAAGTTGGTGAGCATGCCACCCAACCAGCGCTCGTTCACATAGGGCATGCCGACCTTGTCGGCGTAGCTCTGGATCGGGTCCTGCGCCTGCTTCTTCGTGCCGACGAACAGCACGGTTCCGCCGTTGGCGACCAGGTCGCGCACGAACCCATAGGCGACCTCGACCCGCCGGAGCGTCTGGTCGAGGTCGAGGATGTGGATCCCGTTCCGCTCGCCGAAGATGAAACGCTTCATCTTCGGGTCCCTGCGCCGGGTCTGGTGTCCGAAGTGGACTCCGGCTTCCAGCATCTCTCGCATGCTGATGACGGCCATGTCGTGCTCCTCGTGCGGTTGTCCGACCCGGCCCCGGGCGCCGTGGCGACCGCATCTGAGGGACCGGATGGTGGAATTCGGTCGGATCGGGTCCGACGACGGGCGTCGCCGGATCACCGTCCGAGGCCCGCCAGGCGGCGGACCAGCACGAAACACTATCGGGCCGAGTCGCCCGACGCTCCCTCACATCGGACGACACGGGTCGACGTCGCTCCGGGACGCCCGTCGCTCGGCACCAACCGGACGCGTCCCTCGACCCGACCGATGATCGGGCCGGGATCGACGTACCGATCAGCGACCCGGACGCCGAGGTGGAGGGAGTCGCCCGACACCCCGACGACCTGACCCTGCACCACGACATCGCCGGTGCGCACCACCCGCTCCACGAGTCCGCCGTAGGTGACCCGCCGGCCGGCACCGACATCGACCACGACGTACTGGCTGCCGGCGACGGCGCCGGAGAACGTCACACGCCCAGCAGCAACCGATCGAACTCCGGTTCCTGGCGCCGTCCGGTACTCGATGCCACGGTTTCCGGCGCACCATCGACATGCCGGCTCGCGGTAGCGGTCGACCACGTGGGCGACCACCGGTGGAGGCCAGCACGGCCCCGAGCCGATTGCCGCCGCTCCTGACCCCGCCAGGCACGAGAGCACCACCGCCGAGACCGC
>JBMUCX010000019.1:0-40142 GCA_049458915.1 Ilumatobacteraceae bacterium
GGGTGCGCTCATGGACGGCAGGCTAACCGCGGGACGCACGGACGAGGACGTCCGACGAAGGGGTCCGGTGAGGCGGATCACCGAACCACACCTTCGACCTCCGGCAGTCGCCGACGAGCGGAGGCTCACGTGAGGACGACCGACGGTGCACGAACATCCTGTGCACGAACGACGGCCACACGTGGCGGTGTCGAGAAGGTACGCGCGCCAACTCACTCTGCGTGAAAATCGACATCAAGAATCGATCATCTTCAGTCGGTCGGCCACGTTGCGTCGATCATCGGCGACACGGAGCGGAACCTTCGTCGGCCGGGCATCTCGGTTCGATCAAGACCCTCGCGAGAACCCCAGCACGCACCGATCGGACCGACACCGCCATGACATCATTCCCGACGTGACGGCGATCCTCGACCTGGCTGCCGACCTGGCACTCCGCATGGCCGGCGCCAACGACGACGAGGTCGACGAGGTCATCACCGAAGCGTTGGGCAGGCTCGCAGCGTTCGTCGGGGCGGATCGGTCGTACATCACGCTGTTCTTCGAGGACGGCACGTTCGCGAACAGCCATGAGTGGCTCCTGGCCGGTGCGGTCCCGCAACTCCCGGCGATCCAGCGCATGAGTGTCGACGACTTCCCGCACTCGTCCGGTATCGCCCGAGCAGGAGACGTGTGGATCGCCCCCGACATCGACCTGCTCCCCCCCGAGGCGGCGCCCGAGCAGCAGTCGTTCTCCTCGTTCGGTGTCCGAGCGGTCCTCCAGGTCCCGATCATCGTCACCGGACGGTGCATCGGACTCATCGGCCTCAACCACTTCACGTCGATCGACGGCTGGGAGCCGAGATTCCTGGAGGTCGTCGCTCGGGTCGGACAGGTCATCGGCGTCGTCATCGAACGACAGCGTGCGACGGAATCGATGCATCGAGCAGTCGATGCGGCCCAACGCGCCAATCGATTCAAGGATCACTTGCTCGCGCACGTGAGCCACGAGTTCCGCAACCCACTCCATGCGATCCTCGGATACGCCGAACTCCTCGAACTCGACGACCTGTCATCCGCCGACCGCGATGCGCTCACCCAGATCCAGTTCAACGGCCGCCATCTCCTCACGATGGTCGAGGACATGATCGAATTGGCACGGGGCGAAGGTCGAGACGTGGTCGACGCTCCGATCGCCGACGCCGTTCACCACGCCACCGACACCCTCGCCACCGTGCTCGAGCACCGTCGGATCGATCTGCTCGTCGACCCCGCAGTTCGGACCGGCACCGTTCGTCTCGAACCGGGTCGACTTCGCCAGGTCCTCTATTGCCTCCTGTCCGGCGCCGTCAACGGCATCCGGCCGGGCGGCACGATCAGCATCGAGCACCCCGGCGCCGATCTCGTCACCCTTCGCGTCACCGGGATCGACTCACGGGATGGCGACATCGTGATGCCGATGGCTCGCGTCGTCCTCGGCGAGTCCGGAGAGATCTCCACCCGATCGGACGGCGAGGCGTGCTCGATCGACGTCTCGTTCCATCCACCCGGCTGACGCCGGCCGACCGTCAGAGCGCGAGCCCGTAGCCCACGCCGCGCACGGTTCGCACGATTTGCAGGTCGCTCACCTCGGCCAGTTTCTTGCGGAGATTGGCGATGTGCACATCGACGACGTGATCGCCGCCGAACCAGTTGTCACCCCAGACGGAGTCGAGCAGTTGCGCTCGCGTCAGCACCTGGCGAGGGTGCGACGTCAGCTGATCCAAGAGGTCGAACTCGATCCTGGTCAGTTCGACCGGGCGACCGCTGATCTCGACTTCGCGAGCCAATGGACGCACCACGAGCTCGTCGATGACGCGCTCGGGCACCTCGGTTCGCTGCGCCCGGGGGCGGCGTGCCAGCGCTTCGATCCTGGCACTCAACTCTCGTGACGAAAACGGCTTGGTCACGTAGTCGTCGGCGCCCAGACGCAAGCCGACGACCTTGTCGACTTCGTCGTCACGACCGGTCAGCATGATGACGTAGGCATCGGAGCGCTCCCTGATCGAGCGGCACAGATCGAGTCCGTCCCCGTCCGGGAGATTGAGATCGAGGATCACCAGATCCGGTGGGACCGCGTTCATCGCCGACGTCGCCTCGGCGATGGTCGTGGTGGCGCGAACACGGTGGCCGGTCAATCCGGCCAAACCGAGGATCACCTGGACGTACTCCGGTGAATCCTCGACGACGAGCACGTCAAGAACCTCCATTCCCACCATCATCGCACTTCCGCAGGGCGCAGTCCGACATCGCCGCGTTCAGATCGCCCGGAGCCGAATGACCCCTTCGACGCCACTCCGTCTACGTTGTGACCCGTGAACGACGCATTCTTCGCCCGGGAACCGAGGAACGGTGAGGAATGGTTCCTCCCGACCGATCCCTGTCGCGGCCCGTGGTCGGTCGATGCTTGCCACGCCGGCCCACCCACCGGACTCCTCGCCCGGGCTTCCGAGCGCCTCGTGCCCGATCAGCGACTCGTCCGACTCACCGTCGATCTGACCCGCCCGATCCCACACAGCGGGTTCGGTGTACGCGCCGAGGTGACCCGGAGCGGACGAACGGTGAGCACCGTGCGGTGTTCGATCATCACCGACGATGGTCGCGAGATCATCACCGCCACGACGATGCACGTCGCCCCCGGAGCACCCTTCGACGTGCCGACGCAGCCATATCCGACGCCACGGTTCGCCGATGCGGTCCCCGGCCGGTTCCCGATCCCCGAAGCCACGCATGATCAACCCATGTTCGATGCCGGGGTCGAAGTCCGCTATCCACCCGGCGACGGACCGGACCCCGGGCCGACCCGGCTGTGGATGCGTACGGTCCCCCTCCTCGCCGACGAGGAGGGGACCGGGTTCCAACGGATCTGCGCATTGGCCGATTGCGGCAACGCCGTGTCCCGGAACGACGAACCGACTCGGGTTGCGTTCATGAACACCGACCTGACGATCCTGCTCCACCGCGAACCGGAGGGCGAGTGGTTCGGGATGGACTCGGTGTCACGGTGGGAGCCGACCGGGTACGGGATGAGTGACTCGGTCCTCTTCGACGAGCAGGGCGCCGTCGGGCGATCGCTCCAGCACCTCCTGCTCCGGCCGGCGGGCTGACCCGCCTCCGGGATCAGGCGAGCTTCTCGACGAACGCCTCGAGCTGGCGGAGGTTCCGACACTCGAACACGCCGTCGGTGTGGTTCCCGTAGTCGCCGACGATCGAGTCACCGGTGTTCCAGTACGAACGCGGTTCGGGGTTCAGCCAGTACACGTGCCGCGCCTTGTGGCGGATCTCGCGGATCACCCAGCTCTGACTGGCGTGGTAGTTGTTGCGGGCGTCGCCGAGCAGCAGCACCGTCGTCTTCGGGCCGACGTCCTTGCCGTAACGCTCCCAGAAGACCTCGAACGCGTGTCCGTAATCCGAATGCCCGTCGACCCAGACCACGTCGGCCTCCGTGTTGACGCGATGGATCGCCTCCTGGATGTCTTCCGTGCTCCGGAAGTACTCGGTCACCTCGTCGATCCCGTCGATGAAGACGAATGATCGGACCTTCGAGAACTGGCCCTGGATCGCATACACCAGCATCAGCGTGAAGCGGGCGAAGGCCGCCACCGACCCCGAGATGTCCGCGATCACCATCAACTCGGGTTTGGCGGGCCTCGGGTACTTGAACTTCGGCTCGGCGGGAACTCCTCCGTAGCTGAGTGAGTGTCGCACCGTGTTGCGGAAGTCGAGCGGACCCTTTCGCCCGTGTCGGCGCTTCCGGGCGAGTCGCGCCGCGAGCTTGCGGGTCAGCGGTTGCAGTGCCTTCTTGAGCGACTGCATCTCGTCGCGGCTGGCGTGCATGAACTCGACATCTTCTGGAAGCGGTTTGCGAAGCGTCTTCGCCATCGCCTCGACACCGCGGTCGGCGACGAGACGACGACGGATCTCCGCCTCGATCTCCTGCTTGAACTCCTCGATCCGGTGCTCGTATTCGTCCCGTTCGAGTCGCTCCTCGAGTCCGGTCAACTCACCGCCGGCGTCCTCGGCGGTCTGATCCATCAGTCGGTCGAGCATTCCGTCGAGATCCAGATTCCGGAGCGTTCGGTACAGGTAGTACGTACCCCCCACCGGACGCCCGGGCTCCATACCGGCGAAACGCTTCACCGCCTGCTTGGCGAGCGCCCGCATCATCGCCTGGTCACCGTTCAGCAGCGCCTGCATCAGCATCTGAGCGATCTCTTCGGGCGTCAACGCATCCATGCTGCCGGCCCCGCCGCGCGCACCGTCGGCGTCCTCGGACTGCGATTGCATCTCGCGCCACAACTCGTCGAGTTCGGACTCGTCGCCGTTCGCCAGTTTGTATTCGGGCCCGCGCAGCGAGAAGTAGACCTCGAACACCGTCTCGAAGGCCCGCCAGTGGGAGTTGTTCTTGATGAGCGTCGCTCCGAGCGCGTACTTGAACGCGTCTCGGTCCTCGATGGGAATGTGCTGGACCGCCTCCATGGCGTCGAGGTTCTCGGTCAGACTGACCGGCAGGCCGGCCGTCCGCAGTTCCTGGACGAACCCGTTGAGCAGGTCGAGCATCGAACCCGCAGGCCGACCCGAGATCGAGATCGGTGCGCTCATCCGCCGACCCCGGTCAGCCCTCGACCGACAACTCTTTGGCGGCCTTCGCGATGTCGGTCTGGTACTTGAGGAGGATGTGCAGCGTCTCTTTGGCCGTCGCCTCGTCGATCGTCTCGATGTTGAGCAGCAACAGCGTCCGGGCCCAGTCGAGTGTCTCGGACACGCTCGGCGACTTCTTCAGGTCGAGTTGGCGGATCGAACGGACGATCCGCGCGATCTGGTCGGCGAGGTGCTCGGTGATCCCCTGCACCTTGGTGAGGACGATTTCCTTCTCCCGGTCCATCGACGGATAGTCGACATGGAGGTAGAGGCAGCGCCGCTTGAGCGCCTCGGACAGTTCCCTCGTGTTGTTCGAGGTCAGGAAGACGAGCGGGATCTGCGTGGCGGTGATCGTCCCGAGTTCGGGGATCGAGACCTGGTAGTCCGAGAGGATCTCGAGCAACAACGCCTCGGTCTCGACCTCGACCCGGTCGACCTCGTCGATGAGGAGCACGACGGGATCAGGAGCGGAGATCGCTTCCAGGAGCGGCCGGGTCAGCAGGAACTCGTCGCTGAAGATGTCGTCGTGCACCTCGCTCCAGGAATCACTGTTCTTGTCGGCCTGGATGCGCAGCAGTTGCTTTTTGTAGTTCCACTCGTAGAGCGCCTTGCTCTCGTCGAGGCCCTCGTAACACTGCAACCGGATCAGGCGCGCTCCGGTCATCTCGGCGATCGACTTGGCCAACTGGGTCTTGCCCGTTCCCGCCGGGCCCTCGACGAGCACCGGCTTCCCCAGTCGGTCGGCGAGGAACGCAACGCCGGCGATCCCGTCGTCGGCCAGGTAGTTCACATCCCGCAGGCCGTCACGGACCTGTTGGACGCTCTCGAAACGATTCGCTGGGTCTACTGACATACGCGCCGCACGCTACTCCCCGGTCCGCTCGACCGGTCAGTCGGACGGTGGTCGACCTGTCACCGACCCGATGGTCGGCGACCACTAGCGTCGTCGCCGATGAGCGGTCTGCTGCGGTCGAACCTCGTCGTGGCAACCGGAACGGCCCTGTCCCGGGTGTCCGGCCTCGCACGAGTGCTCGCCCTGGCGTACGTCATCGGTCAGAACTCCGTGACGGACGCCTACAAGTTCGCCAACGAGACACCGAACATCGTCTACGACCTCCTGCTCGGCGGTGTCCTCTCCGCCACGCTCGTCCCTCTCTTCACGTCGTTCATCGGCGCCGACGACGGCCGCGACGACGATCGGGCGACGAGCATCGTCATGACGACCGCCGCCACCTTGATGGTCGCTCTGACGGCCATCGCCGTGTTCGCAGCCCCGCTCGTCTTTTCGCTGTACAGCTTCAGCACCGCTGCGGGCGTCGACGGGGCCCGGTTCCGCGAAGCCGGCACCGTGCTCACGCGGATCTTCCTCGTCCAGATCCTGTTCTACGGGCTCACGGGCCTGGCGAACGCCTATCTGAACAGCCGACGACGTTTCCTCGCCGCCGCGTGGAGTCCGATCGCACCCAATCTCGTCATCGTGGCGACGCTCCTGTCGCTCCCCGATCCGGGCCCCGAGGGTTGGCGTCTCTCCGATGTCGTCGCGGACGATCGACTGCGGCTGACCCTCGGATTCGGCGCGACGATCGGGATCGCCTCGATGGCCGCGATCGTCCTCCCGGCGGCCGTCAGGTGCGGGCTCGACCTCCGACCCGTGTGGGACTGGAGGCACCCGGCGGTCAGGAAGCTGCTCCGGTTGTCGGGTTGGACGTTCGGATTCGTCGTGGCGAACCAGGTGGCCGTCGTCGCGATCAGGAACCTCGCGCTGTCCGAAGGCCCGGGCCTCGGTTCGGCCTACATCGACGCATTCACCTGGTTCGTGCTCCCGCACGGACTCTTGGCGGTGTCGGTCGCCACCACCTTCCAACCCGAGTTGGCCCGAGCGGTGGCGAACCGGGATCGCGCTGCGTTCGTGCACCACACCTCGCTCGGCGTCAGGATCATCGCCGGACTCACGCTGCCGGCCGCCGCCGTCATGTTCGTGCTGCGCGAGCCGATCATCGGCGTCATGCAGCAGCGCGGAGCGTTCGATGCCGCTGCGCGAGTGAACACGGCCGATGCCCTCGGTGGATTGGCCATCGGGTTGGCGGGTTTCTCGGTCTATCTGTTCGTCCTGCGAGGCTTCTACGCCCACCAGGACACCCGGACTCCGTTCGTCCTCAACGTGGGCGAGAACCTGCTCAACATCGTTCTGGCGGTCGCCTTCATCCGATGGTGGGGCGTGTTCGGCATCGCGCTCGCCCACTCGCTCGCCTACCTCGTCGCCGCTGTGTGGGCACTTCGCGTCGTCGCGAGGCGAGTGCAGCAGTTCCCCCTCGGCCCGATCTGGTCCAGCGTCTGGCGGATGCTCCTCGCGACAGCACTGGCCGCTCAGAGCATCTGGTTCCTCACCCGTGACGTCGACCAGGACACCGGTTGGCATGCCGTCGCGCAGATCACCGTCGGTGGCGGTGTGGGCATCGTGGTCTACGTCGCCGCGCTCGTCGTCCTGAGGGCACCCGAGATCCAGTGGATGCGCCAACGCCTGACCCGTTCGTGATGCACCGGGAGACGCCTTTCCGATCGCCGACTATCGTGACGGGATGTTCAAGCTCGTCAGGAAGTGGTGGAAGTACCTCACGGCCAAGCTGTCCGGGCGGTTCGACGAGAACGCTGATCCGAAGGTCCAACTCGAGCAAGCGATCGCCGAGGCCCAACAGCAGCACAAGCGCCTCAAGGAGCAGGCGACGAATGTCATCGCCGGCCAGAAGCAGGCCGAGATCCGGTTGAACGGCAAGCTCGCCGAACTCGAGCGGCTGAACGCCAACGCCCGGCAGGCGCTGATCATGTCGGCCGACGCCGCTCAGGCCGGCGACGCGACGAAAGCGGCCCAGTACACCTCGGCCGCCGAGACGATCGCCAACCAGCTCATCCAGGTCGAACGCGACATCGAGAGCCTCAAGACGATGGTGCTGGAGAGCACCCGGGCCGCCGAACAAGCGAAGTCCGCCGTGGCGCAGAACAGCCGTCTGCTTCAGGAGAAGATCTCGCAGAAGTCGAAGCTCCTCAGCCAACTCGAGCAGGCGAAGATGCACGAGGAGATGAACGAGGCGATGGCCCAACTCAACGAGACGGTCGGCGACGACGTGCCGACGCTCGGGGAGGTGGAGGAAAAGATCCAGGCCCGCTATGCCAAGGCACGGGCCGTGGCGGAGTTGAGCGAGGAATCGGTCGAATCGCGTGTGCTCGAGATCGAGCAGGCCACGGCCAACCTCGAAGCCCATGCGAGGCTCGGTGAGCTCCGGGCCGAACTCGGCCTTCCCGCGAGTGCCGAGGCGACGCCGATCGAGCCGCCACCCGGCGACTGAGTCGGCATCGACCCCGCTGCGTCAGCTCATCCAGCGGCTTCGGCGACACCGGACCCGGACGTCGCACCGAGCAGCACGACGAGGTCGTCGCGGTGGACGATCTCGTGGATCGTCCCGATGGGCAACTCGCTCGTTCGACGCCCGATGATCGCGGTGAGGTCGCGACTGTCGATCGACACCCGACCACGGGCGAACACCGACGACGACTCGTCGACCAGGTCGACGACGTCGCCACGTTCGAATCTTCCCACCACCGAACGGATGCCGGCCGGCAACAAGCTCCCTCCGCGCTCGGCGAGCGCCCGCCGTGCACCGTCGTCGACCGTCACCGTTCCGACGACGTCGGCGGCGAACGCGATCCAGAGCTTGCGGGCGGACAGCGTGCGAACGTGTGGTTCGAACGTCGTCCCGACGAGTTCGGCCGACACGGCACCGGCGAGCACGCCCGGTCGCGCCGCCCGGGCGATCACGCTGCGGACCCCTGACCACGAGGCCATACGAGCTGCGGTGAGCTTGCTCGCCATCCCACCGCTCCCCCGTCCACTCCCGCCGACGCCGGCACGGATCGACAACAGCGGGTCGTCGGAGCGCACGAGCGGGACGAGAGATGCGGTGGGGTCGCTGCGCGGGTCGGCCGTGTACAGACCGTCCATGTCGGTG
Source organism: Ilumatobacteraceae bacterium (assembly GCA_049458915.1). Taxonomy (GTDB): domain Bacteria; phylum Actinomycetota; class Acidimicrobiia; order Acidimicrobiales; family Ilumatobacteraceae; genus Ilumatobacter. Next base: position 8,661 of record JBMUCX010000019.1, read on the forward strand.
AGCAGCACCAGGACATCGGCACCGACGCCGTTGGCGAGGAGCGCAGCGATCCGGTCGTTGTCGCCGTAGCGGAGTTCGTCGTTCGCGATGGCATCGTTCTCGTTCACGATCGGCACGACACCGAGTTCGAGGAGTCGGTTGACGGTCGCACGCAGGTGGAGGTACTGCGACCGCTCGACGAAATCGAACGAATCGACGAGCAACTGGGCGCAGATGATCCCGTGTCGGTCGAACTCACCCCGGTACCGCTCGATCAGCCGAGCCTGACCGACGGCCGAGACGGCCTGCAACGTTCGCATGTCGGTGGGTCGGCTCTCCATGCTCAGCGCTGCCACCCCCGCCGCCACGGCCCCCGAGGACACCACGATGACGTCGTGACCTGCTGCGCGGAGCCCGGCGACCTCGTCGACGAGCTGTGCGACCGCCGTCCCGGAGATCTGACCGCTCGCGTCGGTGATCGAGGCCGTGCCGATCTTGGCGACGACGCGGAGCGGCTGCGTCGGCTCGCTCATGTCGCGGAGCGGTACTCGAAGCTGAAGTCGCCGATCCACACGACGTCTCCGTCGCTGACACCGGAACGCTCGAGCATCCGATGCACGCCGAGGCGCTCGAGCCGAGCGTCGATGTACGCCAATGCATCGGGTGTCGTCACGTCGTTGAGGGCGACGACACGTTCGACCTCTCGACCGACCAGACGGAACTCGTGCTCGTCGACGCGTTCGACCACGGCGCCGGTCGTCTCGGGTCGGATCACGACGAGTCCGTCGACCTCGGGTTCGTCGCGGCGGGCCTCGTGGACGAGCGACGCCATGGCACCCACGAGGACGCCGAGCCCCTGACGGGTCACGGACGAGATCACGGGATGCGGCCATCCGATCTCGACGAGGTGGTCGGGCGAGACGACATCGGCCTTCGTCCCGACGACCAGACGCGGCCGGTCGAGCAGATCCGGGCGGTAGGCCTCGAGTTCGTGGAGCAGGATCCGTTCCTGTTCGGCCGGATCGGTGCCGTCGGGGGGCAGGAGGTCGATGAGCAAGCACAGCACCCGCGCCCGCTCGATGTGCCTCAGGAACTGGTGACCGAGTCCGCGGCCGTCGCTCGCCCCTTCGATCAAGCCCGGGATGTCGGCCACCACGAAGTTCGTGTCGTCATCGAGCGACACGACACCCAGATTCGGCTCGAGCGTGGTGAACGGGTACGCCGCGATCTTCGGCTTCGCCGCCGAGATGACACTGATCAACGTGCTCTTCCCGGCATTCGGAAAGCCGACGAGTGCCACATCCGCCATGAGCTGGATCTCGAGCTTGAGCCACCGCTCCTCACCGTGCTCACCCTGTTCGGCGAACGACGGGGCCCGGCGGCGGTTCCCCAGGAAACGAGCGTTTCCGCGACCACCCCGACCGCCTCGCGCCGCCAGGTACCGGTCCCCGTGCCGATACAGCTCGGCGAGCACCTCACCGTTGTACATGTCGGTGACGACGGTCCCCTCGGGTACGGCGACCTCCAGCGATGCGCCCCTCCGACCGTGGAGATCCTTGCCCTTCCCGTGCACCCCGCTCTCCGCCCGGCGATGCGGGTGATCGCGGAAGGCGAGGAGTGACGAGGTGTTGTGGTCGGCGACGAGCCAGACGTCTCCGCCGCTCCCACCGTCACCGCCATTGGGGCCGCCCATCACGACCGGGCCCTCGCGACGGAACGACACGCACCCCGCACCCCCATCGCCGCCCCGGACGTTGAGTTGGCACTCGTCAACGAACTGCGACGTACCCCTCGACACGGTCGCGAGCCTATCGACGCGGGGTCGGGCCCGGCCCGATGCCAGGAGTGCGCGCCGCCCGCTGCAGACCGTCGTAGCGTGTCGGCATGGACTCGGACGATCGTTCGGCACGAGCGCAACGCTGGGCCTCCACCATGCGAGGTCACCACACCGACGGCGTGGCCCTCGCCCACGAGGACTCCTGGGCCGGTCCCGGGTCGACGTCGACCGTGGTCCGACAGGCCCGAGAGGAGCACGAAGAGGACTCGCTCGCACCGCTGGCGACCCGAGCCGTCGGGGCCGGCGACCGGCCGATCGACGAAGCGCCCGATCCGTTCCGCACCTGCTTCGAGCGGGACCGCGACCGGATCCTCCACGCCGCCGCGTTCCGGCGACTGGCCGGCAAGACGCAGGTCTTCGTCTTTCCCGACGACCACCAGCGGACCCGCCTGACGCACGCACTCGAGGTCGCCCAGGTCGCACGGTCGGTCAGCCAGGCGATCGGGCTCAACATCGCGCTCACCGAGGCGATCGCCATCGGCCATGACTGCGGTCACGGGCCAGGTGGACACGCCAGCGAAGACGCCCTCTCACCGTATGTCGACGAGGGCTACGACCACGCCGTCTGGGGTGCCGACGTGGTCCTGACGTCGCTCAACCTCTGCGCCGAGACGACCGACGGAATCCGAAATCACTCCTGGAGTCGCCCGGCTCCGATGACTCCCGAGGGCGAGGTCGTGTCGTGGGCCGACCGCATCGCCTACGTCTGCCACGACTTCGAGGACGCGGTGGCGGCCGGGATCGTGACCGTCGACATGCTGCCCGACGTCGTTCGGGTGACCCTCGGAACCGACCGATCGTCGCAACTCGGAGTGCTCGTCAGGGCCATGATCGACGCAACGGCGTCGACCGGTCGGATCGGCATGACCACCTCGGTCGCCGAGGCGCTCGGAGCATTCCGTCGCTTCAACTACGACCACATCTACCTTCGTCCGGCGAGTCGAGCGCAGGCCGATGCGGTCATCGCACTCCTCCGGGCGCTCGTCGAGCACTACGCCGACCGGCCGAATCTTCTCCCCGGACTGCACGACGTCGATGCCGGTTCGTCGGAGGCGCTGCGAGCAGCAGTCACCTACGTCGGCGGTATGACCGACCGATTCGCATGCCGTCAAGGCGTGGCGCTCCTCGGGTGGGATCGCGATCGACTCCCCGTGGGCATCGACGTCTAGGCGGGCCGAGCAACCATCGATGCCGGCCTCGCCGACGGTGGTCGTCAGACGACCGGATTGACGTCGATGACCTTGCGGCCCTTGCGCTCCCCGAACTTGACGGAACCGTCGATCAGCGAGAACAGGGTGTCGTCGCCACCCTGACCGACGTTCTTGCCCGGATGGAAACGCGTACCGCGCTGGCGCACGAGGATGGTCCCGGCGGTGATCGCCGTTCCGTCGTACACCTTCACACCGAGGCGCTGAGCGTTGGAGTCACGACCGTTCCGGGTCGAGCCGCCACCTTTGGTCTTCGACATGTCGCTCTCCTTCGACGTCCTGGATCAGTTCTTGGCGATCGAGGTGATCTCGACGACCGTGTACCGCTGACGATGTCCGTACCGCCGACGCTGATTGGTGCGCCGCTTGTACGTGAAACCGTTGATCTTCGGGCCGGACGTCGTTCCGACGATGCGACCCGTCACGGACGCCGACGACAGCGCATCGGCCCCGGCGAGCACCTCGGCTCCATCGACGAGCAACACCGGGGTCAACGAGACCTCGGCGCCTTCGTCACCGTCGAGCAACTCCAAGGCCACCTGCTGGCCTTCGGTCACTCGTTCTTGCTTCCCGCCCGATGCGATCACTGCGTACATAGCTCGCCCGATGCTATCCCCGACGTCGACCTGCGCCAACCGGTCACACGGCGACCGTCATGCCACCATCGACGATGATCTTCTGTCCGGTGATGTACGACGCCTCGTCCGATGCCAGGAACACGACCGCTGCGGCGATCTCGTCGGGCTCGCCCCAGCGTCCGACCGGGGTCCGGGTCCGCACCATCGAATCGAACGCCGCATCGGCGACGAGCGCGGCGTTCATCTCCGTCGCGACGTAACCCGGCCCGACCGCATTGACCGTGATGCCCGCCGGAGCGAGCTCGACCGCCAACGCCTTCGTCATCGCCTCGACCCCGCCCTTCGAGGCGACGTACGCCGGGATCGTGGGCCGGGCGACCGTTCCCATGATCGAAGCGACGTTCACGATGCGCCCTCCCCCGAGATTCCGCATGTGCCGCGCGGCAGCCTGCGCGAGGGCGAACGGAGCATCCAGGTTCACCCGGAGCACCCGATCCCAGTCGTCTCGACCGAACGTGTCCACGTCACCACGAACGTTCACCCCTGCGTTGTTGACGAGGATGTCGAGCCGACCCAGCCGAGCGACGACGTCGTCCACACCGGCCACGGCATCGTCGAGGTCGGCGAGATCACCGGGCCGACCGCTCGCCGAACCACCTGACGCGCCGAGTTCGGCCACGCGAGCTGCGACGTCGTCCGGTGACCGCCCGGTCACCACCACGTGGGCGCCGCGGTCGGCGAGTTTCCGGGCGATCGCCCAGCCGAGCCCTCTCGTCGACCCGGTCACGAGGGCCGTTCTGCCGTCGAGGCGGAACATGTCGGTCGGCTCTGGTCGTCGGTCCACGGTCGCTCCGTTCGTCGGGCCGGCGGACATCGGGGTGGACACCCCGGCGACGTCCGACAGCGGTCAGCAGCACTCCGGGCCGTCAGCGTAGACGGGTCGGTGCGGCTCGTCGGACAACTCGACGACGAGACGCTTCAGGAAGCGCCCCGAGGTCGTCACCCTGAAACGGGACACCAGCCCGATCAGGACCGGTGACACCAGCACGACGAACTCGGGGTGTCGCACTCGTTGATACGCGGCGAGGTTCTTCCCGATCGTGTTGGTGTCGACCGACACCTCGGCGATCTTGCCTCAACCGGTCGGCCGGATGAAGTCGACCGTCATCGTGCCGCCCTGTCGTGAGAGCAGCGCCGACGCTTCGTCGGTGATCTCGATCTCCACGCCACGCATCGTCATCTCCGTCAGGCCAGCAGCGAGTGATCGACCACGACGCCGCGACCGTCACAGTCGGGACACGTGGTCGAGAACTCGGTCAGGAGGCCCTCACCGATCCGCTTCCGCGTCATTTCGACCAGGCCCAACTCGGAGATGTCGAACACCTGCGTCCTGGTCTTGTCCCTCGAGAGCGCATCCCTGAAGGCTGCGACCACCTTGGCCCGGTTGTCCTTGATCTCCATGTCGATGAAGTCGATGACGATGATGCCCCCGATGTCGCGGAGGCGAAGCTGCTTCGCGATCTCCTCCGCCGCCTCGAGATTGTTCTGGAACACCGTGGTTTCGAGGTCCGACTTCCCGACGTTCTTGCCGGTGTTGACGTCGATCACGGTCAACGCTTCGGTGTGCTCGATGATGAGTGATCCACCGGACGGCAACCAGACCTTGCGGTCGAGCGCCTTGTGCACCTGCTCGTGGACGTGCTGCGCCTCGAACAGACTCAGCCCTGCGGCGGATCCATCGTAGAACTCGATCCGGTCGGCGAGCTCGGGATGGAACGCCTGGACGTACGACTTGACCTCGTCGTAGAGCCGCTCGTCGTCGATCAACACCCCTCGGTAGTCGGCATTGAACTCTTCACGGATGACCCGGACGGCGAGCTCGGGCTCTCGGTAGAGCAGTCCGGGCTTGTTCAACTTGGCCGCCCGTCGCTCGATCTCGGCCCACTGCTCCAACAAGATCGTCATGTCGGCCTCGAGATCGGACTCCGTCGCGTGTTCGGCCGCGGTGCGGACGATCAGGCCGTGCTGCTCGGGCTTGACCCGATCGAGGATGCTGCGGAGTCGCTTGCGCGTGTCGTCCGGCAGCCGCTTGGAGATCCCGTAGGTCGACGAGTTGGGGATCAACACGACGAACCGCCCGGGCAGGGAGACCTCCTGGGTGAGACGAGCTCCCTTCGCTCCGATCGGATTCTTCGTGACCTGACACATGATCATCTGACGCGGCTTGAGGATGTCCTCGATCCGAGCGTCTCGTGCCTTCTTGTCCTCGACGTCGTCCGGGTCGAACTGGACGTCCCCCCGGTACAGCACTGCGTTCTTCGGAGTGGCGATGTCGACGAACGCCGCTTCCATCCCGGGCAGCACGTTCTGGACCCGGCCGACGTAGATGTTCCCGTGGATCTGCCCGACATCGTCGGCCGGACGGCTCACGTAGTGTTCGATCAGGTTCCGGCCTTCGAGCACGGCGACCTGCGTGAGACCCGGCCGCACCTGGACGCACATGAAGTACCGCCCGATCGGCTTGCCGTTTCGCTCGCGTCCTCGACGCTGCTCGATCAGTTGCTGGTCACTCGAGTTCGTCGGCTTCTTCCGTCCTCGACCGCCGCGACGCCGCTTCGAGGCCCGCGAGGGAGCGTTGCTCGCCGCGTCGGCCTCGCCCGCACCAGTCGGCGCCTGCTGCTCGTTCCGAGCGGTCGAGCGCCCCGACGAGCCTCCTCGTCGACGCCGGCGATTGCTGCTCTTGGCCCCTGTCGCCGCAGACGCGTCGACCTGCTGGACGACCGCCGGTCCTGGTGGTGGCATCGCCGGCACGAACGGCGCCGTCGGCCGAGCGTCACCGGCAACCGGTGTCTCGGTCCTCGGTGCCGAGCGTCGACGGTTCGAGGCGGAATCGTTCGTTCCGTCAGCGCCGCCCGGGGTGGGGGTCGGTGTGCCGCCGTGGGCGGTCGTGTCGTCCATCGTGGGAGTCCCTTCTCATGCGGACACCACCAGGGTGCGCGCATCCACGTCGGCAGGCAGGGGTAGCACCTCGCGCCGCCCGTCGTCGTGGTCGATCCATTGGTGAGTACGGAGAGCCCGGACGTCGCGAGGGTCGATGTCCGGATAGGCCAACTCGGCGAGTTCCGCGGGGCGGAGGGCTCGACCGACCGTGGCCAGGTCGGCGATCAGTCGATCGCCGGTCGAGGTGGGGCGCAGTCCGAGCACGAGCGGTCGGACGTCGTCGACGCCCCGTCGGCCCTTGCGTTCCCGTTCGATCAGCAACTCGTCACGGTCGACGAGTCGGCAGGCCCGGACGTGGTCGTCCGGACCGAGGTGCGAACTCCAGAGTTCCCAGGTGCAGGAGGTGACCGATTCCTGCAATGAACCGGCCTCGCCGTCGCGGCAGGCGACGACGAGTACTTCGAAACCCCGGGGCAGGACTGCCGACAACCGGGCCGGCAGCGCCTCGAGGTCGACATCGCCGGCGTCGGCGCGCAGTTCGATGTCGACGTACTCGGCGATCGATTCGGCTCCGGTGGGCAGCGCCAGACCGAAGCTGACCTTCGGCCGAGGAGTGAATCCTTCACTCACCGCGACCGGCAGCACGAGGCGGCGGAGCGCCCGCTCCCAGATCCGGGCTGCGTCTCGGTGACTCGTGAACCGGACCTTGCCGATCTTGGTGGAACGGATGCGGAGCCTCACGCTCCACCTCCGACGGGACCACCGACCGGTTCCGGTCGACGTCGCAGCAAGGTGACCGGGACGTCACCACCGCGATCGAGATCTTGTCCGGTGCCTTGGCTACCGCCCGCCGGCGCCACCGGCGAGGCCACCACGTGCTCGATTCCGTACCCGGTGCACACGCCGCAGTCGTAACACGGGGTCCAGCGACAATCCTCGACCCCCGACCCGGCCAGAGCCTCCTGCCAGTCGTCCCACAGGAAGTCCCGGTGGAGGCCGGCGGTGAGGTGCTCCCACGGGAGTACCTCGTCACCCTGGCGGTGGCGGAACACGACATCGTCGAGCGAGAGACCTTCGGCCTCCATCGCATCGGTCCACAATCGGAGGTCGAAGTGTTCTCCCCACTCCTGGAACACACCGCCGGCACGCCAGACCCGTTCGATCACGGCACCGATCCGGCGATCGCCGCGGCTGGTGATCCCCTCGGCGGTCGTCGCCGCCGGATCGTGCCACTTCACCTGGACCCCTTTGGCGCGCCGTGCCGCTTCGCGAACCAAGCCGATCTTGCGTCGCAGTTCCGATTCGGTGTTCTGACCGAACCATTGGAACGGGGTGTGGGCCTTCGGCACGAAACCGCCGAGGCTCACGGTGACCGACGCCCGATTGGTGTACTTGCGACCGATCTCGACGCAGTTCCGAGCGAGGTCGACGATGCCGAGCGTGTCCTCGTCGGTCTCGGTCGGCAACCCGGTCAGGAAGTAGAGCTTCATCCGCGTCCAGCCCTGGCTGAACGCCGCGTCGACCGCTCCGTAGAGGTCCTCTTCGGTGATCAGTTTGTTGATCACCCGACGGAGCCTCCACGAGCCTCCCTCCGGGGCGAAGGTCAGGCCGCTCCGCCGGCCCGTGCTGACCTCGCCGGCGAGTCCCACCGTGAACGCATCGACGCGCAGCGACGGGAGACCGATCGTGAGCGTGTCACCGCATCCGTGCACCGCTTCGTTGTCGGCTGCGACCCCTCGGACGACCTGTTCGATGTCACTGAAGTCGGCCGTCGACAACGACGTGAGGGTCACCTCGTCGTATCCGGTCGACCGGAGGCCGTCCCGGATCATCGTGCGGACCTGCTCCGCGGGTCGTTCGCGCACCGGCCTCGTGATCATGCCCGCCTGGCAGAAGCGACATCCGCGGGTGCAGCCCCGGAAGACCTCGACGCTGAGTCGGTCGTGCACGACCTCCGTGAGCGGCACGATGGGATGCTTCGGGTACGGCCACTCGCCGAGGTCGGCGACCGTACGCTTGTCGACCGTGAGTGGAACGTCCGGGAACCGGGGCGTGATCGCCGCGATGCGCGGTCCGTCGTACGAGACCTCGTACATCGACGGCACGTACACGCCCGGAGTGGTCGACAGGCGCCGCAAGAACGACGCCCGGTCGGTGCGGCCGGAGCGCTTCCAGTCCAGCACCAGGTCGGTGATCTCGGCGACGACCTCTTCACCTTCCCCGAGGACCACCGCATCGACGAAATCAGCGATCGGTTCCGGGTTGAACGCCGAATGGCCGCCGACCACGACGATCGGATCGTCGTCGGTACGTGCCGACGAACGAACCGGCACGCCGGCGAGGTCGACCATGTTGAGGAGATTCGTGTAGACCAACTCCGACGACAGGTTGAACGCCAGTACATCGAAGTCGGCGGCCGAGCGATGCGTGTCGACGCTGAACAACGGCACCCCGTCGGCCCGCATCAACGCTTCGAGATCCGGCCACGGGGCGTACGCCCGCTCGGCGACCGCATCCTCGCGCTCGTTCAGGATTTCGAAGAGGATCTGGAGCCCCTGGTTGGGCAATCCGATCTCGTACGTGTCGGGGTAGGCGAGCAACCAGGCGACCACACTCCCACCGTCATCGTGTTCGTAGCGGGGGATGATGGCGCCGTCCTCGCACCCGATGTACCGAGCCGGCTTCTGCACCCGTGCCAGGAGCGGTTCGATCCGCGCCCAGAGAGTTGACATGACGAACGTCACCCTACCCGGCGGATGCCGTCGAGCGGTGGGATGCCGGCGAGCGTCGGGCCGACCCGATCGGTCCGGCTCAGCGCATCCGCCGCATGTGGACCGACTGTACGAGCCCGAACATCGCGAAGTACGCCAGCAGACTCGAACCGCCGTACGAGATGAACGGCAGCGGCAGGCCCGTGACGGGCATGATCCCGAGTGTCATGCCGACGTTCTGGAAGATCTGCCACAACAGCATCGCGAACACGCCCGAGCACAGGTAGGTCCCGAGCGGATCACGCGACAGCGTGGCGATTCGGAAGATGCGCATCAGCACGATCACGAACAGCGCGAGCAGCGACAGACATCCGACGAGTCCGAACTGCTCCCCGACCGCAGCGAACGGGAAGTCCGCCCACATCACCGGAACGTACCGGTTGTTCGTGAGATCACCCTGGAGCCAGCCCTTGCCCCACAACTCACCCGTCCCGAGCGCCCGGATGGCATTGCGGACCTGGTAGACCGAGTCCTCGCTCTGCTCCTGCCCGAGGAACACCCGGAGGCGCTCCTTCTGGTACTCGTTGACGAGACCACTGACGAAGGTCGCTGCCACCGTGGAGATCGACAGCACCGAGATCATCGCGATGTACTTGGCCCGGGCCCCGGCCACGAGCATCACCCCCATCGCGATCGTGATGATCACCGACGCCGAGCCCAGGTCGGGCTGGGCGATCACGAGCACGGCCGGCACGGCGACGATGATGAGGCCGCCGAGGAACTTCGCGTACGACACCTCGTCGCTGGGCGTCGCTCGATCGTCGACGATGGCGGCGCAGACCATCAACAACGTCGTCACCTTCGCCAACTCGGCCGGCTGGAGGTTGATCGGGCCGAAATCGAACGAGATCCGATCCTGCTGCTGGGCGATGCCGAGCAGGAGCAACAGCACCAGCATCGCGATCGACGCCGCGTACAGGACGACCGCTCGCTGACGGAAGTAGTCGTAGTCGAACGCCATGATGGCGAACATCACGACGTACCCGACGATGGCGAACAGGACCTGTCGGGTGACGAACGCATAGGGGTCGCCTTCGACCGTCGTCCACGATGCCGAGAACACGATGAAACATCCCGCCACCGTGAGCGCCCCCTGAGCGATCAGGAGCACCCAGTCGATGTTCCGGCTCGGATCGCCCGGACTCGACCTGATGTTGCCGAGCCCCCGATCCGGACGACGGCTCACTCGGTGTCCCTCGTTTGTGTGAGCACACCGCTGCCGTACCTCGAGTTCCAACACGACGGCCCGACCTCGGGGAGGCGATCGGCTCCGGGCATCGTCATCGGTGACGCAGCAACGGTCGCGTCGATGTCGAGAGGTTCCGACAGCTCGACCGGATCCATCCGGGTCGGGTTCGACAGCGCCAAGAAAATGCACTTCACCACGGGCGCCGCCGCCTGCGATCCGAATCCGGACTTCTCCAAGTACGCGGAGACGACGAACGGGTCGAGACGGTTGGGTCCGAGCAACTCGGTCGACGGATCGACGGCGAAGCCGGTGAACACGGACGAGTCGTTCCACGGGTAGTTGTTGGCGCCCTGTGCGGTCCCGGTCTTCCCGGCGATCGGGATCGCATCCTCCGGATAGTCACGGAACAGGTGCTCCCCCGTCGCCTTGTGGTAGTAGTCCGAGGTCACTCCCGGGCCGGTGATGACCCGCCGGAGTCCGGCCACGATGGGTTGACGGATCTCGACCGGCATGGGGATCTCCCGGATGACCTCGGGACCGCTGCGATCGTCGTACACGGTGCCACGGGAGAAGTCGACGTATCCAGGCACCGAACCATCCGGGACCCCGGGCTCCCAGATGGCACGGATCAGTGACGGCTGCAGCACCCTTCCGTCGTTGGCGAGCGCGCCGTAGGCGGCCGTCAGGTGGAGCGGCGTCGCCGACAACAGCCCCTGGCCGATGGCCAGCTGCACGTTGTCACCCACGAAGTAGCTCTGCCCCTCGTCCTCGGTGATGACGCCGAGTTCCGCGTACCGACGCTTCAGTTCACGGTCCGGGACCGTCCCGTCGAACTCGAACGGCAGCTCGATCCCGGTGTCGGCACCGAAGCCGAACCGTTCGACCTCGGCCTGGAGCACGGGGCGTCGATCGTTCTGGATCATGATCTGCTCGCCGATGCGATAGAAGAAGGTGTCGGACGACACCGCGAGCGCATCTTCGACCGCGACCTCTCCGTACACGCAGGGGCGCCCGGTGCTGCCGCAGAGGGAGTTCTTGTACTCGCACTTGATGATCCCGGCCCGGCACTTGTCGGCATCGGCTGACTCGGGACCGAGTTCGTAGGTTCCCTGGTCGAGATAGGTGTCCTCCGCCGTCAGCAACTCGGTGCTCAACGCAGCGAACGCCACGAACGATTTGAAGGTCGAGCCCAGGTTGTACCTCCCCTGCACCGCCCGATTCACGAGGATGGACTGGTCGGGATCGTCGGTGACGGGGAAGATCTGTTGGAACTTGGCGCTCGAGAGCCCCGCCTCGAACCAGCGATTGTCGAAGGTCGGGTGGCTGGCCATCGCCACCACCTCACCGTTGAGGTAGTTCATCACGACCGCGGAGCCCGCAGGAGCCTTGTAGAACACCTCGTCGGGCAGGGTCACGTCCATCTTCTCGCGGGTTCCGTCGGGCTTGCGGACCACGGGATTCGTCGCCGTCTGGGTGCGACGGGCGCGAAGTGTGGTCTCCACTGCCTGCTCCGCGTACTGCTGGACGTCGAGGTCGATGGTCAACTGCACGTCGAAACCGTTCACCGGTGGCACCTCGCGGATGACCCTGACCGGTCGGTTCGTCGCATCGACCTCGATCTCCTTGTACCCCCAAGCGCCGTGCAGGAACTGCTCCATGCTCTTTTCGATGCCGAACTGACCGACGCGCTCGTTGAGCAGGTAGCCGTCGTAGAGCGGGTCGTCGAGGTCGTCCTGCGTCAGCGCGCCCATGTAGCCGATGACGTGGGCCGCGTGGGGCGCGAAGGGATAGACGCGGCGCCATCCGACTTCGACCGAGACCCCGGGGAAGTCCTCGATCCGCTCGAGAATGGCTGCAGCAGTCGGCTCATCGACGCCTTCTTTGATCGGGAACGGCAGGAACGGACTGTCGATCCTCCGCTCGAACCGCGCTTCCATGTCGTCGACCGGGACCTGCACCCACCCCGAGAGCCTCGTGAAGATCTCCTCCCGCTGGCTGCTGCGCCGAAGCAACTGCCAGTCGACGGCGACGGTCAGCACCCGTTCGTTGTCGGCCAGGATCCGACCTTCGACGTCGAAGATCCGTCCACGCTCCGGAGCGGTTCGGACGATGCGCCGTTTCGCCACGTCGACGACTTCTTGGAGTTCCGCCGCTTTCACGGTCTGCAAGAACCAGAGTCGCACCCCGAGCGCCGAGAACAGCGAGATCGCCACCAGGGCGAGCACCCCGAGTCGGGTCGCGCGGCGGTCAGCGGCCATGTCGCGATTCTCGCGTGCGAGTCGTGGCGGTGCGCGTCGCGTCAACCATCAGCGGCCAACTTCCACATGGGTCGCTCGATGCGGAGTGCCCAGCGCGCAGCCGGCACGAGCACGACGCTGAGCAGGGCCGACGACACGGTCACGACCGGGACGACCGTCACGAGCTCGACCGAGAACGCGTCCTCCTCACCGATGAACCGTCGCACCACCGGCACCGAGGACTCGCCGACCGCGCTGCCGAGGGCCACGAACCCAGCGGCCAACCACCAGGTCGTGTCGATCCGGATCCGGTCGGCCCAGCCCGCCACGTGACCCGCGAGACCCATCGTGATGGCCGACACGCCGAGTGGCGTTCCGACGGCGAGGTCGAACATCAGGCCGAGGACGAACCCGGTGATCGCTCCCTGCTCGGTCCCGGCGACCGCACCTGCCGAGGCTGCGAACGCGAGCAGCAACTGGACGATCACCCCGAACGGCCTGACCTCCACGAACAGTGCCTTCTGGAGAGCGAGGAGCGCCATCGCGATCGGCACGACTCGCGAGAGCGGGCTCGCCCAGATCGCCGCCAGCACGCCTCAGCCGATCCCGGGAGCTTCGGTCGGCGGCCGGTACAGCAGGACGGTGAGGAAGTTCAGCCGACTGAGATCTGCATTGAGTTCGATCTCCAACTCCAGCCCGGCCGCTCCCGGATTCTCGATGATGTTGGCGACCCGCCCGATCGGGATGTCGGGTGGGGCCAGGCTCACACTGCCCCCGGATGTCAACACCGCATCACCGATCGCGATCCGACCGAACTGTGTCGAGTCGGCGATGAACCTGACCCGCGGCAGTCGGCCGGCTCCGAGGCCGTCGATGACCCCCGTCTCACGGGTGATCTCGACCGGCACGGTCGATGTGGTCGTCGAGGTCGTCGCTCCGGCCGGACCGGGGCGCTCGAACCCCTCCGGAACGGTGATCACGACCCGCCGCCCGTCGACGTCCGTCACGACCATCGTCGGCGGCGGTGCGCCGGGCGAGGTCGTCGTGGTGGTCGTCGCGAACGAACTGGTCACGGTCACGTCGACCACGGGGAGTCCCGATGGAACGGTGATCACGGTCGTGCCAGTGGATCCGTCGACCCGACTGACCACCTTCACCTGCGTGTGGTACTGAGGATCGGTGACGAGCATCACCTGCGACATCTCCGGGAAGACGTTGGTGACCTTGCCGACGAGTCCGGCACTGTTCATCACCGGCATCCCGACCCTGACCCCGTCGAACCAGCCTTTGTCGATCTCGACACGCTGATCGAAGTTGCTCGGGGACTCACCGACGATCTGCCCGGTGACGCGCCCGATGTTCGCCAGGGATTCGAGTCCGATCTGCTCACGGAGCGCCCGGTTCTCGATGACCGCGGCGTCACCAGCGATCTGACTCGCCCGCATCTGGTCGACCAGGTCCTGGAGTCGATCGACCTCGGCCTCGAGATCGTCCACCCGAGTGGTCCCCGACCAGGCGCGCGACACCGGTCCGGCGACGACCTCGCTCGCGATCTCGAACGGCCGCAGCGCATATGCGAAACCGGACCGGAGCGCATCGAACAGGGCGTTCCCCCGGAGGTCGAGCGTGATCAGCAACACCGAGGACAGCAGGAGTATCCCGATGGTCCGACGGCGTCCCGCGGAGTAGATCGCCATTGTCGTCGAGGCGTGTCAGTCGTCGCCGCCGTGCGACATCAGCCCGCGCATCGCATCGATGTTCTCGAGTGCTCGACCGGACCCGATCACGACGCTGAACAGGGGGTCGGGAGCCACACGCACCGGCATGCCCGTCTCGTGGGACAGGCGCTTCTGGAAGCCGCCGAGGAGAGCGCCGCCGCCGGCGAGCATGATGCCCTCCTCCATGATGTCGGCCGCCAACTCGGGAGGCGTCTTGTCGAGCGTGGTCTTCACCGCGTCGATGATCGCTCCGACCGGTTCGGCGAGTGCCTCGCGGACGTGTTCGGTCGTGAGCGGGATCGTACGCGGCAGGCCCGAGACCAGGTCGCGGCCGCGGATGTCGGCCGTGATCTCCTCTTCCATCGGCCAGGCCGAACCCATCTGGATCTTGATCTCCTCGGCGGTGCGGTCGCCGATGGCGAGGGAGTACTCCTTCTTGACGTACTGGATGATCGCCTCGTCCAGTTCGTCGCCGGCCACCCGAACGGACTGCGCCGTCACGATCCCGCCGAGCGAGATCACCGCGACCTCGGTCGTGCCACCACCGATGTCGACGATCATGTTGCCCGCTGGTTCGTGGATGGCCAGATCGGCGCCGATCGCCGCCGCCATCGGCTCTTCCAGGATGTGCACCGGCCGTCGCGCTCCGGCGTACTCGGCCGCATCCTGCACCGCTCGCTGTTCGACACCCGTGATGCCGGACGGCACGCAGATCACCATGCGGGGCTTCGACCACTTCGATGCGTGCACCTTCTGGATGAAGTAGCGCAACATCTTCTCGCAGACCTCGAAGTCGGCGATGACGCCGTCCTTCAGCGGACGGATGGCCCGGATGTGGTTCGGGGTGCGACCCATCATCCGCTTGGCCTCGAGGCCGACCGCCACCGGGCGGCCGTCGTTGACGTTGATCGCCACCACCGACGGTTCGTCGAGCACCACGCCGAGACCACGGGCGTAGATCAACGTGTTGGCCGTCCCGAGGTCGATCGCGAGGTCGCGCCCGAGGCTGAGCGGGTTGTTACGTGCCACGGCGGCCTCCTCTCGGTTCGGGTTGGACGGTTGTCGCCTGGATTTTTCGACGGTCGATACGCCGCCGGTCCGGTGCCCGACGGGCCACGAACCGGTTCCGTATGTTACAGAAGTGGGTCGAAGATGTCGACGCGACCCCCGTGACCGACGGGTCGGCCGGTCACCGACGAGTTGGGCACGCGCCGGTCGGGTCAGAGACCGGGGAAGAAGATCGAGATCTCGCGCTCGGCGCTCGCTGCGCTGTCGCTCCCGTGCACGAGGTTCTCGGTGAACAAGATGCCGAGGTCACCGCGGATGGTGCCCGGATCGGCCTTGCGCGGGTTCGTCGCACCCATCATCGTCCGGACGACTTCCCACGTGTCCTCGGGCCCCTCCACCACCAGCGCGACCACCGGACCTCGACTCATGAACTCGACGAGCTCGGGATAGAAGCCCTTCCCGACGTGCTCCTCGTAGTGCCGGGCGAGCGTGTCGGCGTCGAGCCGACGGAGATCCATCGCCACGATGTCGAGGTTCTTGGCCTCGAATCGAGCGACGATCTCTCCGACGAGCTTGCGCTCGACGGCATCGGGCTTCAGCAGGACGAGGGTTCGGTCTGACATGGGGCGAAGGCTAACGGCACTTCTCGGGTCCGGTACCGGGTCAGTTCACCGCCGAACGCAGGGGTTCACGAGCTGCCCCGGCCACGTAAATGCTCCCGGTGGCGAGGATGGCATCGTCCGCGTCGGCGAATCGCATCGCCGCCCGGCACGCATCCGCCACGGTGTCGTGGGCGTACACCTCCTCGCAACCGAGCTCACGAACCGCCCTGGCGATCGTCGCAGCCGGGACCCCGCGTGGTGACGGCGCCGTACAGACGTGGACGACGTCGAACTCGTCGGCTCGGATCGCTGCCACCATCTCGACCGGATCCCGCAACGTACCGATGATCAGGATCCGCCGCCCATCGGGCTGGAAGTCACCGAAGAACACGTTCGCACAGACGTCCGCACCATGAGGGTTGTGGGCGCCGTCGATGACGGTGAGCGGCTGGACACCGAGCACCTCGAACCGACCGGGCACCTCCACGGCACCGAATCCCTCGCGAACGACGTCGTCCGACAGCGGCGCGGCGAAGAACGTCTCCACCGCCGCGAGCGCCACCGAAGCGTTGTCGCCCTGGTGGGCGCCGTGCAGCGGAACGAACACGTCGGAATAGATCGTGGTGGGTGTCCGGAGGTCGAGGAGACGACCGCCGACGGCGAGCGAGTTGTCGACCGTGTCGAAGTCATCCCCTCGAACCAGCGTCGACGAGGCTCCCTCGGCGCGGAAGATGTCGACCAGTTCGGGATCGGTCTCTCCGATGATCGCTGCCGAGCGGTGCTTGATGATCCCGGCCTTCTCCCGCGCGATGTCGACGAGCGTCGGACCGGCGAACTCGGTGTGGTCGAGTGCGATGTTGGTCACCACCGCCACCGACGACTCGACGATGTTGGTCGCGTCCCATCGTCCGAGCATCCCGACCTCGACCACTGCGACGTCGACGGCGACGTCGGCGAACCAGCGAAACGCCGCCGCTGTCATGGCCTCGAAGTAGGTCGGACGAACTCCGGTGATCGCCTCCGCTGCAGCGACGGCGGCGATCTGCTCGGCGAACTCTTCGTCGGTGATCGGTTCGACGTTCCGCCGCATTCGTTCGTTCACCCGCTCGAGGTGGGGACTCGTGTACGTCCCCACCGTGAGCCCCTGGGCCATCAACAGCCGGGTGATCATCTGGGCGGTCGATCCCTTGCCGTTCGTCCCCGTCACGTGGATGACCGGGTGAGCGAGGTGAGGGTCGCCCATCGCCGAACAGAGTCGGCGGATCGGTTCGACCGTCAGGCTGTCGATCCGACCGGTGACGTCGTACGACGCGTGGTCGTCGAGATACGCCAGTGCCCGAGCGAGTTCCGGAGTCATGGAAGCGCTGCTGTGGATCCGGTTGGTGCTGGGCTCAGGTGGGATGCGGGATCAACTCGCCGCACGCCGCGGTCGGGCCGGCGCCTTGCGCGGGACGAGCGTCGGATTCGTCCGATTGCGCACGGTCTCGACATCGATGACGACCTTGCTCACGTCACTCCGCCCCGGGATCTCGTACATCGTGTTCAGCAGGACCTCTTCGAGGATCGCTCGGAGTCCGCGTGCTCCCGTCCCACGGACGAGGGCGAGATCGGCCACCGACTGCAGACCATCGGGCGTGAACTCGAGTTCGACGTCCTCGAATCCGAACACCTTCTGGTACTGCTTCACGAGGGCGTTCTTCGGTTCGGTGAGGATCTTGACCAGCGCCTCGCGGTCGAGCGAACGGACGGCTCCCACCATCGGCAGCCGCCCGATGAACTCGGGGATCATCCCGAACTTGACGAGGTCCTCCGGAAGGACCTGGGCGAACAGTTCACCCGGATCCTGCTCGCTCCGGGAGCGAACCTTGGCGTGGAAGCCGACGCCCTGCTGACCGATGCGCTGCTCGATGATCTTCTCGAGGCCGGCGAACGCACCCCCGAGGACGAACAGCACGTTCGTCGTGTCGATCGTGATGAACTCTTGGTGCGGGTGCTTGCGGCCGCCCTGTGGCGGCACCGACGCCTGGGTTCCCTCGAGGATCTTCAGGAGCGCCTGTTGCACGCCTTCACCCGAGACGTCCCGGGTGATCGACGGGTTCTCGCTCTTGCGAGCGATCTTGTCGATCTCGTCGATGTAGACGATGCCGGTCTCGGCGCGCTTGACGTCGAAGTCGGCCGCCTGGATCAGTTTGAGGAGGATGTTCTCCACGTCTTCGCCGACGTACCCGGCCTCGGTCAGCGCAGTGGCATCGGCCACGGCGAACGGGACGTCGAGCATCCGTGCGAGCGTCTGCGCGAGATGCGTCTTCCCGCAACCGGTCGGCCCGAGCATCAAGATGTTCGACTTCTGGAGTTCGACGTCGTCGCGACGCGACAGGCCCGATTGCTGCTGGTATTGGATGCGCTTGTAGTGGTTGTACACCGCGACGGACAGGATCTTCTTGGCGTCTTCTTGCCCGACCACGTAGTCGTCGAGGAACTCGCGGATCTCGCGCGGGTTGGGCAGCTGGTCGAACGAGACCTCGCCGCGTTCCCCGACCTCTTCGTCGATGATCTCGTTGCACAGGTCGATGCACTCGTCACAGATGTAGACGCCGGGACCGGCGATCAACTTCTTGACCTGCTTCTGCGACTTGCCGCAGAACGAGCACTTCAGGAGCTCTCCGGTGTCACCGAACTTCGCCATCTCCATCGCCCCCTCTCTGCTCACGTCCCATGAGACGATTCATGTCGCCACGCCGCCTTCCGAACCCGATCATCCTGGCACGACCAGGCGTCGCGCTCGATGACCCGACCCTAGTCAGCGCTGGACCCCCGATGGTGCCATCCGACCACGGAGGCGACCGACGGGTCGCTCCACGATTCGACGACCGGGCTCAGCGGATCGCCGACGACGAGTCGACGACGTCACGCGACGAGATCACGGCGTCGATGATCCCGTACTCGAGGGCCTCGTGCGCTTCGAGGACGAAGTCCCGATCGGTGTCGGCGTGGATCTTGTCGATCGGCTGTCCGGTGTGCTCGGCGAGGATCTTCTCGAGGAGTTCGCGCATTCGCAGGATCTCGTTCGCCGCCAGTTCCAGATCGGTCACCTGTCCGTAGCCGACCTGACCGTACGGCTGGTGGAGGAGCACCCGGCTGTGAGGCAGCGCCAGGCGCTTGCCCTTGGTGCCGGCGGCGAGGAGCACCGCTGCCGCCGACGCCGCCTGTCCGAGGCAGATGGTCGCGATGTCGTTCCGGATGAACTGCATCGTGTCGTAGATGGCGAACAACGCCGTGATGTCTCCACCCGGGCTGTTGATGTAGATGTTGATGTCCTTCTCGGGGTTCTCCGACTCGAGATGGACGAGTTGGGCGCAGAGCAGCGATGCGATCTGATCGTCGATCGGCGTCTGCAGGAAGATGATGTTGTCCTTCAAGAGCCGGCTGTAGAGGTCGTACGCCCGCTCGCCACGACTCGTCGTCTCGACGACGTTGGGCACGAGGTAGTTCACGGCATCGAGGTTCATCATGACTCCTTCATGTCGGCATCGCCGTTGTCCGATTCGTCGTCGAGTGACGCATCCACCTCGTGGTCGTCGTGCTCGTCGTGCTCGTCGTGGTCGTGGCCGAGCACGAGGTCTCGGTCGATCACGGCGCCGTCGGGGTCGACCATCTCGACGTGATGGAGCAGCCAGTCCATCGCCTTCGACTTGCGGATCTGAGCGATCAACTCCGACACGGCGTCGTTCTGCTCGTAGGCCCGACGGATCTCGCGCTCTTTCTGGCCGAACTGCAGCGCCATCCGGGCGTACTCGAACTCGAGGTCGTCGTCGGTCACCTCGAGGCCCTCGGCGAGGGCGACGGCTCGGAGGGCCAGGTCGGCCTTGACCGCCTGCTCGGCCTGGGGACGGCCGTTCTCCATCAGTTGTTCGACGCTCTGGCCGGTCGCCGAGAACCAGGCGCTCGCATCGATGCCCTGCATCTGCAACTGCCGGAACAAGTTCTGCACCTGCTGGCGCATCTCGGCCTGGACCATCGACTCGGGCGCCTCGGTGTCGACGAGTGCCACGAGCGCCTCGGTCAGTTTGCCCATCACCTGCTGGCGTACGGCTCCGAGCTTGCGCTCCGTCAGACGATCGATGATCGACGCCCGCCACGCGTCGACCGTGTCGAACTCACCGGTGTTCTCCGACACCCACTCGTCGGTCGGCTCGGGCACGATCAGCTCCTGCACCGCGGTGACCGACACCGTGAAGTCGGCGGCGTCCGACGTCCCCTTCGGCGTCGTCGTGAACTCGAGGACCGCTCCGGCCGTGGCCCCGGCGAGCTGGTCGTCGAAGTCCTCCGCCACCCATCCCTGTCCGAGTTCGTACGACCAGTCCTCGGTGTTCAGCCCGGGGACCTCGTCGCCATCTCGCGTCGCCGAGATGTCGAGCGTCAGGTAGTCGCCCGAAACCGCTGGACGATCGACCGCCTGCAAGATGCCGGCTCGACGCAGTTCGGCGGCCTCGGCGTCGGCGATCTCGTCCGTCGACGGCACGGGGGATTCGAGTTCGATACGGAGGCCGCCGTAGCCCGGCACCGTGATGACCGGTCGCACCTCACACGACGCCTCGAACTCGACCAGGCCGTCCTCGGCACCGCCGGTGATGTTCACTTCGGGCGTGGCCACGAGATCGACGTCGTGCTCCCGCACCGCCCGACCGAGATAGGCCGGGATGGCGTCGCGCAGCGCCTGCTCCCGGGCCGGGCCGAGGCCGATCCGGGCCTCGAGGACGCGGCGTGGGACCTTGCCGTTGCGGAATCCGGGGAGCTTGACCTCCCGGGCGATGGTTCGGAACGCACGATCGATGTCGTTGTCGAACTCCGCCTCGTCGATCTCGACGTACAGCTTGACCTTGTTCCCTTCGAGGGATTCGACCGAAGATTTCACAGGCCTCCGACTCTACCGGCCGGACCACGTCGGCACCCTCGGGTCGACGGCGGGACGCGAGCTCCGATCGGAGAGTCCGCTCGAGAACGTGCACCGGGGCCCGTCCTTCCGGCAGAATGCTCCGGTGCAGTTTTGGAAGCCCCATGCGCTGAGCAAGCCCCATGCCGGACAACTCGACCTGAAACTCGGTGACCGCGTCCGAGCGACGGTGGACCTCGTCGATCAGCGCGGTGGTCGTGACGTACCGACCGGCACCGAAGGCCGAGTGATCCTGGCGAACGGCTTCAACTGGCAGCGCTACCGCGTCCTGTTCGACAACGGCGGCGAGTTCGGCGACCTCGACCATCGCCATCTCGAGCCGATCGGCCGGACCGCCCGCCGCCTCGCACGACGCGAGCGAATCGCCAACCGCTGAGGCCCGACCCGCCCGTCACCGGAACAAGGCCGCGAACGCGTCGACCACGACGTGGTTCGCCCCGGCGGTCCGGACGTCTCGCACGATCGCGGCGTCGTCGGTGACGACGACGCCCGGCCTGGACACCGGTACGAATCCGACTTCGGCGCGGATCACATCATCGGCCTCGCCCCCGCCGGGCGAGTACACGACCCGAATCATCCTCCGACCGTCGCCGGTGGCGCCGACGAGATCGGCCCCGTCGAACACCACGGTGACGCGACTGCGCCCGAAACGCCGTGCGAGGTTCTCGCACTCGTCGAGCAGCGCCGACCGCTGAGCGGCGAGATCGCGACGCGGCCAGACCGTCTTGGTGACGTTGTAGCCGTCGACGAGCACATCGACCCCCGACCGGAGCAGGAACTCCGCTGTTCCCGTCGCGTCCCCCGCCAATCGTCCGGGAACGGCGAGCGGCATCCGGGTCGGCGGCGAACCGTCGGACGGGTGCTGCACATCGACGAGCGATGCGAGGCGATCGGCGAGCTCCACGGCGCGCGCTGCAATGGCCGCCAGTTCGGCCTCGTCGGCGGCAGCTCGTGCCCGGTCGGCCAACGCCTCGTCACGGACCCCGTTCGCCCGAGCCAGCGCATCGTCGGCCGCCGACCGAGCGTCGGCGACCGCTTCCAGCTTCAGACGCGCCGCACGCTCGCGGTCGAGGGCGTGCCGCACCTCGACCCGGGTCGTCGAGAGCTGCGCCGTGACATCGTTCAACTCGTCGCGGAGTCGGTCGATCTCGCCCTGCGCCTCCGAGACCCGACCATTCGCCTCGGCGAGGGCCTCCCGGAGACCCACCGTCTCGGCCACCAGCCTCGCTCGATGCTCCTCGGCGGCGATCCGTCGCCGTTCCTCGGACTTGAGCAGCCTGACCGCATCCGCCTGCGCCGCCTCCTCCGCCCGCTCGGCGGCGAGTCGGCACACCTCGTCCTCCCATCCCGCCGGTCGCTGGAGCCAGACGAGCCCGATCGCATCGACCGCCTCGGGAGTCGCCGCCGAGCCGAGTCGCTCGCGGAACGTCGGCTCCGATTCGAGCACGCGGCGGACCGCTTCGCAGACCTGAGGGGTCACGGTCGATGATCGACCGTCGAGCCGACGGGCCAGCCGGACGAGTGGTACCGGGACGTCGAGCGGCGGTTTGAGTTTCCGCCCCTCGCGGACCACCATCAGGACGAACTCGACGGCCGATCGCAGCGCCCCGACGTCGAACCCGCCAGGCGGCGCCGAACTCTCCACCCCGTCGACTCTACGCCCGGCCGGGAACCCCGTGGGCGGAGCACCGGCGACCGGATCCGACACACCGATCGAACGGATGTTCTTGACACGAACATTCGTTCGTGCTGAGATCACCGGTCCATGCTCGGACAGCAGAGCTTCGACGACCTCGGCACACCCCTGCGCGACGTGACGTTCTGCGTCCTCGACCTCGAGACGACGGGCACCCGGCGCGATGCCGACATGATCACCGAGATCGGCGCCGTGAAGTTCCGGGGCGGGGAGCGCCTCGGCACGTTCCACACCCTCGTGAATCCCGGCCGAGCGATCCCTCCCCAGGTGACCGTCCTCACCGGTCTGACCGATGCCGTCGTCCGGAACGCCCCCCGCATCGAGACGGTCCTCGGATCACTCCGCGACTTCCTCGGCGATGCGGTGTTCGTCGCCCACAACGCTTCGTTCGACCTCGGCTTCGTGCGAGCGGCATTCGATCGCGACGGGCGACCCGACTACCGGCCGACGGTCGTCGACACCGCGGTCCTCGCACGCCGCCTCCTGCGCGACGAGGTTCCCAACTTCAAACTCGGCACCCTCGCCACCCGCCTCCGACTGTCGCACCTCCCGAGCCACCGAGCGCTCGACGACGCCCTGGCGACGGCCGACCTGCTCCACCTCCTGCTCGAGCGGGCATCTGGCTGGGGAGTGCTCGGCCTGGACGACCTCGTGGCGGTGGGGAAGCTCGCCGGCCACCCGCAAGCCCGGAAACTCGACCTCACGACCGACCTCCCCCGCTCCCCAGGGGTGTATCTGTTCCTCGATCATCGCAACGAGGTCCTCTACGTCGGAAAGGCCACGAACCTTCGTCAACGCGTTCGGAGTTACTTCGGGAGCGACGACCGACGCCGAATCGGCCCGATGCTCCGCGAGATGCGGAACATCGATCACCTCCCGTTCGCCGATCCGCTGACCGCAGAGATCGTCGAGGCTCGTCTGATCGCCCGGCTCCTCCCCCGCTTCAACCGGGCCGGAACCCGCGTCGACCGCTACTGCTCGG
The DNA here is from genome assembly GCA_049458915.1 of Ilumatobacteraceae bacterium. Classification (GTDB taxonomy): domain Bacteria; phylum Actinomycetota; class Acidimicrobiia; order Acidimicrobiales; family Ilumatobacteraceae; genus Ilumatobacter. The sequence continues at coordinate 32,360 of JBMUCX010000019.1, forward strand.
TCCGACTCGACACGGAGAGCCCGTGGCCCCGACTCTCCGTCGTCCGATCGGCCGCCGACACCGGCGAGCACCTCGGCCCACTTCCGTCGCGGGCGATGGCTCGCCAGGTCGTCGACGCCTTCGAATCGGTGCTACCGCTCCGGCGCTGCTCGACCCGGATCGGGAAGACGTTCCGCCCTGCAGCCGACGCCACGGTGTGCAGCGCTGCGCAACTCGGCGTCGCGCAGTGCCCGTGTGCCGGCGCTGCCGACCCCGCCTCGTACCGCCGGGCGGTCGACGCCGCCGTCCGGGTGATGCGCGGTGATGCCGATGCGATCACGTCGGCGCTCGTCGACCGCATGGCGGGACTGGCCGCTGCCCAGCGGTACGAAGAAGCCGCGCTGGTCCGCGACCGAGCGCAGGCCCTCCTCGCCGCCGTCCGACGGCAGCGCCTGATCGACGCAGTGCGCTCGCTCGGTCGATGCGTCGTCGAACGAGACGGAACGACCTGGACCATCGACGGCGGGCGCCTCGTCGGATCGTTCGCCGACGGCGGAACGTCGCGAGGTGGCATGCCACTCCCGATCGGGCCGCCGCCGGAGCCATCGGCCTCCGCGCCGCTCGGCCACGATGCAGTCGACGAAGCGCTGGTGTTGGCCAAGTTCCTCGATCGTCACGCTGCACGACTCGTCGTTCATCGATGCTCGGGCTCCTGGAACTTCCCGATCTCGGTCCCCGACCTCACCGAGCGACTCGATCGTCGCGCCGCCTGAGGGCCCGATCGACGCCGCTGCGAGGTCACGCCCGAACGACGACCGCTCCCTCGTGATCGATTCGTAGCACTTTCGCGTGGCCGCCCGCCGGCATCGCCCCGGCCAACTCGTCGGCCCGGGCCGACTCGCAGAACATGGCGACGGTCGGACCACTGCCGGAGAGCCAGGCCGCCCACGCCCCACCCTCCAGGGCCGCTTCGATCGCCGTCGCCGACGGCTCCACCTCGGCGAGGCGAATCGCTTGGTGCAATCGGTCCTCGGTCGCGGCTCGCAACCGGGACGGATCCCCCGCTGCGCACGCTGCGACGAACATCGCCGCCCGACCGATGTTGAACACGGCATCGGATCGAGAGACCGTGGCCGGGAGCGTCGTCCTCGAGCGATCGGTCGAGGTCGTCGTCCGATCGGGGATCCAGACGACCACTGCTGGATCGAATGCCATCCGGACCCGGGTGACCGTGTCGGCCGCCGCCACGACGACACCGCCTTCGAGCGATGCGGCGACGTTGTCGGCATGGTGCTCGAGTTCGGTCGTGACCGACAGGATGCGGCGCCGCTGCTCGGGATCGCCCAACCCCTCCGACCCGGACGACTGGACCACGGCCGCCGCTGCTCCACCGACGCGCACCGCGCCGCTGTACCCGAGCCCGCGACCCATGGGGATGTCCGTCGACGTCCACACGGCGCCGACTCCGCCGAGCGCCCGGAACGCGACCGTCGCCGGATGGTGCTCATCGGCCACCTGGCCGTGAGCCGGAGCCGTCCCGACTCCCACTTCGGCATGGAGTCCGACCGCCATGCCCAGCACGTCGAACCCGGCACCGAGGTTCGCCGACGAACCCGGCACTCGCACCCTCCACTCGCCGGTGCTCATCGGATCGACCGGTTCGGGCTCATGTCGCCGCCTCGGCGGAGGCGACGACGAGTCGATCGAGGACCTCGGCCGCAGCTCCCGAATCGATCGACTCGGCGGCGATCGCCAGGCCGGCGCGGAGGTCCGGTGCCCGATCGCCGACCACGAGCCCGGCGGCGGCATTGAGCAGGACGATGTCCCGATGGGCACCCGCCTCGCCCGCCAACACCCGCCGCACGGCGGCAGCGTTCTCCGCCGGTTCGCCTCCGACCAGATCGGTCATCCGGGCCGGCGCCAGACCGAGATCGACGGCATCCACCTCGAACCGTGCGATCCGACCGTCTTCGAGCTGTGTGACCTCGGACGACGACGTCGTCGTCAGTTCGTCGAGTCCACCACCGTGCACGACCCACGCATGGGTCGAGCCGTGGTTCCGGAGCGTCTCGACCATCCGCTCGGCGAAGGTCGCGTTCGCCACGCCGATCACCTGCCGCCTCACCCGACCCGGATTGGCCATCGGTCCGAGCAAGTTGAACACCGTCGGGACACCGATTTCACGGCGCGCCGGCGCAGCGAACCTGAACGCCGGATGGAACGCCGGAGCGAGACAGAAACCGAATCCAGCGGTCCTCACACAGTGCGCGACACCCTCCGGACTCAACTCGACGATCACCCCGAGCGCTTCGAGGACGTCGGCGGTGCCCGTCTTCGACGATGCCGCCCGAGCGCCGTGTTTGCACACGGGCACCCCGGCACCGGCAGCGACCAGGGCGGCCATCGTCGAGATGTTGATCGAGTGGGACCGATCGCCACCGGTTCCCACGATGTCGATCGCACGATCTCTGAGATCGTCTCCGAGGGGAACGACCGCAGCGTGCTCGAGGACGGCGTCGAGAAGTCCGGCGAGTTCGGCCGGGGTCTCACCCTTGGCACGCAACGCCACCACGAAGCCGATGAGTTGTGCTGGTGTGGCATCACCACGCAGGATCGTGTGCATCGCCGCACCCGCCTGCTCCGCGGTCAAGTGCGTCCGGTCGAGGAGCGCTCCGATCAGCGAAGGCCAGCCGCCGTGGTCGTCGATCGAGGACATCCTGCGAGCCTACGCAACCGTCTCGGCGAGGTGCACCCCCGGATGATCAGGCCGAACGGCGTCGCTGGCGCAGCATGCGCCGACGCTCACGCTCGGTGGCCCCTCCCCAGACGCCGATCTTCTCGCGCCGGGCCAGGGCGAACTCCAAGCATGCATGGCGCACGCTGCAGCCTTCGCAGACCTGCTTGGCGACTTCTGCATCCTGTTCGTCGTCCGGATAGAAGATGCCGGCGTCGAGGCCCCGACAGGCCCCGAGCATCCTCCATTCCAGTTCGTGTGCTGACACTCGTCCCCCATGGACTCATGCTGTCGGACGGTCGTTGACGACCCACAGCGTAGAACGCCTCGGGGTTTCGCGCCAGGGAGATTCTGCGAACGCTGCATGTCGGGAACGTGTCGGGTGATCGAACGGGTCCGACGGTGACGGGTCAGCCCGGCGGCGACGACTCCGGAGCGATGTTCCACCCCTCACCGACCGCCCGAGCGAGCAGCGTCACTGCGTGCACCGGACGGCCTCCCGTGCGACGGGCGACGGCATCGTTCGCCTCGGGACAGTCGCCGACGAGCAGTGCGTCACGACCGGCGCCGATCGCGTCCGAACACGTCCGATCCGACCTGGCACCGAGCTCGCCGGCGACGGCCGAGTTGCCGACCCGCGCTCCCCACGTTCCGCCGACACCCTGACACGCCTCGACCACACTCACATCGGCACCGGCGCGCCGGAGCAGCTCCACCGCGGCCCGGCTGTCACCGGTCACCGTGCCGTGACACGAGGCGCTGAACACGATGCGGCCCGGCAACGCAGCCGACACCGGTGACGGGTCACCCTCGAGGACGAACTCGGCGACTCCCTGCGCCGCACCGGCGATGAACTCGGCATCGCTGCGCAGGGTCGAGCGGACCAGTTCGGGACTCCGGCGGACGATCGCGTTCAGGCACGTCGGGTGGGTCACCACGAGCGATGCACCGGCCGACCGCAGACGATCGGCGAGTTGCTCCGTGAACGCTTCGGCCATCGGCACGTACCGGTCGAGGTCGCCGACCTGCAGCCAGTAGGCACCGCAACAGCCGGCGGCGGACAGCTCCACGGTGCCGGCCGCGGCCTCGACCACCTCGACGGCAGCAGCGCCGAGATCAGGATCATGGTGCTCGACGATGCACGTCGGTACGAGGAGCACCGGTCGCGCCCCTGCAGGTCTCGTCGGCGTTGGTCTCGATCCGAACCACGCCGAGAAGGACTGCCTGTTCCGTCGCCGAGGGAGCCCGACCGCGACGACTCCAGCCGCTCCGGCGAGCGCCCGACCCGCTGTCGCGCCGACTCGGCCGGCCGGGTCGAGCAGGTGGTCCGCGAGACGATCCCGCACCGATCGATGACCGCACGCTCGCTGCATCGCCTTCGCCAGCGTCATCAGACCGGCGACATCGACGGCGTCCTCGTGTCGATCGGGAGCGAACGGGCAGCCCGCCGTGCAGCGATCGCACTGGTGGCAGGCGTCGACGACGAGGTCCTGCTCGAGTGGCGTCAGCATGCCGGGGTCGCTGGTGCCCAACGCCTCGAGTCGCTCGAAGAGTCGCGGAAAGGCGGCGCACAGATCGACGCATTGCCGACACGACGAGCACACCGTGAAAGCCCGGGTCAGTTCGTCCCTGACCGCTGCCTCGTCGCGATGATCCGGAACCTGACGCTCCGGCGTGCCGCCGATACGAGATGCCGCCGCATCCCGGTCGCCGCCGTCCACACCACCTGCACCCATCCGGTCGCTCCTCCATCGAATTCTCGCGCGAACGCTCGCGGTCCCGGCACCGGACCCCGCCGGGTCGGACCGTGGTCCTGGACCACCGGCGCATAGTGTGGGCGATCGTGACACCCGAAGCGATGCCGTCCGCCTTCGACCGCGCCGAGATGATCGGTCGACTCGACGGAACGACGTTCGACGTCCTCGTCATCGGAGGCGGGATCACCGGTTGCGGCGTCGCCCCCGCCCCCCCCCCGTCCCGCGGCCTCTCGGTCGCCCTCGTCGAACGGGACGACTTCGCATCGGGAACGTCGTCGAAATCCTCGAAGCTCGTGCACGGTGGTCTGAGATATCTCCAGCAGGGTGACGTACTCCTGGTCAAAGAGGCCCTCCGCGAACGCCAGCGACTGATCCACAACGCCCCTCACCTCGTCACACCGCTGCCGTTCCTCATCCCCGTCCTCACCAAGGACGGCCCGGTCTCGACCCGGATCGCCAAGGCACTTCGATCGGCGCTGTGGATGTACGACGTGTCGGGTGGCTGGCGAATCGGTCATCGATACCGCCGCCTCCGAGCGGCCGAGGCCCTGGCGCACTGCCCGACCCTCCCCGCCGATCGACTCTCGTCGGGATTCGTCTACTACGACGCCGAGGCCGACGATGCCCGCCTCACCCTCACGATCGCTCGGACAGCCGCTGCGCACGGGGCGGTGGTGGCCAACCGGTGCGAAGTCGTCGACCTGGTGCCCGGCGGTGACGGGAAGCTCACCGGGGCTGTCGTGCGCGACCGACTCGACGGATCACGCCGCACCATCTCGGCCCGATGTGTCGTATCGGCCGCCGGGGTCTGGATCGACCAGGTGCGGGCACTGGAGTCCGCTTCCGACCCGACGGAGACCGGATCCGTGCGACCTGCGAAGGGCGTCCACGTCACGATCCCGTGGGACCTGGTCCGCAACGAGATCGCCGTCGTGATCGCCGTCCCGAAGGATCGGCGGAGCCTGTTCCTCGTCCCGTGGGGGCCCAAGCCGGAAGGCGGCTTCAGTCACTGCTTCGTCGGGACGACCGACACCGAACACCACGGGGACGTCGACGACCCGCACACCGACGCCGACGATCTCGACTACGTGCTCCGAGCGCTGTCCCATTCGATCACACCGCCGCGCGGTCGACCGATCGGACTCGACGACGTCACCGCCGTGTGGGCTGGTCTCCGACCCCTCGTCAGCGATGCGTCCTCCGACCGCACCGCCGATCTGTCCCGCCGACACCGGATCTCGGTGTCCGATGCCGGACTGGTGTCGGTCACGGGAGGCAAGCTGACCACGTACCGGCAGATGGCGGAGGACACCGTCGACGTCGTGATGGATCGACTCGGCCTCCCCGTCTCGCGCCGAGTCGGGCGGTCGCGCACCGCCCGACTCCGTCTCGTGGGGGCCAGTGGTTCCCGCCGATCCAGTCGAACCAGCACGCATCTCTCGTCCCGACACGGCGACGAGGCCGATACGGTCGCTCGACTCGTCGACGCCGATCCGTCGCTGGCCGCGCCGCTCGTGCCCGGTCTGCCGTATCTGCGAGCCGAGGCGATCCACGCCGTGCGCGAGGAGATGGCGATGACGCTCGACGACGTCTTGATGCGCCGGACCCGGGCCCACCTGTTCGACCGGTCGGCGTGCCGGCAAGCAGCCCCCGACGTGGCCGCCCTGATCGGCGCCGAACTCGGCTGGTCACCGGCTCGGATCACGGAGCAGGTCGAGGGATACGTCGCCGTGTGCGACGCAGAGGAACGAGCAGCCGGAGTCCGAACCGAAGGAAGCACGACGTGACAGCACCGACCCCACCGATCGAACTCGAGGGCCACGCCAGCCGACTCGGAGGCGAACCGGAACCACTGCCCGATGCGCTGATCGACCACCTCCGCGGCCTCGAACGCGAGGGTGCGTGTTCGGTCACCTTCGACCCGACCGAGACCGCCGACGCAGGCCGCGATTGGTGGCCGCTCGCGCTCCACTGGGCACTGGCCGGACAGGTCCCTCGCCGGGCGGCGGCAGTGGTCCGACCTCGGACCACCGCGGCGGTGGCGGCGGTCCTGGCCACCTGTGACCGACTCCGGATCCCGGTGACGGCCGCCGGCGGGCGGAGCGGGGTCTGTGGAGCATCCGTCCCCGTTTTCGGGGGCGTCGTCCTCGACATGACGGCGTTCGACCAGATCGACGAGATCGACGCCTCCTCGGGCGTCGTGGCGGTCGGTGCCGGTGCGTTCGGCCCCGACCTCGAGCGCGAGGTGCGGGACCGCGCCGGGCTCACGGTCGGCCACTTCCCACAAAGTTTCGACCTCGCGACGGTCGGCGGATGGGTCGCCTGTCGGGGCGCCGGTCAGTACTCGACGCGGTACGGCAAGATCGAAGACATCGTCGTCGGTCTCGAAGTGGTGCTCGCCGACGGACGCGTCATCCGGACCGGAGGCTCACCTGCTGCTGCCGTCGGACCGGACCTCACCCAGGTCTTCGTCGGGTCCGAAGGAACGCTCGGCATCGTCACGAAGGTGTGGCTCCGAACTCATCCCGTGCCACCCGCGGAGCGTCGAGCCGCCTACTGGTTCTCGTCACTCTCCGACGGGTTCGAGGCGTGCCGGCGCATTCTCCGAGCCGGAGCGACCCCGGCGGTGCTCCGACTGTACGACGGCATCGAGTCCGCCCGGGGCCACGGCGGCGACGGGACCTCCTGTGTCCTGCTCGTCCTCGACGAGGCCGACGAGCGGATCCTCGATGCGACGATGGAGATCGTCGACGAGGTGTCCCGATCGCTCGGGGAGCCGGGCGATCCGACGCTGGTCGAACGCTGGACCCGGCACCGGAACGACACCTCAGCGCTCCAGGCCCTGACCCGTCGGGGTTTCGTCGTCGACACCATGGAAGTCGCTGCCCCGTGGTCGCGACTCGACGACGTCCACGCAGCGGTCACCGAGGCGCTGAGCGCCGTGTCGCACGCCAGATCGGCGAGTTGTCATCTGTCGCACAGCTACGTGGACGGTGCCTGCCTCTACTTCTCGTTCGCCGCGACACCACCCGCGGACGAGGTCGAGTCGACCTACGTGGCGATGTGGGATGCAGGGCAACGCGCCGTGCTCGGCGCAGGAGGCAACCTGTCACACCACCACGGCGTCGGCTTGAACCGCGGCCGGTTCATGGCCGAGGCCCTCGGCGACGCCCACTCGGTCGTGATCGACGTCAAAGCTGCGCTCGACCCGAACGGCATTCTCAATCCCGGCAAGTTGGGCATCCCGTCCCCGTTCGGCGCACCGTCATGGCCGTGAACGAACGACCGGAGATGGTCCGACGCTGGGACGGGG
>JBMUCX010000020.1:0-38839 GCA_049458915.1 Ilumatobacteraceae bacterium
CGAACGCCACCAACGACGAACGCCATCGACGACGAGGACGGTCCACGTGTTGCTCACAACGGTGTCCCTGCTCGTCGGGGTGGTTCTGCTGGCCTTCGCGGCCGACCAGTTCGTGATCGGTGCTGCCAGGGTGGCGCTCGTCTCGAAGGTGCCGGCACTCGTGGTCGGTGTCGTGATCATCGGGTTCGGCACGAGTTGTCCGGAGTTGCTGGTGTCGGTGATCGCTGCCGCCGGCGACGAGCCTCAGGTCGCCGTGGGCAACATCGTCGGCTCGAACATCGCCAATCTGTCGCTGCTCCTCGGCGTCGGAGCGCTGATCATCCCGATCGCCGTGGCCTCGACGACCGTTCGCCGGGAGGCACCGCTGACGGTCGGCGCCACGGTGCTGTTCGTGGTGTTGGTCCAGGGCGGCATCGGCCGGATCGAAGGTGCGGTGCTGATCGCTGCGATGGCGTTCACGCTGTGGCGGGTGGTGGCCGGATCCGGCGGGCCCGACCCGCTCGGCCCCGAGACCGAGGAGCTGGCCGATCCGGCCGGCCACCGGCTGCGGACTGAGGTGATCCGGACGATCCTCGGTCTCGGCGGAACGATCGCGGGAGCGCAGGCCCTCCTCTGGGGAGCGCTCGATCTCGCCGATCGGGCGGGCCTCGGCGCAGGGTTCGTCGGTGCCACGCTCGTCGCCGTCGGCACCTCGCTCCCCGAGTTGGTGACGGTCGTGCAGTCGGCTCGTCGCGGAGAGACCGACCTGGTCGTCGGCAACCTGCTGGGGTCGAACCTCTTCAACTCGCTCGCGGTCGGTGGGGTGATCGGGCTCGTGGGAACCGGCCCCATCGACGATCCGGCGCTCACCACGACCGCTGGACTCGCTGCGATCGCCGTGGCGGCGGTCGCCGCCGGCGCGATGGTGACGCGCCGTCGAGTCGACCGATGGGAGGGTGTCGTGCTGGTGATCGCCTACGCCGCGATCGTCGTGCTGCTCCGGTGATCGGCACCGGACCGCTCGGTGTGGCCGATCGGTCCGAGGTCAGAGTTCGACGGAACCCGTGAGACAGGAATGAACCGTGCCGCCGACCCAGATCGTGCCGGCGGCGTCGCGGTCGATGTGCACCCGTCCGGTGCGCCCGAGTGCCGTCCCCTGCCGCGCGGTGTAGGCGGTGAGAGCCGGATCGCGCGCCATCAGCCACTGTGCCACCGAGGCGTTGAGACTGCCGGTCACCGGATCTTCGAAGTGGTGACCGCCGGCGGGGTGGAACGCGCGGAGTTCGAACCGGTCTGGGTCGCCCGGGGCGCAGGCCGCGACCACGCCGAGTTTCAGTTCCGGCGCGAAGGTGAAGTCGGGTCGGAGTGCGAGCAGCGTGTCGACGTCGGCGACCTCGACCGCGACCCACCCCGGCCCGTTGTCGGCCCATGCCGAGTCGATGACCTCGGCGCCGATCGCCCGCTGGATGTCGGCGACGAGCTCGGCGTCGACCGGGCCGGAGCGCACGGTCGGCGGCGCAGCGAATGCCAGGCGACCGCTCGAGACGCGCACCGTGACGAGGCCCGCAGCGCACTCCTGGACGACGGTGTCGTGGGGGCCGGGCCGATGGGTCGACGCACCTACGTGGTCGAGCCAGACCCGACACGATCCGAGCGTCGGGTGCCCTGCGAAGGGGAGCTCTCCGTCGACGGTGAAGATCCGGACCCGGTAGTCGGCGTCAGGAGTCGTGGGAGGGAGGAGGAAGGTCGTTTCCGACAGATTGGTCCAGTTGGCGAAGCGTGCCATCGCCTCGTCGGACAGGCCGTCGGCGTCGACCACGACGGCGAGTGGGTTGCCCCGGTACGGCACCTCCGTGAACACGTCGACCTGGGCGAATCGTCGCTCCACGTCAGCGCATCTCCCGGCCGGTGACGTCGCGCTGGGCGACTTCGACCAGATCGCCGGCGCGCACTTCGAACGACACGACGTGCTCGACGGCGTGTCCGCCCGATCGGGCGCGCCCGGCGACCACGTCGATGCTGGTCCCGTCGACGAGCGGCAGGAGTGCGACGGCCCGGAAGCCGTCGTCGGCGCCCGGCGACGAGCGCTTGTCCTCCCTGAGGAGCAGTCCGGAGTCCCAGACCCAGACGTCGTCCACGCTGACGAAGCGGCATCGGTGGCTCGTCCGCGACTTCGACACCATGCCTCCCGGGCACACGATCAGGTCCCCCTCGATCCACGGATTCACGGCCAGGCCGTCACGTGAGAAGCCGATCTCGAAGGCCCGGGCGATGAGTGCATCCTGGTCGCCGGAGTGGATCGCCCGTTCGATCTGCACCTGTCGCACCGCCTCGGCGAGATGGTGCAGTTCGTCGGCGGACTTGGTCCGCAGTTCGAGCATCAAGTCCTCCGGGTCCTGCACCACATCAGGATGCTGGCTACAGTCCCGAAAACGGCCGACTGCGTGGTCGTGCCCCGCACCAGTACCGAGGAGATCCGATGAAGACCCGTGCCGCAATCCTCCGTGAAGTCAACACCCCGTGGAGCGTCGAGGAGATCGAACTCGACCCGCCGAAGGCGGGCGAGGTGCTCGTCAAACTGGCGGCGTCGGGCATGTGCCACTCCGACGAGCACATCCTGACCGGTGACCTCGCCGGCGCGGCTCCGAGCCCTCCGATGATCGGCGGGCACGAGGGCGCCGGAGTGGTCATGGAGGTCGGGCCGGGCGTCGACTGGCTGCAGCCGGGCGATCACGTCGTGTTCGGTTTCGTGCCGGCGTGCGGACGTTGCATCTCGTGCGTCGAGGGCCACTCCAACATGTGCGACAACTCGGCGTCGTTCCCGACCGGGATGCAGATCGGCGACGGCACATCGCGCCACCACAGCGTCGACGGCCTCGACCTCGGATTGATGTGCTTGCTCGGGACCTTCGCCGAGCACACGGTGGTGCACGAGTCGTCGTGTGTGAAGATCGAGAAGGACTGGCCGCTGGACAAGGCATGTCTCCTCGGGTGCGGTGTCGTGACGGGGTGGGGTTCGGCGGTGTACGCAGCCGAGGTCAAGCCCGGCGACTACGTGGCGGTCGTCGGCATCGGTGGCATCGGTGCCAACGCCGTGCAGGGCGCTCGGATGGCCGGAGCTCGTGCGATCGCAGCGATCGACCCGGTCGAGTTCAAGCGCGAAAAGGCGATGACGTTCGGGGCGACGCACACCTACTCGTCGATCCAGGAGGCGCTCGAGAAGCTCGACGAGTCGACCTGGGGTCGTGGTTTCGACAAGGTCATCATGACCATGGGTGTGGGCGACGGCGAAGCGCTCGGTCAGGCGTTCTGGCTCGGAGGCAAGCGGTCGAAGATCGTGGTGACGAACATCCACCCGACGAGCGAGCAGTCGATCCAGGTGCCGGGTGCGATGCTCACGCTGTTCGAGAAGCAACTCGTCGGGACGCTGTTCGGCTCGGGCAACATCCGCAAGGACATCCCCCGCCTGATGGAGCTCTACACCCAGGGCCAACTCAACCTCGACGACCTCGTGACCCGGACCTACACCCTCGACCAGATCAACGAGGGCTACGACGCGATGCGCAAGGGCGAGAACATCCGCGGCGTGATCGTGTTCGACTGAGTCGGGATGCTCGATCACACGCTCGTCGACCGGCTCGCCGCGGCGGTCGTCGGGCGCCGACGTGAGATCGATCTCGTCGTCGCAGCGCTGGCCGCCGAACGGCACGTCGTGCTGGAAGGTCCACCGGGTACGGGCAAGTCGACGCTGCTGCGAGCGGTGGCCGACGAACTCGGCATCGGGTTCGAGTTCGTCGAGGGCAACGCCGAACTGACACCGGCGCGGTTGATCGGTCACTTCGATCCGGCTCGCGTCCTCGTCGACGGCTACGACCCCGAGGTGTTCGTCGATGGGCCGCTCGTGGCGGCATTGCGCGCCGGGTCGTTGCTATATGTCGAGGAACTCAACCGGGTGCCCGAGGAGACGCTCAACGTGCTCGTCACGGTGATGAGCGAGCGCGAACCCGGGGGGCCGCGACTCGGTCGAGGCACGGCCGCTCCCGGCTTCCGCTTCGTCGCCGCGATGAATCCGTTCGATGCCGTGGGCACGGCGCGCATCTCCTCGGCGATCTCCGACCGGGTCTGCCGGATCGCGGTCGGGTACCAGGACGCCGACGACGAGATGGTGATCACCGGCCGACACGTGTCCGCTCTGGACGACGATGTGGTCGCGAAGACGGTGGAGGTGGTGCGTCGGACGAGGACGCATCCCGATCTCCGGATCGGATCATCGGTACGCGGGGCGATCGATTTCGGTGCCGTCGCCGTCGCGCTCTCGGCGCTGCGCGGCAACGTGGTCACCCACCGTTCGGTGTCGCTCGATGCCGCCCTGGTCGCCCTGTCGGGCCGGGTCCGGGTGCGAGAGGGGTCGTCGCGTGAGCCGGAGGCGATCATCACCGAGCTCTGGGAGGCGGTGTTCGAGCCCGCCGTCGACGAGCCGGCCGAACCGGGAAAAGTGAGCGCCCCGATGGGGGCGGATCGACGCTGAACCCACCGGCGGCGGCCACGGGTGACGCGGCCGACGAGATCATCGACGAGGCGCGTCGGTCGACGGTTTCCCGACGGGAGCTCGCCTCGTCGCCCTTGCTCGACCAGATCTCGCCCGAGGTGGGTGAACTCGACGAATCCGCCGTGCGCGAGGCGCTCGACATGGATCCGGACGAGTTGCTGTCACTCCTCGCCCGGATGACCCGGGCCACCGACGTGCACCTTCGCCGGCTCGCCAAATCGCTGGCGGCTCAGATCTTCGTCGACCTGGCCCGCAGTCGACCACCCGATCGCCGAGGGATCGGTCGGATGGTTCGTCGGCGCCATCGACTCGACGCCGGCGATCTCGACGTCGACGCCAGCCTCGACGTCCTCGTCGAGGCGCGGGCAGGACGTCGCGCCGTGGACCCCGACGACCTCGTCGTCCGGACCTGGGGACTCCCTTCGACCTCGTGGTGCCTGCTGGTCGACCGCAGCGGTTCGATGCACGGCGGGCCGCTCGCGACCGCAGCCCTCGCTGCAGCGGCCGTCGCGGCCCGGGCCGACGGCCAGTATGCGGTGCTGTCGTTCGGTCGCGAGGTCGTGGCGGCCAAGGCGATGTGGGAGGAGCGTGCGGTCGACGACGTGATCGATCGGGTGCTGTCGCTGGCCGGCCACGGGACGACCGACGTCGCCCGTGCGCTGCTCGCGGCCGCCGAGCAGCAGTCGTCGGTCGCGGCGGGTCGTCGGGTCACCGTGCTGCTCTCGGATTGCCGGGCGACCGAGCCGGGTGACGCGGTTGCGGCTGGTCGTCGGCTCGACGAACTCGTGATCCTCGCTCCGGCCGGCGACGCCGAGGACGCCCGTCGCCTCGCCGGCGACGTCGGTGCGCGCTGGACGACGGTCGACGGGCCGTCGTCCATCGCATCGGCGTTGAACCGGGTGCTCGGCAACTGATCGGTCAGGTGCAGATGATGTCGATGTCGGGGACGACGCCGACGGTGTTGTCCTCGACCTGCACCTCGACGGGCTCGTCGATCGTGCCGTCGTTCGTGCCGTCGTTCGTGTCGTCGACGGGTGTGGTCGGGTCGGTCTGGAACACCTGCTCGGGGGCCGATGCGATCGTTGCTTCACCCCGGAACACGGCGAGGATCGCCTGCATGTTGTCGCTGCCGAGCCGCGGCCATTCGATCGCCTGGCCGGTGTCGATGGTGGCGGAACTCGACTCCACGCGGAACGTGGCGATCTCGGCCGGATCCAGGCGACGCAGGGTGTTGGCGAATTCGAGCATCCGTCGCAGCGTCAAGCCGGTGTCGACCACGAGGTAGTCGCGGTTCGTCTCGATGATCGCGGTCGCGATCCTGGGTGAGTACAGGCCTTCGTCGATGACCTTGGTCACGAGTCTGCGCAGGAAGTCCTGCTGCCGTCCGATCCGCCCGAAGTCGGAGGTGCCGTCGGTGACCCAGTTGCCGCTCCCGGGCGGGTCCTCGAACTGGTACTTCCGGGACCTGACGTAGGCCAGTGCCTGCTCGCCCCTGAGCTCGACACAGCCTGCTTCCGGGACGAGGAGTCCGGACGCCCGATCCCGAGTCGGAGCATCGAACGGCACGGACACCCCGCCGACGGCGTCGACGAGTCGCTGGAACGCGCAGAAGTCGACCTGGACGTAGTGATCGACGGGAATCCCGAAGTTGCGATCGATCGTCTCGATGAGGCGGCGCGGGTCGTTTCGTTCGTACGTGCTGTTGATCCGCGACTTGCGACCACCGGCGACGTCGACGTAGAGATCGCGTGGGAGCGACAGCACCGCGAGCTGGTCCGCCGACGGATTGGCGCGCCAGATCATGATCGTGTCGCTTCGCTCACCGAGGCCGCTGCGATCGTCGACCTCGGTGCCGTCGACACCGCAGTCGTTGTTGTCGGCTCCGACGACCAGGAAGTTGGCAGCACCGGGCTCGGCGAGCGGCGCGCCGCCGTCGACCCCCTGCGGCGTCGCGTCGTCCGCCGCTCCCGTCGTCGTCCGACCGCCGACCACGACCACGGGTTGGCCGGCACCGGGTGCGATGTCGGCCGCCGGCGCATCGATCGCGACGAGGCGTCGATCCGAGATCACCCAGTAGCCGAAGGCGAGGCCAGCGGCGACGGTGAACGACGCCAGTGCGGCCAGGACGAGTGCTGCGACCGTCAGGCGTTGTGGCCAGGTCCGGCGCGGGTCCGGGCGGCCGCCGATGTCGATCGCCGCCTCCTCGGACTCGCGCGCCACGGTGTTCATCGTTCGGCACAGTACCGGTCGGTGCGGTGCATCACGGCTCGCTCGGACGTCAGCCGAGGTGGGCGAGTGCCGTGGTCGCTGCTGCGAGGTCGGCCTCGGCTTCGGCGAGCAGCGCCCTGGTGTGTTCGACGACCTCGGGCTTCGCATTGGAGAGGAAGCCGTCGTTGCCGAGCCGTGAGTGGAATCCGGCGATCTGCTTCACCTTGGCGTCGATCGTCTTCTGCAGTCGCTCGCGTTCGGCGTCGAGATCGAGGTCGTCGACCAGTCCCGCGAGCAGGATCTCGGAACCCTCGAAGGTGATCGGACTCGCCGGTGCCGGTCGGCCGTCGGACAGGTCGAGCACGTCGGACACGCCGGCGAGGACTTGGACGATGCCGTCGACCTGCGCGATGAGATCGAGGACCGCTCGCGGAGCGTGTACGGAGATCGCCTGACGGGGCTTCACGCCACGAGCCGAGCGGATCGCGCGGATCTTGCCGATGAGGTCGTCCACCCGAGCGAAAACGGTCGTGTCCTCGGTCGATGCGAGGGTGCGGTCGACGACGGGCCAAGCGGCGCCCGCCAGCAGGTCGCTGCCGGGAAGTCCGACTCCGGCGACGTCCCCCCGCCGCGCCGCGCTCACCGCTGGCCAGAGGGTCTCGGTGACGAACGGCATGACCGGGTGGACGATGCGCAGCACGGCGTCGAGCACGACACCCAACGTCGCTCGCTGCGTCGGGTCGTCATCGATCGTCGGCTTGATCATCTCCAGGTAGCGATCGCACACGTCGTTCCAGACGAACCCGTACAGGGTGTCGGCGTAGCCGTTGAACTCGTAGCGGGTGAGGTGACCTTCGAGTTCGGCGACCACCTGGGCGAGACGACTCACGATCCAGCGGTCGGCGAACGGTCGGGTCGAGACGTCGATCGGTGCGTCGCAGTGCGGGGTCGCTTCGTCGATCCGGTGGAGTGCGAACCGGGTCGCGTTCCAGAGCTTGTTCGCGAAGTTCCGGCCGAGGTCGAACTTCGAGGAACTGTTGAGGGCGAGTGGGACGTCCGTCGTCGGCTCGGCGAGCCCGGCAGCGACGCCGTACGCGCTGACCATGCGCTTGGTCGGGTCGCTCGGTGACGACTGGATCGGTGCCGCGACGACGTGTCCCGCCGTCGTCGTGATGAACTCCGGCGTGAAGCCCTGACCGCTGTACGGGTCGATGATGTCGACGGGCATTCGGACGTCCTGGGTGTCCGTCGTCATCTGGACGAGCGCGAACCGCATCGCGTCGGCGCCGTGGGTCTGGATGATGTCGCGCGGGTCGACACCGTTGCCGAGGCTTTTCGACATCTTCTGGCCGTGCCCGTCCTGGATCATGGCGTGGATGAAGACGTCGCGGTACGGGAGTCGACCGTCGAGGAAGTACCGGTTGAACATCACCATCCGGCTGACCCAGAGCGTGATGATCTCCCGGGCGGTCATGAGCACCGACGTGGGGTTGAACGAGTCGAGCAATCCGACCGTCTCCGGGAAGTCGTCCGGCCACGGCCATCCCATCGTCGACATCGGCCAGAGTCCCGACGAGAACCAGGTGTCGAGCACGTCCTGGTCCCGGACGAATCCATCCGACTCGACCGCGGCCACGAGCGCCGACTCGTCCATCGAGGCGTCGGGTCGATCGGCCCGACGCAAGGTCGAGTCGGGCGGAATGCAGACCGCTTCCTCGACCGTGTCGACCGTCACCTTCCGGACGGTGTGCGCCGCCCCCGCCGCGGTCCAGGCGGATGACACCGGCACCATGAGGTCGATCGACGCATCGGACAGCGCGTCGGCCACCACGGTGGACGCTTCCTCGAGGCGGATGATCCTGGTCCAGACCGGGATCTGGTGTCCCCACCAGAGTTGTCGGCTGACACACCAGTCGCGGATCGTGTCGTGCCAGGCGTGGTAGGTCCGTGCGTACCGCTCGGGATGGAACCGCAGGCCGCCGTCGGCGGTGCCGGCCACGCGATCGGTGACATCGGCGGGCAGCGGGGGTGATTGGTCGGGGTCGAGGGCGCGCAGCGCCGACCCGCGGAGTCGGTCGTCGGTGACCCGGACGTACCACTGGTCGGAGAGCCACGGCTCGATCGGGACGTGGCTGCGGTACGAGTGTCCGACGGAGTGGCTGTAGTCGCGTACTTCCTCGAGCAGTCCGTGGGCGTCGAACCACGTGACGACGGCGGATCGGGCGTCCTCGCGGGAGAGTCCGAGGAACGGCCTGGCGGTGTCGGAGACGTCGTCCCAGCCGTACTGGTCGGAGATCGAGCCATCGGGCCCCATCACGTTGATGACGGGCAGATCGTGGCGCAGCCCGATCTCCCAGTCGTTCGGGTCGTGGGCCGGCGTGACCTTCAAGAACCCCGATGCGAACCGGGCCTTCGTGTCGCTGCTCTCGGGGTCGGCCATGACGACGTAGTCGTCGGCGACGATCGGGATCTCTCGGTCGACGATGGGCAGCAGGATCGTCCGACCGACCAGATCGGCCGCCCTCGGGTCGGCCGGGTTCACGGCGACCGCCGTGTCACCCAGCATCGTTTCGGGCCGGGTGGTGGCGACGGTGACGTGGCCGGATCCGTCGGCGAGCGGGTACCGGAGGTACCACATGTGACCGGCGATCTCCTCCATCTCGACCTCGTCGTCGGACAGGGCGGTGCGGGTCACCGGGTCCCAGTTCACGAGGCGCTTGCCTCGGTACACGAGACCGTCCTGGAACAACACGAAGAAGGCGTGCCGGACCGCCGTTGCGCACATCTCGTCCATCGTGAAGCGCACCCGGTCGTAGTCACACGAGGCGCCCATGGCGATCAGTTGGTCGAGGATGACCCGCTCGTACTCGTCTTTCCACTCCTGTGTCTTGGCCACGAACGCGTCTCGTCCCATGTCGAGACGCTTCACGCCTTCGGCGAGCAGTCGCTTCTCGACGACCGTCTGCGTGGCGATCCCCGCGTGGTCGGTGCCGGGCATCCACATCGTGACGTCACCGCGCATCCGGTGGTACCGGACGAGCACGTCCTGGAGGGTGTTGTTGAGGGCGTGCCCCAGGTGGAGTGCGGCGGTGACGTTCGGAGGTGGGATCACGACCGAGTACGTCGATGTGCCCGGGCCGACGGGCTCGGCATGGAACACGTCGGACGACTTCCACGCCGCCCGTACCGCCGGCTCGGCATCGGAGGGGACGTACGCCTTGGGGAGCTCGGGGATGGACTCGTTCGTGCTCATGCGACCGCCCAGGCTAGAGGGTGGGTCGGATGATCCCGGGCCCGATGTGGCCGCGCTCGTCAGCCGTCGTCAGCCGTCGTGCGCAGCGTCGCGAGCGTGCGACCGGCACCCCAATCGTTCGCTTCCAGGACCCGCAGGATGCCGGCCACGTTCCGGTCGCGGATCCGTTCCAGTTCGCGGACGGTGAGGTGACCCGACTGGGCGTCGCTCTGGTCGGCGATGGTGTCGATCAGCTCGTCGGTCAACTCCGGCACGTCGGTGAGCTTGGTCCACGGCCAGGTCAGGCACTCGCCGAACTGACCGATGAAGTGCCGCATACCGCCGAGCCCACCTGCGATTCGGTACGTCTCGAACAGTCCCATCTGGGCCCACCGCAGACCGAAGCCGTATCGGATCGCGTCGTCGATCTCCTCGGTGGTGGCGATGCCGTCGTTGACGAGCCAGAGTGCCTCGCGCCAGACCGCCTCCAGGAGGCGGTCGGCGATGTGGGCGTCGATCTCGGCGCGTACCCGCAGCGGATGCATGCCGAGCGTTCGGTACCACGAGCTCACCCGCTCGACCACCTCGTCGGTCGTCTCGACCCCGCCGACGACCTCCACCAGCGGAATGAGATACACCGGGTTGAACGGGTGCCCGACCACCAGTCGCTGCGGGTGGGTCAGCGGTGTGGCGAGTTGGCTCGGCCGGAATCCCGAGGTCGACGATGCGATGATCGTCGTCGGTGCGCAGGCGGCGTCGATCTCGACCAGGGTCGAGTGCTTGAGTTCCAGTCGTTCGGGAACGCTCTCGACCACGAGGTCGGCCGTCGCGCAGGCGTCGGCGATGGAGTGGCAGATCGTCAGCGAGCCGACCCGGCCGGGTGGGAGACCGAGGTCGTCCCGGGCGGCGACGGCGTTCGCGTGGACCTCGTCGATGACCTGTGCCGCCGTCGGTGACGGATCGAACACGCGGACGTCGACGCCGCCGAGCCGCAGCCGTGCGACCCATCCGGCGCCGATCACGCCGCATCCGATCGCTGCTGCGCCCCCCGGCAGCCGAGCGGTCGATTCGTCACCCACGCCGCACCAGCTGCAGTTCGTCGCGAACCTGGTCCGGTCCTTTGAGCGAGTAGCCGATCCGATCGAGGATCTCGACCGCTCGGGTGACGAGGTCGGCGTTCGTCGCGAGTTGCCCGCGTCCGAGATAGAGGTTGTCCTCGAGGCCGACCCGGACGTTGCCGCCGGCGATCGCCGCCAGGGCGACGTACTCCATCTGTCGGCGTCCCAGTGAGAACGCACTGAACGTCCACGAATCGGGGATGTTGTTCACCATCGCCATGAAGGTGTTGACGTCGGGTGGCGCTCCCCACGGCACGCCCATGCACAGCTGCACCATCACCGGGTCCTCGATCAGGCCCTCCTCGACGAGCGACTTCGCCTGCCAGAGGTGGCCCGTGTCGAACGCCTCGATCTCCGGCCTCACGCCGAGGTCGCGGATCTGGCGGGCCATCGACTTGAGGGTGGCGGTGGTGTTCGTCATCACGTAGTCGCCCTCGCCGAAGTTCATCGTGCCGCAGTCGAGCGTGCAGATCTCGGGCAGCAGAGCGCGGACGTGGTCGAGTCGCTCGGTGGCGCCGGCCATGTCGGTGCCCGCCTCGTCGACCGGGAACGGCTGCTCGGCCGAGCCGAGGGTCAGGTCGCCGCCCATGCCGGCGGTGAGGTTGATCACCACGTCGACGTCCGACGAGCGGATCCGTTCCACGACCTCGCGGTAGAGGTCGGTCTCGCGCGACGGGGCTCCGGTGATCGGGTCGCGGACGTGGATGTGCACGACGGCGGCGCCGGCGCGGGCCGCAGCGACGCAGTCGGCGGCGATCGCCTCCGGGGTGAACGGCACCTTGTCGGACTTGCCGACGGTGTCGCCGCTGCCGGTGACGGCACAGGTGATGAAGACGGAACTCACGGTGTTCTCCTGCTTGCTGGTTCGGGTGACTGGGTCAGGCGCCGCGACGGAGCACGCGCAGGCGCGAGTAGAGGTCGTCGTGGTCGGCGTAGCACCCTCGCAGGTGCCGGGCCCCGCCGCCGGCGTCGAATGCTCCTCGGCCGTGCAGCACCCGTCGGTTGTCGAACCCGACCAAGTCGCCGGGTCGGAACGCGAAGTCGATCATGAAGCGAGGATCGTGTGCCATCGTTCCGAAGACCCGGAGCGATTCGTAGGCCCGGACGATGTCGTCACGGGACATCGCCGGTGCGGTTCGAACGGGGTAGAAGGCCCGGAGGGTCAGCGGCTGGTGCGGTGATCCGTGGTCGATGATCGGGCCGGTCCACCGGTGCTCGGCGTGCGTGGAGCGGTTCATGAAGACCCATTCGAGGGTGGTGAGGGCCTCGTGGGCGTCCGGGTGCTCCTCGGCCAGTGCATCGACGAGAGCGAGTCCGTCGGTCATGCGGGAGTGCCCGCCGGCGACCGTGTTCTCGATGCAGTGCAGGAACTGGAACCCTGGCGGGACCTCCCGGGTCGGCAGGTCCGAGTGCTGACCGAGTTCGAGTCCGGTGTAGGCCGTCGAGTCCGGGTCGGGGCGCGACTGCACGCTCCAGACGAGACCGAAGTTCGTGTCGCGGATCGGACCGACGTGGCCGATGAGGCGTCCGACGAACTCAGGGTCCGTCGGGGTGCCGACGAGGCGGCACAGCCCTGATTCGGCGAGGTGGTGGAGCCATGCCTCGAGCACCGAGTCGTCGTCGAGGATCCGGCTGCCGTCGATCGTCGGCGGCTCGGGATGCGTCGCCGAGGTCCAGGCCACCGGGGTCGGGATGTTCGCCCGGGGATGATGACGCTCGTCGGCGACGTACCGGAGCCAACCGGGATGGACCCGGACCGGCGGTCGGCCCGTCCACTCCAAACGGAGTGCTCCGTCGTCGTCGACGCCGACGGCGGTGAGGTCGTGCGGGTCGGGCAGATGCCGCGGGTCGAGGGTCGACTCACGAACGGTCGGTTCGAGTCCGTAGCCGTCGGCGTTCTCGGCGAGCCAGAGCGAGTAGGCGTCGAAGGTGGCACCATCGGACCAGGAGACGGTGACGAACCCGTCGGCCGTGAGGGTCGCCGTCGACAGTGGCACCCATCGGTGCTCGATGAAGTCCGGTGTCAGGGGTGCCGGCGCGGCAGCGTGGTGCAGGGTCGAGGTCGCGAGTGGCGTGCTGGTCATGTGGTCCACCTCGTTCGTTCCGGTGAGCGCATGTCCCGTTGAGCGGGACGTCCCATGTGGTTATGCTCGGACTGTATGGACCCCGGGTCATCGGCGTCAAGAGGTCGGACCGACGGGGTCGAGGCCGGACCGGCCCTGCGGACGGCGGGTCCGGTCGAGCGGTCCTTCCAACTCCTGCAACTCGTGGTCGCGGCCGATGCGCCGGTCGGTGTCCGTGAGCTGAGCCGCCGGTCCGGCCTGTCCAAGTCGGCCGTCGGCCGACTGCTCGGGATCCTCGATGCGCTCGGCATGATCGAGCGGACCTCGTCCGGTGCGGCACTCCCCGGAGCGGGCTTGGCCACATTGACCCGACGGGTCGAGCGGACCCCGGCTTGGCTGCGCGAACAACTCCGACCGCTGACCGTCGAACTCGAGCGCGAGTTCGCCGAGAACGCCGCAGTGGGCATCGACTCCCCGGCCGGGCTGCTCTATCTGGCGAGCACGCGGACCGCAGCGGCGGTTCAGGTCGCCGATCCGGCTGGCGAGTCGTACCCCCACCACCTCGTGGCTCCGGGACTCGTCGCGATGAGCGCGTGGTCGCCGAGTCGACTCGATCGCTACCTGTCGACGCCGCTGGCATCTGCGACGGTGCACTCGGTCATCGACCCCGCAGCAGTGCGGGAACGTCTCGCTCGCATCCGATGCGACGGCTATGCCTGGACCGATCAGGAGCTCGACCTCGACGTCAACGGCCTCGCCGTTCCGATCGTCGACGCCGACGGACGGCACATCGCCGTCGCGACCCTCTACGGGCCCGCCTACCGACTCGGCGCCGCCGTCGACGCCGATCTCGGTCGTCGACTGGCCGAGTTCGTCGCCGATCGGGCGCCGGGCCTGATCGGATCCTGAACCCCGGTGTACCGTGGCGACGTGCACGACGAGCCGTACGACTTCGTGATCGTCGGTGGTGGCTCGGCCGGATGCGCCCTCGCCAACCGCCTGAGCGCCGACCCGTCGAACCGGGTCCTGTTGCTCGAGGCCGGGCGCACCGACTGGAAGTGGGACGTCTTCATCCACATGCCGGCGGCGCTGACCTACCCGATCGGCAGCCGCTTCTACGACTGGAAGTACGAGAGCGAACCCGAGCC
This sequence comes from Ilumatobacteraceae bacterium, assembly GCA_049458915.1. Lineage (GTDB taxonomy): Bacteria > Actinomycetota > Acidimicrobiia > Acidimicrobiales > Ilumatobacteraceae > Ilumatobacter. The sequence goes on from JBMUCX010000020.1 coordinate 14,298, forward strand.
GTTCATGGACGGTCGACGCGTGTACCACGCACGCGGCAAGGTGCTCGGTGGGTCGTCGTCGATCAACGGGATGATCTTCCAGCGCGGCAACCCGGCCGACTACGCCAAGTGGGCGGCCCGGCCGGGGATGAGCGACTGGAGCTACGACCACTGCCTGCCGTACTTCAAGCGGATGGAAACCTGCCTCGCCGGCGCCGACGACTGGCGCGGCGGCGACGGACCGCTCGAACTCGAGCGCGGCCCGGCCACCAACCCGCTGTTCCAGGCGTGGCTCGATGCCGGGGAGCAGGCGGGCTTCCGACGCACCGACGACGTGAACGGCTACCGCCAGGAGGGCTTCGCCGCCTTCGACAAGAACGTGCGGCGCGGTCGTCGACTGAGCGCGGCTCGGGCCTATCTCCACCCCGTTCTCGATCGGCCGAACCTCACCCTCGTCACCAGAGCGCACGCCAACCGAGTGCTGTTCGAGGGCACCCGGGCCATCGGCGTCGAGTACCGCCATCGTGGTCGGGTCCGTGTCGCGCGTGGTGCCGAGACGATCCTGTGCGGGGGAGCGTTCAACTCGCCGCAGTTGCTCCAACTGTCCGGCATCGGCGACCCGGCCCACCTCGAATCGCTCGGTGTCCCGATGGTCCACGCGCTCCCGGGCGTCGGCGAGAACCTCCAGGACCACCTCGAGGTCTACATCCAGTACGCCTGCACGCAGCCCGTCTCCATGCAGAAGCACCTCGCGAAGTGGCGGATGCCCTGGATCGGTCTGCAATGGCTGTTCCGACGCGGCCCTGCGGCCACCAATCACTTCGAGGCCGGGGCGTTCGTCAAGTCGAACCCCGACGAGCCGTACCCGAACCTGATGTACCACTTCCTCCCGATCGCGATCCGCTACGACGGGTCAGCACCGACGTCGGGAGACGGCTACCAGGTCCATGTCGGGCCGATGTTCTCCGAGTCGCGTGGCACCGTGAAGATCCGCTCGACCGATCCGCGTCAGCACCCGGCGGTCATCTTCAACTATCTCTCGACCGAGCGCGACCGTCGCGAGTGGATCGAGGCGGTCAGGGTCACTCGCGACATCCTCAACCAGCCGGCGTTCGCCCCGTACAACGGCGGCGAGGTGTCGCCCGGCCCGTCGGTGCAGACCGACGACGAGATCATGGCCTGGGTCGCTCGGGACGCCGAGACCGCACTCCACCCGTCGTGCACGTGTTCCATGGGGACGGGCGACATGGACGTCGTCGACCCCGCGTCCTTCCGGGTCCACGGAGTCGACGGGCTGCGGGTCGTCGACGCGTCCGTCCTGCCGATCGTCACCAACGGCAACATCTACGCTCCGACGATGATGGTCGCAGAACGTGCCGCCGATGCGATCCTCGGCAACTCGCTGCTCCCACCGAGCACCGCCGACGTGTGGCTCCCGGAGTGAGCGGTCGTCGTCCGAACATCCTGCTGGTCATGGCCGACCAGTTGGCGGCGCCGTTCGTGTCGTGGCACGGCGGTCCGGCGATCACCCCGCATCTCGACCGCCTCGCCGCCGACGGTCTCGTGTTCGATCGGGCGTACACGCCGAGCCCGCTGTGCGCACCCTCGCGGTTCGCGATGATGAGCGGCCAGGTGAACTCTCGGATCGGGGCCCACGACAATGCCTCCGAGTTCGCTGCCAGCGTCCCGACGTACGCCCACCTCCTCCGTGCCGCCGGGTACCAGACCTGCCTCGTCGGCAAGATGCACTTCGTCGGACCCGACCAGCTGCACGGGTTCGAGGAGCGACTGACGACCGACATCTACCCAGCCGACTTCGGATGGACGCCGAACTGGAGCGATCCGGACGGCCGCTTCGACTGGTGGTTCCACAACATGGACTCCGTCGTCCACGCCGGGGTCGCCGACGTGTCGAATCAACTCGATTTCGACGACGAGGTCGGGTACCACGCCGTCCGCAAGTTGCGTGACCTCGCCCGGTCCACCGACGAGCGACCGTGGCACCTCACGGTGTCGTTCACCCATCCGCACGATCCGTACGTCGCCCGACGGGAGTTCTGGGATCTCTACGACGACTCGACGGTGCCGATGCCCGTGGTCGGCCGTGACGACGTCGACGACGACCCGCACAGTCGGCGACTCCGCAACGTGATGGCGGCTGACGCCGCGGTGATCACGGCGGAACAGGTACGGGCCGCCCGTCGGGCGTACTTCGCCAACACCTCCTACGTCGATCACTGGGTGGGTCGACTGCTCGACGTCCTCCGCCGCCATCGCATGGCCGACGACACCGTCGTCGTGTTCACCGCCGACCACGGCGACATGCTCGGCGAGCGGGGCCTCTGGTACAAGATGAACTTCTTCGAGCACAGCTGCCGGGTGCCGCTCGTGGTGCACGCACCCGGGCGCATCGACGGCGGTCGAGTCGCGACGCCGGTGAGCCTGCTCGACCTCGCACCGACCTTCGCCGACCTCGCAGGCGTCGAGCCGTGGGAACGCTTCGACGGTGCGAGCCTGCTGTCGATCGCGGATGCTCCCGACCCGGATCGGACCGTCGTCGGCGAATACCTCGGTGAAGGCGCGGTCGCGCCGATCTTCATGATCCGTCGCGGCCCGTGGAAGTACGTGTGGTGCAGGGCCGACCCACCGCAGCTGTACGACCTCGAGGCCGACCCGCACGAGCTGACGAACCTCGCCGGGCACCCGGACCACGCCGAGGTCGCCGACGAGTTCGCGGCCGAGGTGGCGAGCCGTTGGGACGCCGCTGCGGTCGAGGCGGCGGTGCTCGACAGCCAAGCGGCTCGCGCCGAGATCGACCGGGCCCTGCGTCGAGGTCGGTTCCGGGCCTGGGACTTCCAGCCGACGAGCGATGCGGCCGAGCAGTACATGCGCAACCATCTCGATTTGAACGAGGTCGAGGCCGGTCGCCGACGCTGAGTGTCGGGCTGCGTTCGACGCTCCATCGGTGTGCGATAGTCGCGCCGTGAACGATCGGTCGATCACCACCGCAGACACTCCGAACGGGGTCGTGGGCTTCACGGCGATGGCCGATGGCACCGCCGCGGACTACGAACTCCTCGAGCGGTACGAGTCCCAGTACGCCGCCGGCCTACCGGATCGGATCCTGGCGCAGCTCGCCGGCCTCTCCGACTCGCTCGGCGGGTACCGGATCAGTCGACTCGAGCACTCGCTGCAGTCGGCGACTCGCGCCCGACGCGACGGCGCGAGCGTCGACTGGGTGGTCGCCGCGCTCGTCCACGACATCGGCGACGACCTCGCCCCGTACAACCACAGCGAGTACGCGGCCTCGGTCTTGCAGCCCTACGTGGCGGCCGAGGTCACCTGGGTGATCCGTCACCACGGCGTGTTCCAGAGCTACTACTACGCCCACTTCCTCGGCGGTGATCGTCACGCCCGCGAGCAGTTCCGTGACCATCGGTGGGCCGGGCTGTGTGAGGAGTTCTGTCACCGCTGGGACCAGAGCTCGTTCGACCCGGACCACCCGACCGACCCGCTCGAGTCGTTCGAGGACGACGTGCGCACCGTGTTCACCCGGGTCGCCTGGGACCCCTCAGTCATCGCCATCGGATCGGAGCAACTCTCATGACCAGTCACTTCACCGGAACCGTCGGGTTCATCGGTCTCGGCAACGTCGGCGGCAAACTCGCCGGATCGTTGCTGCGCAACGGCGTCGATCTCGTGGTGCGCGACCTCGACGAGGTAGCGGCGCGGCCGTTCCTCGACGGGGGCGCCCGGTGGGCGGAGTCGCCACGAGCGCTCGCCGAGATCTGCGACGTCGTGATCACCTGCCTGCCGTCGCCGGCCGCCTCGGCGGCGGTGATGGAGTCCGACGACGGTGTCCTCGCCGGACTCCGGTCCGGGACGATCTGGATGGAGATGTCCACCACCGACGACGGCGAGATCCGACGCCTCGCCGCCCGGGTGTCCGAGGCGGGCGGCGCGGCGATCGACTGTCCCGTCTCGGGCGGCTGCCACCGGGCAGCGACCGGCAACATCTCGATCTTCGCCGGCTGCGAGCGTGACACGTTCGAGCGAGCGCTGCCGCTGCTCACCCTCCTCGGCAGGAACGTCCTGCACACCGGCGACATCGGCACCGCTTCGGTGCTGAAGGTGATGACGAACTACCTGGCGACGGCGAACCTGTTGACACTCGTCGAAGCCCTCACGACCATGGCGGCCGCCGGAATGGACCTGGCGACCACGTACGAGGCGATCCGGATCTCGAGCGGGAACTCGTTCGTGCACGAGACCGAGAGCCAACTGATCCTCAACGGATCTCGCGACATCGGATTCACGATGGACCTCGTCCTCAAGGACATCGGTCTGTTCCAGGCGATCGCCGACCGACACTCGGTCCCGCTGGAGATCAACCCGATGATGATCGACATCTTCCGTGATGGCGCCGCTCGCTACGGCGGCGGCGCGTGGTCCGACGACATCGTGCGGCGCTTCGAGGAGTCGACCGGGCTGTCGATCACGGCCCCGGGGTTCCCGGCCGAGCTCGTCGATCACGAACCCGAGGTGCGTGGCGCCGAGGTGGTCCGCTCGACCACCGAACCGGGCTGACCTCGGCGCCCGACCGTGCGCAACCGGTCACTCTTCAGCACCGCGCTCCTCGGCGGGAGAGAGGGCGAGCAGATCGCCCGGATGTCCGCCCTCGAGGGGCTCGCTCGCGCGGTCATGGTCGGGTCGGTCCCGATCGCTGCACTCGAACGCCTCGGATCGGAACTCGCCGTGTCGCTCGCGTTCGCGATCGGATCGGGTGCATCGATCGTCGGGGTGCTCTGGATCGACCGGTCGGAGCGCCGGGTCGGGCGACGCTGGGTGCTGACCGCCGGGGTCGTCGCCCTGGTCGCCTCGGCGGTGCTGTTCGCATTCGGCCCGCCGTGGACGATGACCGTGGCGATCTTCCTGCGAGCACTGCACTCGTCGATCTTCTCGATCTGCACGGCGCTGTACGTCATGGACTACATCGGCAAAACTGCGATCGTCGCCGTCGAGAGCCGCCGGATCACGTACAGCGCCATCGCCTGGCTGATCGGTCCGACCGCCGGCACGTTGCTCTGGAGCGAGGTCGGCCACGGAGCACCGTTCCTGGCCTCCGGCGTGGTGTCGATCGTGCTCGTCGTCTACCACTGGCGGCTGCGGTACACGAACCACCCGGTGCTCAGGGGTCCGGTGACGCCGCCGCCGAAGCCGTTCGCCGCCGTCCCGAGGTTCTTCGGTCAGCGGTACATGCGGGCGGCGTATGCGATCACGCTCTTCCGGGCGATGTTCTGGGCGGCGGTGTTCGTCTACGGCCCGCTCTACGTGCTCGATGCGGGACTCCCGGTCTGGATGGCCGGAGCGTTCCTGTCGACCGCGAGTGCCATGCTGCTGTGCTCGCCGCTGGTGCTCCGGGCGAGCCGGCGGGTCGGTGTGCGGACCATGATCATCGTCGGCTTCGGGCTGATCATCGTCTCACTGCTCGGGCTCACCGTGCTCGGCGAACCCCGGGCACTCGGACTCGGATTCTGGCTGGTCGGCGCCGTCGGTGGCGGCGTGCTCGACGTGCTCGGCAACATCCCGTTCATGCGGCTCGTCCGGCCTCGCGAGCGCACGGCCATGACCGCGGTCTTCACGACGTGGCGGGAGATGTCGTTCCTGATCGCGCCGCTCCTGGCAGCGGGTGTGCTGCTCGTCGGCCCGCTGTGGATGCTCTACCCCGTGCTGGCGGCATTGATGCTGATCGGGATCGGTGCGGCGAGCATCCTGCCGCGCCGACTCTGAGCCGGGTCCGGCGCCGGGTCGGTCACGTTCAGATCGTGATGACGATCTTGCCGGCGTGCTCCTTGCGCTCGAACGCCGCCTGGGCGGCGTGGATCTCGCCGAGTGGGAAGGTGGCCGCCACCCGGGGGCGAACCACGCCGGTGGTCACCAGCGCGACCAACTCTGCGAAGATCCGCGGCTCGAACACGGTGGCGCCGTGCAACTGGAGGTCGTTGAGGTACAGCACTCGGAGGTCGATCTCGGCGATCGCCCCACCGATCGCCCCTGCCGTGACGTACCGACCTCCTCGTCGCAACGAACCGAGCCAACGGTTCACCTCGGTCCCTCCGACGACATCGGCGACGACGTCGAAGGCACCACCGGCCGCGGCGACGGCAGCGGCGGCGGCGTCGCCGGCGTCGCGCGGCACCCGGTGGACGGCGCCCAACGTGGCGACGTCGACGTGTTTGGAGGTCGCCGCGATCGCCGTCACCTCGGCGCCGCGAAGACTCGCCAGCCGGACGAGTGCCGACCCCACGCCTCCGGAGGCCCCGGTCACGACGACCCGGTGTCCCGCGTCGACGGCCGCCCGATCCAGCATGTGATGTGCTGCCGACCACGAACAGCCGAGGCCGGCCAACTCGACGTCGCTGACGTCAACCGTTCTCGGTACCTCGTACACGTTGACGGTCGGGACGACGCAGTACTCGGCGAAGCCGCCGTCGAGTTCGCTGCCGAGGTAACCCGCCGTGTCCCGGTTCGACGGGTCGGCCGGGTCGCGGATGATCGGGTCGACCACGACCCGACGACCGACCAGATCGTGCCGGATGCCCTCGTCGGGTGCCCCGCCGACGGCCACGACGGTCCCGCACGGATCGGCCCCCTGGATCCGGGGGAACATCGACGTCGGGTCGCCCCAGGTCGAGTCGGCGATGCCGTTGCCATCGCGCCGGCCGTACCAGCCGACCCTGGTGTTGATGTCGGTGTTGTTCACCCCGCAAGCGACGACTCGGATCAGCGCCTCGCCCGGACCGGGTGTCGGGACCGCCACGTCGTCACGGATCTCGAGCCGCTCGGGCCCCCCGTGCCCGGTGAGGACGGCGGCTCGCATCGTCGCCGGGATCCTGGCGGTCACCGGGCCGCCTCCTGGCCCGCAGCGACCATCCGGTGCATCCAGTCGACGAACGGTTCCGAGGCGGCATTGCGCCGACCGGCAGCGGTCGTGGCGACGAAGTACCCGCCGCGGGCCGGGACGGACAGGTCGGTGACGCGGACGAGTCGACCCGCTGCGAGGTCGTCGGCCATGGTCGTCGTCCAGGCGAGTCCGATCCCCCGGCCCTGGAGGATCGCCTGGTGGTACACCATGAAGCTGTTGAACCGCCGCGCCGATGGCACCCGGGGAGCCGGCAGGTCGAGCGGCGCGAGCAGGTCGTCCCAGAGCACCTGGTGGCGTTCCTCGGTGTAGAGCAGCAGGTCGGATGCGGCCAGCGAAGCGGCATCGGTCGGTCGGGCGGACTCGGGGAAGTCGACGGAGCACACGGGCACGAGGGTTTCGTCGACGATCAGTGGCTCACCACCGAGACTCCCGTGCGGTCGGCCGGCCGAGTAGACCACGACGTCGGCCGACGAGGTGAAGGCGTTCGTCCGGTCCCGGGTCAGGATCCGGACGTCCACGTCGGGGTGCCGCTCGACGAAGTCGCTGAGTCGGCTCATCAGCCAACACGAGGCGAACGTGATGCTGACGTCGACCGTCAGGTGCGGTCGCCGCCCGAGCGTGGAGATGTGGGCGACGGCGTCGTCGATCCCTTCGAACGCGAGTTGTGTGGCGGCGAGCAGCACCTCACCGGCCTCGGTGAGCGCGACGGCCGGTCGCCGCTCGAACAACTGCACCCCGAGGTCCCGTTCGAGTTGTCCGACCTGGCGGCTGACCGCCGGTTGGCCGATGCCGAGTTCATCGGCGGCATGTGTGAAGTTGAGATGGCGCCCGGCGGCCTCGAAGGTGCGGAGCAGGCCGAGTGACGGCAGCGCACCGTCGAGGGCGACCGAACTTTCCCGTGCCATCGGTTCCGCCGTGGCCTCAGTGGATCCGGACACCCTGTCGGATGAGTTCGCCCTGTACCGCCGCGATCTGGCCGTCGCCGAGGTCGTCGACCTCCGACCCGCGATGCAGCGACACCGCGGCGGCGACCCCGGCAGCCTGGCCGAGCACGGCGCAACAACCCATGTTCCGCGTTGCAGCGTGCGACACACGGTCCCCGCCCGAGGACCGCCCGGCGACGAGGAGGTTGCCGACACGGCGGGGGAGCAGGTTGCGGTACGGCAACTGGAAGTAGCGGCCCGTCGTCGGGAGGATCAGGATCCCGTAGCCGTCGATGAACTCGGGGAAGATGCCGATGGTGTCGTCGAACCGGCCCTCGTGACGGACGTCGTCCTCGGTCATGTCGTAGGCGGCGTCGATCTTGCGGGTGTCGCGTATCCCGAGCGTCATCCCGAAGTTGCGGAGTCGTGCGCCGGAGCAACCGGGCGTGAAGTGGCGCAGTGCCTCGACGGCGTGCATCGCATGTCGTCGTCCTTCGATCTCGCCGCGCGTGAGGTCGTCCGGATCGGTGCCGTCGACGCCGGGGAGGTGGACGACGTTCATGTAGGTGACCTCGCCCGAGTCGTGGACGGCTCCCCAGGTGCCGGCCAGGGTGGCGAGGTTGTCGGGGATCAGTCCTTCCCGGACGGCCCGGGCGAACGGCTTGTGGAGGAACGGCGAGAACATCGTGTCCTCCTTGCCGTCGGTTTCGATGTTCCACTCGCCGTTGCCCGACCAGTCCCGGTAGGTCTGCGGGTCGTCCCGTACTCCCGCCATGAACGCCTGCTTGTCGACCCCGGCGAGATGGAACATCACCGAGGCCGCCATCATCTGTTCGCGAGGTGTGAGCCGGGTCGGTGCACCGGCCCGATGGGCGACGTCGGCGTCGCCGGTCGCATCGATCACACGCCGGGCCCGGATCGCCTCGCGGCCGGCCTTGGACTCGGTGATGATGCCGGTGACCCGATCGTCCTCGACGATCGGGGCGACGAAGGTCCGGTGGAGCATCGGGTGCACCCCGGCCTCACCGACGAGCACGTCGGCGACGACCTTGAACCCTTCGGCGTCGAGTTCGACCGAGTCGGACTGGCTCTCCGGAACCGCGGCGCCCATCGCCGCCGCTCGATCCTCGAACTCCCGAGCGATGCCGTCGGCCTCCACGGTGTGTTCGTGGCGGTACCAGGCCATGCCCTCCACCCCGACGGTCGTGATGTTGCCGCCGAAGCAGCCGAAGCGTTCGAGCAGGGTGACGCCGACCCCGGCTCGGGCTGCCGCGAGTGCTGCGGCCAGGCCCGCCGGCCCGGAACCCACGACGAGGACGTCGGTCTCGTGGACGACGTCGATCTGTCGGGCCGGCTCGGTGATCGTGCCGAACGTGGGGCGTGCGGACGGTCGGTCCGGACTCGTCATGGGCGCAGACTACGCAGTCGCCGTCGGACCGGTGGTGCCGGGTCGGATCAGGCGTCGGGTCGGAGGTCGACGAGACCGGCGTACGCCGAGTCGTCGAGGGGGCTGAATCCGTCGATCATGAGGGCCTCGGCGGCGGCGCTCGCTCGACCGGTGGCGATGTCGAGCGCACGTCGGAGTCGGTCGACCCAGTCGTCGTCGCGGTCGATCGGGCACACGAGCGGCAGGCACGGGACGAGCGGTCCTGTGTCGATCGGGACGGTCCCGGCCACGCTCTCGGGCCGGTGTCGACACAGGTGGGCGTGGGTGACGGCGTCGATCGATGCCACGTCGGCGGCACCGGAGCGGACCGCAGCGATGCTCGCGACGTGCGATCCGGTCAGCGTGACGCGACCGGGCCAACTCCTCCGCCCCGAGGTGTCGTCGGTCGACGAGGTGCGGTTGGACCAATCGACGAGGCTGACCCAACCCGACAGACTGTCGAGGCCGTTCACCGCAGCGGTCGTGCCGGTGTCGGCAGCGGGTTCGTCGCCGTCCCGGACGATGATCACCGAGCGGTAGTGATCGCCGGTCCAGGTCGGGGTGCGGAACCGGAAGGTGCCGACGACCCGGACGATGCCGGCGAGCGTCGTGACGAGGGGCCACCCGCAGGCCATCGAGACCACGAGGTCGGGATCCGTCCAGTCGGCGTGCGGGTCACCGGGCCACGGGGCCAGTGGTGGGAGCTCGGGCATCTCCTGCCGGGTCGCCTCCCAGAGTTGCTCGGTGGGCCGACGGAGCTCGTCGAGCGTGTACATCGCCAGACTGGCGATCGTGGTCATCCTCCGAGTGCCCCGGCCGCTTCCGAGGGGTGGACCGGCGTGCCGAAGGGTCGGACCAGGTGTCGACGGGCGACGTCGAAGTAGCTGCGGTACCAGCCGGCGCCGGTGCGAGCGATCTCGTCGCTGCCGAGCTCGCGGTGCAGGTCGGGGAGCCGGTACCACGCCACGTCGGGCCGGGCGTGGTGGGTGTGGTGGAGGTTGTTGTTGAGGAACACCAGTGCCAACGGCCCGTGCGTGGCGACGACCGCCGATCGGCTCCCCTCGACGAATCGGTGCTCGGCGAAGCTCCGGAGCAGGGTCATCGACGTCGCGCCCCACACCGAGCCGACGAGGTACTCCCACCACGGGAGACCGGCGATGCCGACGACCACGAGCACCACACCGAGAACGATCGGGACGTGGAACCCCCACGACCGGCGACATCCGCTGGTGGTGAGCGATCGTGCGGCGTCGCGGACCGATGCTTCGACGACGAGCCAGGGTCCGACGACGAGGCGGCCGAGCAGGGTTCGGTTCGCGCGCAGCACGGCCCGACGGATCCGCCCGGCGGCCCGCCAGGCATCGGCGGTCACTTGGTACGACTCGGGATCGACGCCGGGCACGGTGAGGTCGCTGTCGTGGTGGGCCAGATGGGAGTCACGGTAGGCCGAGTACGGGCACCACAGCGACAGCGGCACTCCGACGAGTGCGATGTTCAACCGTCGCCACGGCGTCGGGTGGCCGTGGATGACCTCGTGCTGCAGCGAGAAGTGCAACGCCCCGAGCACGGCGAGGGCGGGGACCGTCGTCCACCACGGCATCGACGCGTGGAAGGCGATGACGAGGATCGTGGCGGACATCCAGCCGGCGATGACCGCGAGGGTCGGCCATTCGACATGATCGAGTCGTCTGGCGTGGTTCGGTTCGGGGTCCGGTTCGAGGTGGTGGTCGATCATCGGCGTCGACATCGGCGCTCATCGTCGCCGTCGCCTCGAGGGTGGTCAACGTCGGAGGCGGCGGGTCTTGCGCACATCGTGTGGCATGTTCGAACGCAGTCTCAACATTTGTTGATGAATCGCATCATATGAAGAAATACCGCAACACAAGGGTCCTATGATCACCACCGTGACCGACCGGCGGCCGATGCTCGACACCTTCCGGGAGCGACTCTCCGAGGTCATCGATCGGAGTGGGCTCAACCAGAGTCGGTTCGCCGAGTCGACCGGGATCGATCGTTCGACGCTCTCGCAGTTGCTGTCGCCGGCCAACCGACGGCTGCCGCGTGTCGAGACCCTGAGCCGGATCGCCGGTGAGCACCAGGTGTCGGTCGACTGGCTCCTCGGGCTCACCCATGGCGGGCCGATGCAGGCCGAGATGCTGCAGGAGCAGACGTCGTTCGCCCTCCACGCCCTCGCCCCGAACGACGAGCGATTGCTCGAATGGTTCGCCGAGGCCGCCGGGTACAAGGTGCGGTACGTGCCGCAGTCGCTGCCCGACCTGCTCAAGACCGAGGAGGTGATCCGCCACGAAGTGACGAGCGCCGTGGCGGCTCGGCCGGAGCAGCGGATCGAGACGGCGGCAGCGCGTTTGGCGGCGATCGGACCGCTCGGCATCGATCTCGAGTGCTGTTCGAGTCTGCAGTCGCTCGAATCGTTCGCTCGCGGCGAAGGGGTGTGGCGGACGCTGCCGGTCGGACTCCGGCGTGAGCAGCTTCGCCGGATCGTCGACGTCGCCGACGAGCTGTACCCGATGTTCCGGTGGTTCCTGTACGACGGACTGGAGCGATACGCCGTGCCGGTAACGATCTTCGGGCCGCTCAGGGCGTCGCTCTACCTCGGTCAGATGTACCTCGTGCTCACCTCGGCCGATCACGTCCGGACGCTGACGGCTCACTTCGAGGACCTGATCCGCGGCGCCGTCGTGCAGCCGCCCGACGTGCCCGGCGTCGCCCGGAGGCTGCTCGCCGAACTCGACGCTGCCTGAGCGAGGCGTCCCGGGTGCTCGCCACCCGAGCGCCGTCCCGGGCCCACCCCCGTTCGAATTCTGTGGCAGCGTTCATGGCACATTCGGGCGTCATCGCGGCCACTGAATTCCGTGGGGAACTCTGCGGCAGCGATCCTGGCGAGAGGCCGCGTGATCGCTGCCACAAAGTGGGCAGGGGGTGGGGCGGGGTCATGCGCGGGTCATGCTGGGGGAGCATGATGCCATGCGCGATTCCGGTGTTTCCCGAGTCGCCGCCCGTGTCTACTCTGACGGCCGATGTCGAGTTCGAACACGCTGCCGGACCGGGCCCAGGTCGTCATCGTCGGTGGCGGGATCGTCGGGTGCTCGATCGCCTACCACCTCGCTCGCCGCGGCACGACCGACGTGCTCCTGCTCGAACAGGGGCAATTGACGGGCGGCACGACCTGGCACGCCGCCGGACTCGTGAGCCAACTGAAGTCGAGCCACAGCCTGACCCGACTCGCCACCTACTCGGCTCGACTGTTCGAGGACCTCGAAGCCGAGACCGGACAGGCCACCGGGTACCGCACGCCGGGCAGCATCTCGGTGGCCAGCAACGCCGATCGGTGGGAAGAACTGCTCCGCGGCGTGTCGATGGCGTCCACGATGGGGGTCGACATCCGTCGGATCGACCTCGACGAAGCCGTCGAGATGTGTCCACTGCTGCACGTCGACGACCTCGTCGGTGCGCTCTACATCCCCCGCGACGGCGTGACCTCGCCCGTCGACACGACGATGGCCCTCGCCAAGGGCGCCAAGCAACGCGGCGTCACCATCGTCGAAGGGGTCGCCGTCGAGCGACTCGCCGTCAGCGACGGGCGGATCGCCGGTGTCCACCTCGAGGCCGACGCCGATGGGGTCACCCGCTTCGTCGAGGCCGAGACGGTGGTGCTCGCCGGTGGGATGTGGACCCGCCAGCTCGCCGACACCGTCGGGGTCAAGGTGCCGCTGCAGGCCTGCGAGCACTTCTACATCGTCACCGAGCCGATCGAGGGCGTCGAACGCGGGATGCCGACCGTCCGCGATCCGGACAACTACACCTACTTCAAAGAGGAGACCGGCAAGATCATGGCCGGCTTCTTCGAGCCCCGGGGCAAGATCTGGAACCTCGACCACATCCCTCGGGACTTCTGCTTCGGCACCCTGCCGGAGGACTGGGACCACGTCGGGCCGATCTTCGAGCGGGCGATCTCCCGGATGCCCGTCCTCGGCGAGACCGGCATCCAACTGTTCTTCAACGGTCCCGAGGCGTTCACCCCCGACGGCGTGTACCACCTCGGCGAATCGCCCGAGGTCGAGGGGTGCTTCATCGCCTCGGGGTTCAACTCGGTCGGGATCCAGTCGGCGGGTGGGGTCGGCTGGGTGCTCGCCGACTGGATCGTCGACGGACACCCACCGATGGACCTCAGTGCCGTCGACATCCGTCGGACGTTCCCGTTCCAGTCGGAGCCGGCGTTCCTCGACGCCCGGATCTCCGAGAGCCTCGGCCTCTTGTACGCCATGCACTGGCCGTTCCGGCAGTACGAGAGCGCACGAGGTGTGCGGATCTCGCCCTTCCACGATCGGTTCGCAGCGGCGGGTGCCGTGTTCGGCGAGGTCGCCGGCTGGGAGCGCCCGAACTGGATGGCGACCGGCGGCGAGGAACCCGAGTACCACTACTCGTACGGCAAGCAGAACTGGTTCGAAGCTTCGGGTCGCGAGTGCCTCGCGGTGCGGACCGGGGTCGGCCTGTTCGACGAGGCGTCGTTCGCCAAGTGGTACGTGGAGGGACCCGACGCACTCGCGGTGCTCGATCAGGTCAGCGCCAACCGGATCGACGCCCCGATCGGCAAGGCCGTCTACACCCAGTGGCTCAACGACCGTGGCGGGATCGAGTCCGACCTCACCATCACGCGACTCGCCGTCGACCGGTTCCTCGTCGTGACGGCGGCCGCAGCGGCGACCCGGGACATGACGTGGCTCCGGCGATCCTGCACGGGTCGGGCGGTGACGATCACCGATGCCACCGACGATCTGCCGATGCTCGGCCTGATGGGTCCGTCGAGCCGTGACGTGCTGTCGAAGCTGACCGATGCCGACCTGTCGAACGACGCCTTCCCGTTCGGCACGGGCCGGTACATCAGCGTCGCCGGTGTCGACGTGCTCGCTCTCCGGCTCACCTATGTCGGCGAGCTCGGCTGGGAGTTGTACATCCCACGTGACGCAGCACTCCAGGTCCACGACGCGATCGCCGCCGCCGGCGCAGCGCACGGCCTCGTCCACGCCGGGTACCACGCCCTCAACTCGCTGCGGCTGGAGTCCGGCTATCGCCACTGGGGCCACGACATCACCGACGAGGACACCCCGCTCGAAGCCGGCCTCGGGTTCGCCGTCGCATGGGACAAACCCGGCGGCTTCCGCGGTCGCGATGCGCTGCTCGCCCAGCGTGACCAGCCCCGCTCCAAGCGCCTGATCCAGTTCCGGCTCCACGACCCGGACCGGCTGCTCTACCACGACGAACCGGTGTACCGCGACGGCGTCCTCGTCGGCCGGACGTCGAGCGGGATGTGGAGCTACACCGAAGGCGCCGCCCTCGCGATGGGGTATCTCGTCCGCGACGACGGCGGCCCCGTCGACCAGGCCTGGCTCGATGCCGGCCGCTTCGAGATCGAGGTCGCCACGGTCCGGATCCCGGCCTCGGTGTCGATCCGATCGTTCTACGACCCGACCAACCAGCGAGTGAGGATGTGATCGCCATGGCGGACTGGAAAGAAGAAGCACAGGTCGTGATCGTCGGCGGTGGAGCGATGGGGGCCGGCCTGCTCTACCACCTCGCCCACGAGGGCTGGACCGACACGGTGCTGATCGAAAAGGGCGAACTGTCGTCCGGCTCGACGTGGCACGCCGCCGGCCTGATCCCGCACTTCATCGGCAGCCTCAGCATGGCCAAGTGCCATCAGGTCGCCCCGGAGTTGTACCAGCAGCTCGAGATCGAGACCGGTGAGTACGCCGGTTGGCACGCCACCGGCGCGATCCGCCTGGCGCTCGACCAGCACCAGGTCGACTGGTTCCGGTACGTCCACGGGATGCTCGAGCTGAACGGCGTCGAGAGCCACCTGATCGAACCCGAGAAGATCCTCGATTTCTGGCCGTGCATGGACGTGAGCGACGTGAAGCTCGGCTTCCACACGCCGAACGACGGCTGGAACGACCCGTCGATGGCGACCGCAGCGATGGTCAAGGCCGCTCGCAACCTCGGGGCGACGGTCCATCGACACACGCTCATGACGAGCATGTCGCGACTCCCCGATGGCCGATGGGAGGTCATCACCGACAAGGGCAAGGTCGTCTGCGAGCACTTCGTCAACGCCTCGGGTCACTACGCCCCGCAGGTCGGTGCGATGGTCGGCCTCGACGTCCCGATCGTGTCGATGATCCACCAGTACCTCATCACCGAGCCGCTCGAGATCATGACGGACATGGGCGACTTCGAGCCGCCCATCGTCCGCGACCCCCGGGCATCGGCGTACTACCGACGCGAGATCAACGGCCTGCTCGTCGGTCCGTACGAGCGCGTGAACGCCCAGACCTACGGTGTCGACGGCATCGACTGGAACCTCCACAACTACCTGACGCCCCCCGACCTCGATGCGATCATGCCGTGGCTCGAATGGGCCGGGGTCCGGGTCCCGGCGTTCCAGGAGGCCGGCATCAAGACCGTGATCTCCGGCCCGATCACCCACACGCCCGATTCGGGGTACCTGATGGGACCGGCACCCGGATTGCAGAACTACTGGCTCTGCGCCGGCGCGTCGATCGGCATCACCCAGGGGCCGGGTGCCGGCAAGTTCCTGGCCCAGTGGATGGTCCACGGCCAGACCGAGGTCAACGTCGCCGAGATGGATCCACGACGGTTCGGCGACCACTGCGGTCCGACCGGCCGCTACGCGATCGACAAGGCGATCGACGAGTTCCACGAGATGTATCAGACCCGTCGCCCGGGGGAGCAGCGTTTCGCCGGCCGACCGCAGAAGCAGGATCCGATCTACGACCGCCTCGACGCCCGGGGCGCGCAGTGGGAGGAGAAGTTCGGGTGGGAGCGCCCGCAGTACTTCGGGCCTCCCGAGGACCACTCCTTCCGCCGATCGAACGCGTTCGACGTCGTCGCCGCCGAGTGCCGTGGCACCCGGGAGCGAGCCGGCATCGCCGACCTGACGGCGTTCAGCAAGTTCGAAGTGGTGGGAGCGGACGCCCGGGCACTGCTCGATCGACTCACCGCCAACAAGATGCCGACCCGGGACGGTGGGATCCGCCTCACCCACATGCTCACCGATCTCGGGGGCATCGAGTGCGAGATGACGGTCACGCAACTCGGCGCCGAGCGGTACTACCTCAACTCGGCGATCGTCGGTCAGTTCCATGACCGCGATTGGTTGGTCCAGCACATCGCTCCGGGCGAGGACGTCACGGTCCGCGACGTCACCGAGGAGATGGGCATCCTGGCCGTCGGCGGTCCGTTGGCTCGTGAGATCCTCCAGCCGCTCACCGGCGCCGACCTGTCGAACGACTCGTTCCGCTGGCTCACTGGTCAGGAGGTCGAGGTCGCCGGTGTGCCGTGCATCGCACTGCGGGTGAGCTATGTCGGCGAACTCGGCTGGGAGTTGCACCACCCGATCGACCGGATGGCCGAGTTGTACGAGGCGATCGTCGCGGTCGGCGAGCCGCTCGGCATGGTGCACTACGGCAGCTATGCCATGAACTCGATGCGGATGGAGAAGGCCTACAAGGCCTGGCAGTCCGAACTCACGACCGAGATCACGCCGGTCGAGGCGGCGATCGATCGCTTCGTCGATTGGGACGGTGAGTTCATCGGCAAGGCGGCGACCGCCGAACGACTCGCGGCTCGCGACGACATCCGCTGGACACTCGTGCACTGCGAGGTCGATGCGACGGACGGCGACTGTCGTGGCAACGAGCCGATCCGTTCCGCCGATGGCCGGATCATCGGCCTCACCACATCGGGCGCGTACGGGCACACCGTCGCCAAGAGCCTCGCATTCGCCTACGTCGAGCCGGCGTTCGCCGCGCCGGGTTCGACCTTCGACGTCCAACTGTTCGGCGAACTCCACTCGGCGACCGTGCTCGCCGAGGCGCCGTACGACCCGGACAACTCCCGGCTGCGGTCCTGAACCGCTGGTCGATCCCATCCACCCGAACCACTCACGAACCAGTCCCGAACCAGTTCAGAAAGCCGAGGATCCGATGGCCGATGGTCGTCGCCGTGCGGGTGGCCGTGCCGCCCGCGTCGCGCTCCGCGAAGCGCCGCTGGAAGAAGATGCCCGAGCGATCCGGCCGGGGATGTCGGGCGGCCGCTTCAGGCCGCTCGACGACCGTGCCGTCGCCGAGGTGATCGATGCCGCCTTCGGCCTCCTCGAGGAGCTCGGCATGGGGCAGGCCACGCCCGAGTTCATCGAGGTCGTCACCGCTGCCGGTGGCACCTACGACGGCACCCGATTGCGCTTCCCCCGTGATCTCGTCCGGAGCATGATCGAGATCGCCTGCAAGGAGTTCACGCTCCACGGCTGGGACGACTCGAAGAGCGTCCACATCGGCGGTGACCGGGTCCACTTCGCGACGTCGGGTGCGGCCGTGATGATGCTCGATCACGGCACTCGCCGGTTCCGGCACAGCCAGTTGCAGGACATCTACGACTGCGCCCGCGTCGCCGACACGCTCGACAACATCCACATCTTCGTCCGCACCGTGGTGCCCCGGGATCTCGAACTGGCCCGCGACATCGACATCAACACCGCCTACGCCGTGATGGTCGGCACCTCGAAGCCGATCGGCACCTCGATGTTCCAGCCCGACCACGTCCACGACGTCGTGACGATGTTCGACATGGCGCTCGGTGGCGAGGGTGAGTTCCGCAAGCGTCCGTTCGCGATCGCCAACAACACCTTCGTCGTCCCGCCGCTGCGTTTCGCCGAGGATTCGGCACTGGCCATGGCCGAACAGGCCCGTTTGGGGATGCCGATCAACCTGCTGTCGGCCGGGCAGGCGGGGGCGACATCGCCGGCGGCCCTCGCGGGGTCGTTGACGCAGGCGTTGGCCGAGTGCCTCGCAGCACTGACCTGCGTGAACCTGATCTCCCCCGGGCATCCGTGCACGATGGGCTTGTGGCCGTTCGTGTCGGATCTGCGGACCGGCGCCATGAGCGGCGGGAGTGGCGAGGAGGCGATCATCAACGCCGCTGCGGCGCAGGTCGTCAACGACCTCGGGTTGCCGTCGGGGGTGGCGGCCGGCATGTGCGACTCGAAACTGCCCGACAACCAGGCCGGTCACGAGAAGGCGAACGCGATCACCCTCGCCGCCAACGCCGGGTCGAACGTGGTCTTCGAGGCCGCCGGCATGTTGGCGAGCTTGATGGCGTGTTCGCTCGAGGCGCTCGTCATCGACAACGACATGCTCGGCTCGATCATGCGGACGGTACGCGGGATCGAGGTCGACGCGTCGAGCCTGTCGACCGACGTGATCCGCGAGGTGATCGCCGGACCGGGCCACTACCTCGGTCACGACCAGACGCTCAGCCTGATGCAGTCCGAGTACATCTACCCGGAGGTCGGGAGTCGGCTCAGCCCGGACGACTGGGTCGACGCCGGGGCGAAGTCCGTCGACGAGGTGGCCCACGAGCGTGTCGAGCGGATCCTCGCCGAGCACCGGCCGTCGCACGTCGACCCCGAGCGCGATGCGGCGATCCGGGCCCGGTTCGACATCCGGTTGCACCGCTGACCGGCCGGGCACCGACGGGTACGGTTCGACGCCGATGGACATCTCCGAGTTCTCACTCGACTTCTTCGCCCTCGCCGGACGCACTGCGATCGTGACCGGTGGCAACACCGGACTCGGTCAGGCGTTCACGACGGCCCTCGCGGCGGCCGGAGCGAACGTGTTCGTGCCGAGCCTGGCCGACGACGACGGTTCGACCGCTGCGCTCGTGGAACGCGACGGGGCGCAGTACGAGTTCATGGAGTGTGACATCACGTCGCCGGGCGGTCCGGCGGCGGTGATCGCCGGGTGTGTCGAGCGGTTCGGGTCGGTCGACATCCTCGTCAACTCGGCCGGGATCTGCCCGATGGCCGAGGTGCTCGACTTCGACCGGGTGCCGTGGGACGCGACGATTGCGGTGAACCTGACGGCGGCGTTCGAGATGAGCCACGAGGCGGCCAAGGTGATGATCCCGCAGCGCAGCGGCAAGATCATCAACATCTGCTCGATGTTCAGTTTCCTCGGCGGACGTTGGTCGGCTGCGTACGCGGCGAGCAAGCACGGGATCGCCGGGCTCACGAAGGCCTACTGCGACGAACTCGCCGAGTACGGCATCCAGGTGAACGGGATCGCGCCGGGGTACTTCGCGACGGCGATCACCGAGCGGACCCGCTCCATCCCGGAGACGAACCAGCGGGTCCTCGACCACATCCCGGCCGCTCGGTGGGGAGACGTGGCCGACCTGATGGGCGCCGTCGTGTTCCTCTCCAGTCGGGCGAGCGACTACGTGAACGGCCATGTCCTCGCCGTCGACGGCGGCTATCTCGTCCGATGACGGGTCGTGTCCGATGAGCGGTGGAACCGGATCGCTGGTCGTCGGCATCGACTGCGGTTCGCAGAGTGCCAAGGTCGCCGTCCTCGCTGCGGACGGCACCCTGGTCGCACATGGGCAACGGGTGCTCCGGCCGATGTCGCGACCGACCCATGGCGTCGTCGTCCATCCCGACGACGATCTCTGGGACGCGACCATCGAGGCGACTCGCGCGGCGATGGAGATGCTCTCGTCGATCGGCCGGCACTCGTCGGAGGTGGCTGCCGTCGGTTTGTGTTCGATCCGGTGCTGCAAGGTGTTCACCGATGCCGACGGCGAACTGGTCGAGCCGGTGATCAGTTGGATGGATGACCGTGCATACCGTCCGTACGTCCCGCTCCTCCCGGACGGACGCCCCGACCCGCGCTCGGTGTGGGCGACCACCACATCGGGGTACCTCATGCGGCGATTGACGGGTGAGGCCGACGACACCGCAGCCAACTGCATCGAGATGCAGTGGCCGATCGACGCCGACGGTGTCGATTGGTCGGCCGACGACACCGTCATCGGGCGGTACGGCCTGACCCGGGAGGTTCTCGGCCGACTCGTGCAGCCCGGAGAGGTGGGCGGTCGTGTCACCGCCGATGCGGCGTCCCTCACGGGCTTGCCCGTCGGTGTCCCGGTCGTGCACACGGCGAACGACAAGGCGGTGGAGGCCCTCGGCAGCGGTGCGGTCTCGGATCGCTCCGTCGTGCTGTCGCTCGGCACCTACATCTGCGCGATGACGCACGGGTCGCCACCGTCGACGACACCCGGTGCGCCGGCGGCGTACTGGACCAATCCGGCGTGCCTCCCCGGCCGGTGGCTGTTCGAGAGTGCCGGCGTCAGGCGCGGGATGTGGACGGTGACCTGGTTGCTCGACCTGATCGGTCCCGAGTTCGCCGATCGAGCGGTCGTCGAAGGTGTCTCACGGGAGCAGCTCCTCGAGCGCGAAGCCGCCTCGACTCCTCCCGGCAGTGACGGACTCCTGACCGTGCTCGACTGGCTCGCGCCGACCGACCATCCGTACCGGAAGGGTTCGATGCTCGGATTCGATGCTCGGCACACCCGGGGCCACCTGTTCCGGTCGGTGCTCGAAGCGATCGCCCTGACGATGCGCGGCCACGTCGTCGCGATGCTCGACGAACTCGGTCGACCACTCGGTCCCGACGTCGAGTTGATCGTGACCGGTGGGGGAGCATCGGGTGACCTGTTCATGCAGATCATCGCCGATGTCTTCGGCGTGCCGGCTCGTCGTCTCCGCCTGCACTCCGGTTCCTCACCGGCATCCGTCGGTGCAGCGGCGTGTGCCGCTGCGGCAGTCGGCCTCCACCCGTCGATCGATGATGCGGCGCTGGCCATGGCACCGTCCCACGAGCGGGTCGAACCCCGTCCCGAGCCGCAGGCCCTGTACGGTCGGATCGCCGGGGAGTTGGAGCCGCACCTGCGCGATGCGACCGACCCGCTCTATCGCCGCTCCTACCCGCTGTTCCACGAACCCGACCGAGAGGACCTCCCATGACCCTGACTCGTGAGACCGTCGTCGACCTGATGCGGGACGCTCTGGGCCCCGACCAGATCGTCACCGACCCCGAGGTGCTGCGTCGGAGCAGTGTCGACAACTTCCGCAAACTGCAGAACATCTTCGACGTCCACACCCTTCCCGCGCCGGCGGCGATCGTGATGGTCCGCTCGACCGACGACGTCGCCACCGTGCTGCGACTCGCCGACGAGCACGGCATCAACGTCATCGCCCGCACGGGCGGAACGGCGACCGAAGGTGGTCTGGAGAACCACATCGAGACGTCGATCGTGGTGGACGGCTCGCAGATGGACCGGATCGTGAGCGTCGACGCCTACAACATGCAAGCGACCGTGCAGTGCGGTGTCCCGCTCCAGCGACTCGAGGACGCGGCGCGCGAACTCGGACTGACGACCGGCCACTCGCCGCAGAGCAAGCCGATCGCGAGCATGGGTGGTCTGGTGGCGACCCGCAGCATCGGCCAGTTCTCGACGCTCTACGGAGGCATCGAGGACATGGTCGTCGGGTGCGAGGCGGTGTTCCCCGGCGGGCACGTCGCCCGGATCAAGAACGTCCCTCGCCGGGCGGCGGGCCCGGACATCCGCCACGTCGTGATCGGCAACGAGGGTGCGCTGTGCTACATCACCGAGGTCACGGTCAAGTTGTTCCCGTACGAGCCGGGGAGCTTCCATGCGCTCGGGTGGACCCTGCCGACGATGGCCGAGGGTTTCGAGGTGCTGCGCGAGGTGATGGTCGCCGGGTACAAGCCGTCGGTCGCCCGGCTGTACGACTTCGAGGACGGCCAACTGCACTTCTCGCACTTCGCCCGACCCGACGAGTGCATCGTGCTGTTCATCACCGAAGGACCGCCCGGGGTCTCACGTGCGACGGCCGACGGGATCCGCGAGATCGTCGCTCGTCATCCGTCGTGCGTTCCGGTCGAGAGTCGGCTGATCTCGGAGTGGTTCGACGACTTGACGTGGGGCCCCGACAAGGTCACACGTGAGGACGAGCGGATCCGGACGACCCGGAACGTGAACCGGACGACGGAGATCAGCGCCGACTGGGAGAACATCCCGAAGATCTACGAGGCGGCCCTCGCCCGGATCCGCGCCGAGATCGGTGGCTTGACGTTGCTCGGTGGCCACAGCTCGCACAGTTACATCAACGGCACCAACATGTACTTCAACTACTTCTACGACATCGACTGTCCACCGGAGGAGGAGAACGACCGGTTCTACTTCCCGATCATCGACATCATCTGTGAAGAGACGTTGCGGTACGGGGGGTCGATCGTCCACCACCACGGAGTCGGCAAGGCGCGGTCCAAGTGGATCGCCGACGAGTACGGCTCGTCGTTTCCCGTGCTGGCCGCTCTGAAGCGGGTATTCGACCCGAACGGCGTGATGAATGCTGGAACGATCGTTCCGTCGGAGCTCCTGTGACGCCCGGTGTCGGCGGACGACCCGACGATGCGGTGCCGCATGGCGCACTCGTTCCGACAGGTGGAACCACACCGTTCTGTGGTGCGGAATCCTTTGACCAGGGTGTCCGGGTGACCTAGGGTTCGGTCCGCGAACGGGCGACGAACGGGGGGCCCGCCCGCACTCAGCGTCAACACTTCTCACCGTCCACAACACAGGGGGAACACATGTCCACCAACGGTTACGAACACATCCGCAACGACCTCGGGGTGCTCGAGGGCGAGCTCGCCGATGCGTACCAGGCAGGGGCGATCTCGCGTCGTACCTTCCTCGTCCGCGGCTCGGTCCTCGGCCTCAGCGCCGCCACGCTCGGCAGCATCCTCGCTGCCTGCGGTGGTGACGAGGAATCGTCCGACACGACCACCGCCCCGGCGGGTGGCGACGACGCCCCGGCGCCGACGGAAGCACCGGCCGGCGGTTCCAAGGAGGGTGGCATCCTGCGTGTCGCCGCCCAGCGTCCCGGCAGCCCGCTCGACCCGGTCGCGATGGACAACATCGGCAGCTACACGCCCGTCGTCATGTCGATGGAGTACCTGGCCGGCATCGGCGAGGGCGCAGCGCTCGCTCCGATGCTCGCCGAGTCCTGGAGCCCCAACGACGACGGCAGCGTCTGGACGTTCAACATCCGTCAGGGTGTGAAGTGGCACAGCGGCGACGACTTCACCGCCGAGCACGTCGTCGGTGCACTCGACCGACTCGCCGCCAGCAACCTGTCGGCCTACATCGATCCGGGCTCGGCGGTCGTCGACGGCACGTCCGTCGTCGTCACCCTGAAGAACCCCGACGGTCAGTTCCCGTACCAGGTCTCGCCGTACAACCCGCAGTCGGTCATGACCCCGCCCGACTACGCGCCGGGCACTCTGTTCGACCAGAACCCCAACGGCACCAGCGCCTTCAAGCTCGACACCTACGACGTCGCGACCGGCGCAAACTACGTCCGGTTCGACGACTGGTGGGGTGGCAAGGTCGCCTTCGACGGCGTCGAGATCATCTTCTCCGACGACAACGCCACGCAGATCAACAGCGTGATCGCCGGTGAGACCGATGCGCTCATCCAGTTCGGTGTGAGTGACGCCGACGCCCTGTTCGCCTCCGACGATCGTCGATGCGATGCCGAGTTCCGGCTGAAACGGCGTAAGCAGGACGCCATCTCCCGCCAGTTCCACCCGACGGCGCAGCACGGACCGTTTTCCACCAGCGGAGTCGCGAATGACCTCGACCGGCAGGCGCTCGCCGACACGGGGCTCCCGGGCCGGGGCGACGTCGGCAACGATCACCCGGTCGCCCCGGTGTACGAGTTCTTCGACCCGACGTCGCCGACGCAGCGCGAGCGCGACATCGACCGGGCCAAGGCGCTCCTCGAGGAGGCCGGCGCCGCCGGGCTGTCGATCACGATGCACGCCCCGGAACTGCAGGAGATCGCCCTGCTCGCCGAGGTCGTCCAGTCGCAGCTCAGCGAGATCGGGATGAACATCACCCTGAACGTCGAGAGCACGTCGACCTTCTACAACCGCTGGTGCGCGGTGTACGACTCCGAGACCCCGCCCGCCGGCTGTGACGGCGGTGAGGAGTTCGGCATCGTCGACTACGGCAACCGCGGTACGCCCGACGTGTACCTGGTCAAGGCGTACGCCACGGGCGAGTGGAACTCGGCGCACTACCTCTCCGACGAGTTCAACGCCGCCGTCGCCAAGTACCAGGCGGCGCTCGACCTCGAGGGTCGCAAGGCGGCGATCACGGAAGTGCAGGAGATCGCCCACCGCGACATCCCGTACGTGATCCCGTACTTCTACAACACGCTGTCGGCGTGGCGGAAGAACGTGACCGGCATCCGCCACACGGGCCTCGGCCACTTCTACCTCGGCAACGCATCGTTCACCGCGTGATCTGTCGGGCCGGGGGG
>JBMUCX010000021.1:0-38104 GCA_049458915.1 Ilumatobacteraceae bacterium
CCCCCCCCCAACACCACGGCTCTCGACCCCGATGCCGTCGTCCGGGAGTTGGTCGCCGGACCGTACCGGCAGCCCGATTGGGAGGACCGCACGCTCCTCGAGCGGTTCTGGTTCGATTCCACGGCCCAGTACGCACCGGTTCGGATGCTGTCGGGCGGCGAGCGGCGACGACTCCAGCTGGTCATGGTCCTCGCTCGCCGACCGAACCTGCTGGTGCTCGACGAACCGACGAACGACCTGGATCTCGACACGCTGCGGGCCCTCGAAGGGTTCCTCGACGACTGGCCGGGAGCGCTCGTGGTCGCCAGCCACGACCGAGCGTTCCTCGACCGGACGATCGACCACGTCCTCGCCGTCGAGCCGGGCGATGCCGAACCCGGTCGGGTCGTCCGGGTACCCGGTGGTGTCGCCGGGTGGTTGGCCGGTCGGTCCGAACCCGACCGACGGGTCGGGCGTGCAGTGTCCGTGACACCGGACCAGTCGCCGTCGACACCACGTCCGGCCAGTCGATCGACGCTGACCCGACGTCTCCGCGAGGCAGAAGCGGCGATGGAGAAGCTCCATCGGACGATCGGCGACCTCACCGATCAGCTGGCGGCGTCGACATCACACGTCGACCTCTCCCGGATCGGTGCCGAGTTGGCAGCGGCGCAGCACGACCTCGCCGGACACGAGGAGCGCTGGCTGGAGATCGCGGATCAACTCGGCTGAGCCGGTCGATCCTCTGCCGGGTCGTCGACCTCGAGCTGCTTCGTCCGCCGGACGACCAGGCCGAACACGCCGAGGCACAGGCCGATCCAAGGGAGGTCGCCCGTTGTCGAGTAGACGGTCGAGCCGGATCGCATGGGCACGTCCATCACGATGACCCGCTGTTCACCGACGTCGGTTCGCTCGAACACCTCGCCATCGGGAGCGACGAACGCCGAGAACCCGGTGGGTGCGACCTGCACGACCCACCGCCCGTTCTCCGCCGCTCGGAGCTTGCTGGATGCGATCTGCTGACTCTGCACGATCGTCCAGGTGTAGCTGGCACCGTTGGTCGGGTTCAGCAGGATCGCGGCGTCGCCGGCTGCTCGACCCCGACCGCCGAAGAACACTTCGTAGGAGATCATCACGCCGAGGCCGGTTCCGTCCGGCAGATCGATGACCGCTGGATCGCGCCCGGAGAGGGCGTCGCTCGGGATCTGGTCGAGCGGAGCGCCGACGGCCGTGAGGAGTCCGCGCAGGGGGACGTACTCGCCGAACGGGACGATCCTGACCTTCTCGTACCCACTCGTCACCTCACCGTCGGGCGTCACGACCACTTGGGCGTTGACGAACTTGCCCGGTTCGGGGTGGGCGGAGAACTCCGAGTCGATCGTGATGCCCACGGCGATCGGCACGCCGAGGCGCCGGGCCTCGGCCGCCACGTCGACGGCAGCAGCACTGCCGGCGAACGGTTCACCGTTCACGTCGATGCTGTTCTCCGGCCAGACGACGAGGTCGAGTTCGTCGGAGGCCTCGATCGATCGGGTCGCTTCGAGATGACGTTCGGTCACGATCCGGGACGGCACCTGCAGCGCACTGGTGCCTTGTCGACCACCGCCCTGCACCGCAGCGATGCTCAACGTGGAGCCCGTCGACGCGCCGGTCGGCGACAGCACGGCGGCGATCACGATCACGACGATGGTCGTCAGCGCGAACCCGGTCGGTCGGTCGAGCGGACGAAGTCGTCCCGACGCGAGCAGCGCGACGGCCGCCCGGACGGCCGAGGCCATGAGGGCGCCGACCTGGAACACCAACCAGGTGAGCACGATCACCCCGCCGATCCGGGCGACCGGCAGGAGTGGCCCACCGGCCTGCGCGATCCCCAGCGTGGCGAGTGGCACCCCTCCGAACGGGATCGAGATCCGGACGATCTCGGCGAGGGTGTGAGCGGCGGGGCGACCGATCGAACCCCACCGGCCCGTTGGCGCGATGGCGGCAGCGACGGCGTGCAGCGATGCGAACAGCAGCGCAGCGATGACGTAGCCGGGCGGGGTGAGGAACCAGATCCATGCGAGCGCGAGCAGCATCCATCCGGCACCGAAGGTGAAACCGATGAGCCCTCGCCTCCGCCGATCGGCGGACGACGATGCGAGGTCGAGCAACGCGGTCCCGGCGAACGCGAGCGGCCAGAACCCCCATGGAGGCATGGCCAGCGCCACGGCGAGCCCGCCGAGGACGGCTGCCGTGACGGAGATGGCCTGCGGGCGTCGTCGTAGGCCGGCCAGGGTCGGTCGTGGCATCAAGTCGTGACGAGGTCAGCGAAGATCACGATCCGCTGTGCGGTCGATCCCGGGGGATGGCAGGCGAACAGGGTCGCCGTGGGGGTCGGTGTCGGGTCGATGATCCAGATGGCGGTCGGCTCGACGATCTCCGTCCTGGTGACGCGATAGACGTGGCGGCCGTTGACGTCGTCGAAGACGATCTCGTCACCCGGCACGAGTTGATCGACGTTGCGGAACACCTGGTGCGAACTCGTCCGGTGCCCGGCGACCACCACGTTGCCGGGCTGACCGGGCAGGGCCGTGCCCGGCCAGTGCCCCGGACCGTAGTCGAGCGTCGTCATCCGGATGCCCGAGAACATCGTCATCGCGACGTCGATGCTCGGGATGGAGATGGTGCCCATCTCGATGATCGGCTCGTCGGCATAGGCGTCGGCGGGCGGAGCGATCGGAGCGGTGGGCTGCGGGAACAGCGTGACCACGGGCTGGCTGGTCGTCGTGGACGGGCGCGTCGTCGTGGTCGTCGTCGACGTCGGGCCCGTCGTGGTCGGAGCTGCCGTCGTCGGAGGTGTCGTCGTCGGGTCGGATGGAGGAGCGACGGACAGCGACGTGGCGGCCGTCGATTCGGTCCGGCTACAGGCAGCGGTCGGGGCCAGCGCAGCGATGGCGATGGCGACAGCTGGACCGATCCGGCGCTGGGGGAGGCGACGCTCGAACATGCCCGTCATCATGGCAGAGAAGTTCTTCGTTCAATCGTCGATCGTCGTCGTCAGTCGTCGAGCTGCCCTGAGTCCATCGGCGATGCACGCCGGTATCCCGATCCCGCGATAGCTCGCTCCGGCGACATCGAGACCGGCCGGCAGGAGGGCATCGATCCGCTCCACGAGTCGGTGGTGGTGTGGTCGATACTGGGGGAACGCCCCGCTCCATCTCGTGACCGACGTGGTCCTCGGCTGGACGGCGGCCCCGAGATGCATCTCGAGATCTTCGAGCACGGCGGCGACGGCAGCGGTGTCGTCCAGGTGGTCGGTCGGCAGGCCGTCGCGCCCGAGCGAGGCGCGGAACAGGTGCCCGCCATCGGCCGGTCGCCAGTGGGCCCACTTCTCGGAGGCGAACGACACCGCCGTGACGGTGCGCTGACGCGACTTCGGGACGAGGTAACCGCTGTGTCCACGCAGGGTCCCCTCGACGACGGAAGCGGGGAGCCCGTCGGGCGGTACGGCGATGCGGACCATGACCACGTCGGCGTGCTCGACGGAGCCCAGCGCGGCTGCGAGGTCGGCGGAGAACGGCGCCACCAGTGGCGCTGTCGAACGAGCGGGTGACGCGAGCACGACGACGTCGAACGGGTCGTCGTCGACCCGCCATCCGTCGCCGTCACGTTCGAGTCGGTCGACCCGGGTGCCGATCCGGATCGTCGCTCCGAGGCGACGGAGGTGCTCGGCCGCCGCGTCGACCAGCGCCCCGGTCCCGGCGCGAGGGGCGGCGAAGATCGGACCGCTGGCGACGACTCGGCGGCGAGCCGCCCGCCCGCCGAGCAGGAGGCTCCGGTTCGCTGCTGCCAGGTCGGCGAGCTGCGGCACGGCGCGGAGACTGGAGCGGTCGGTGTCGGCGGCGTAGATGCTGCCGATGAGGGCATCGACGAGTCGGTCGTGGACCTCGTCACCGAACCGGTGCCGGATCAACCGACCGAGTGAATCCCCCGGATCGCGTCGTGGGACGAGCGGTTCGAGTGCGGCGCGGAACTTTCCTCGTGGACCGAGCAGACGCGATCTCACGAAGGGCAGCACCGCTGCCGGTACACCGAGCAGGACGTCGGGCGGGATCGGGTGCATCCCGTCGTGCCAGATCATCGCCGAGGCGCCGGTCGGTGACACCGTGTCGACGACACCGACCCGCTCGGCGAACGCCGCCGCGTGCGGCACCCGGAGAAGATAGGCGTCCGCCGCTTCGTCGACCGCTGGTAGTCCGGCGAACGGCGACGTCCGGATCTTCCCGCCGAGCCGATCGTCGGCCTCGCGTACTTCGACGTCGAACCGTTCGGCGAGTTCGACGGCGGCGGCGAGCCCTGCGACACCCCCGCCGACGACGAGTGCTCGACCGGTTCGTGCCATGACCGCCGCCCGGTCAGTTCCCGGCGGCGTCGTGGATCCGGGCGGCGAGGGCCGCCATCACCGTCGCTGCGTCGTTCACGCATGCCGTTCGCTCGAAGGCGAGCCCGCGGGCGGCGGCCCGCTGAGCAGCCTCGATGTCGAGGTCGTAGAGCACTTCGAGGTGATCGGCGACGAACCCGACTGCGGAGACGATGACGCCGTCGACCGTCGGATCATCGCCGAGCGTGTCGAGCACCTCGAGGACGTCGGGGCCGAGCCAGGGTTCCGGGGTCCTGCCGGCGCTCTGCCAGCCGATCTGCCAGCCGACGCCCTCGACGAGCCCGAGGCGGTCGGCCACCGCCTCGGCGGTCGCTCGGAGTTCGGTCGGGTACGGATCGCCGGCGTCGATGATTCGCTGTGGCAACGAGTGAGCGGTGAACACGACGCGGGTTCGGGCTGGCATTCGGCCGAGACGGGTGCGGAGATCTTCGACCAGGAAGTCGACGAAGGCGGGTTCGGTCGCCCAGGAGTCGATGCCGGCGACGTCGACGCCGTGCGGTTCGGCGGCGGTGCGGGCCCGCCCGAGGTATTGACCGATGGAGTACGACGAGTAGTGCGGGGCGAGCACGGCGCCGACGAGGCGGTCGATGCCGCGGCCGATCAGGCCCTCGACCGCTGTCTCGATCATCGGAGCAGCGTGTTTGAGGCCGAGCACGACCTCGTACCGGTCAGGGGCGATCCGATCGAGCTCGAGCTGGACGGCGTCGCGCTGGGCCTCGGTGAGTCGCGCCAGTGGTGACAATCCGCCGATCGCCTCGTAGCGATCCGTCAGCTCGGCGAGGAGCTCCGGGGTCGGAGCGCGCCCGCGTCGGATGTCGGTGTAGTAGGGGAGGATCTCGTCGGGCGAGCGAGGCGTACCGTACGCCATGAGCACGACGCCGGTCCGTCGGGGGTTGGTCATGGGAGTGCCTTTCGTCTCGCTGTCGGAGCCGGCGATGCCCGTCTCCGACCGCCGGGTCAGGAGGTCGCGCCGTGGACCAGTTCGACGACCGCTGACAGGATGCCAGGATCGGTGTCCGGTTGGACGCCGTGACCCAGGTTGAAGATGTGACCGGGGTGACCGGCATTGTCGTCGAGCACGGCTCGGGCGCCTTCGATCGCCGTCGTGACGTCCGACAGCACGAGTGCCGGATCGAGATTGCCCTGCACGACGGTATCGGCGCCGAGTCGGGCCCGGGCAGCACGGATCGAGGTCCGCCAGTCGAGGCCGATGACCGTGGGTCCGGCTTCGTACATCGCCTCGAGGAGGTGGTCGCATCCGATGCCGAAATGGATCCCCGGGACACCGGGGTGCCGGCGACTCAGTTCCTGGAACACCCGCCGGCTGTGCGGGAGGACGAACCGCCGATAATCGGCGGGTGACAGCGAACCCGCCCACGAGTCGAACAGTTGGAACGCCCGTGCACCTCCGGTGAGTTGCACGTCGATGAACGTGATCGCCGAGTCCGCCAGGCGTCCCATCACCTGGTGCCAGAGCGACTCGTCACCGTGCATCATCGCCTTGGTGTGCCGATACGTGCGGCTGGGCGCACCCTCGATCAGGTAACTGGCGACGGTGAACGGGGCTCCGGCGAAGGCGAGGAGTGGCACCTCGTCGGGGAGTTCGTCGGTGAGGATGGCGACGGTGGCGGCGACGTGAGTGATGTCGTCGGGTTCCAGCGGACGTAGCCGTTCGAGGTCGGCAGCGGTGCGGAGCGGTCGTTCGGCGACCGGCCCGGTACCGGGCCGGACGTCGATCCCGAAGCCGACGGCGTGTGGTGGTACGACGATGTCGCTGAACAGGACGGCACCATCGACGCCGTATCGGCGGACCGGCTGGAGCGTGATCTCGGCTGCGAGCTCGGGTACCGCGATGGCGTCGAGGATCGAGCCGTCGCCCCGGATCGCTCGGTATTCGGGCAGGCTGCGACCGGCCTGTCGCATGAACCACACCGGAGTTCGAGTCGGCCGGAGACCCGTCGCCGCCGCGATCAGCGGAGGGTGTGGACGATCGCCGCAGGGTTCGCTGGTCGACTCTGATTCCATCGCGAGTCGGACCCTACCGGCGCCAGATAGAGTACATCGACCCCCCGGGAGCGGTCCGCGTCGCTCTCCGGTCACC
The DNA here is from genome assembly GCA_049458915.1 of Ilumatobacteraceae bacterium. Lineage (GTDB taxonomy): Bacteria > Actinomycetota > Acidimicrobiia > Acidimicrobiales > Ilumatobacteraceae > Ilumatobacter. Next base: position 6,501 of record JBMUCX010000021.1, read on the forward strand.
CCGCTCGAACCGATGACCCAGCATCATCCAGAAATTGCTGCCGAACAGGCGTACATCGATCATGCGTATGCGTGTCTCGAACGAAGCCGCCAGGCGGCCTGGCGCCTGCGTGACCTCAGCGAGGCCGATCTCGGTGGGACCTTCCAGGCCCGCTTCGAACGCAACGTCTTCGACGAGGCGCTCGTCAAGCGGCTGACCGAACTCGATCTCGGGCGCGCTGCGCTCGTCTTCGGCCGCATCGACCGCACCGGCGATGTGGCGTCCGACCCGTCGGCCGGATCCGATCCGGCGATCGAGACGTTCCACATCGGTCGACTCGCCGTCGCCGACGAGGATGCCGAACCGGTCGTCGTCGACTGGCGGGCACCGGTTGCCGCGCCGTTCTACCGGGCGACCGGTCGGGAGCCGATGGGCCTCGTTCGTCGCCGTCATTTCTCGGTCGACGGTGGCAATCTGCTCGGTCTCGAGGACGAACTGTTCGGCGAGGGTCATCTCGGGCTCGGACACGACGAGGGTCTCGACGGCGCGCCGGTGACCGCTGCATCGGCAACGGGGCTGCGTGGTTACAGCACGCTGATCGCGGCGATCGAGAAGGGCCGGACGGGAGCCCTCGGCGACATCGTCGCCACGATCCAGTCCGAGCAGGACGAGATCATCCGGTCGCCCCAAGCCGGCGTCCTCGTCGTCCAGGGTGGTCCTGGTACGGGGAAAACCGTCGTCGCGTTGCACCGAGCTGCGTACCTGCTCTACACCCATCGGTTCCCGCTCGAGGACCAGGGTGTCCTCGTGATCGGACCCAACCGGGTCTTCCTGCGCTACATCGAGCAGGTGCTCCCGTCGCTCGGCGAGTCCGGTGTCGAACAGGCCGTGCTCGCCGACCTGGTGCCGGGTGTCCGGTTCGCCGGGCCGGGCGATCCGGACGACGGCACTCTCGCTGCCCGCGTCAAGGGTGACGCCCGGATGAGCGACGTGATCGACCGCGCCGTCCGGGACCGCGAGCGTCCGCTCCGGTCCGACCTCGTGCTCCCGTTCCGATCGGGCTACCTCCGGCTCCGCTCGGAGGAGACCGGTCGCATCGTCCAGCAGGCCCGCCGTCGGTTCAGGCGCCACAACGTCGCCAGGCGGTGGGTCGAAGGTGAGGTCTGGGCCTCGCTCGCCGCATCGTGGCGAGGTGACGAGGTGTCGGCCGACGAGGTCAGGTCCGAGCTCCGCTCGATGTTCGAGGTCCGCGAGGCATTCGAGCGGATGTGGCCGGTCCTCACCCCGGCGGAGTTGCTCCACGACCTGTTCGGGTCGCGGGCGCTGATCCGGTCGGCCGCTTCCGCCTCGTTCGACGAGCACGAACTCGCGGCGCTCCACCGCCCACGGTCGTCGTCGGTCGACGCCGTTCGGTGGACCATGTCCGACGTCGCCTTGCTCGACGATGCTCGCGAGGCGCTCGGTCCGAGACCCGGTCGGGGTGGCAAGATCGACGACGCCGACGAGATCCGAACCTACGGGCACATCGTCATCGACGAGGTCCAGGACCTCACTCCGATGCAGCTGCGGATGGCCGAGCGACGATCGCTCAACGGGTCGATGACCGTGGTCGGCGACATCGCGCAGGCGACGGGGCCACTCGCACCCGACGACTGGGACGACGTCCTGCGGCACCTGCCGGATCGCAAGCCGCCACGGGTCGTGGGTCTGTCGGTCGGCTACCGGATCCCGGCCCAGATCATGGATCTCGCGACCCGGGTCATGCAGGCGGCGACCCCTGGGCTCCGGGTCCCCACCTCGGTCCGGATCGGCGATGCGTCCCCGCGCATCGTCCGGACCGGTGAACTCCTCGACACCGTCGTGGCCGAGGCGAAGGTGTTGCTCGGTGAGGTCGCCGGCGGGAGCGTCGCCGTGGTCGCCCCGGACGGATGTTGCGACGCCATCTCGGAGGCGCTCGACACCGCTGGGCTCTCACACGGTCGTGCGGCGGCCGGGCTCGGCCAATCGCTGACCGTGGTGCCGGTGAGCGTGGTCAAGGGCCTCGAACTCGATGCGGTGGTGGTCGTCGAACCGGCGCGCATCGCCGACGACCCCCAGTTGGGATTGCGAGCGCTGTACGTGGCGCTCACCCGAAGCACGAGACGACTGACCGTCGTGCACGTCGACGATCTGCCGCCATCGATGGCGTCGTCCAGGTCTCGTGCACCGTCTCACGCACCCGACGTCGGGTAGGCATCGACCACCTCGACGAAGATCTTGTACCCCTTGCTCGCGTCAGCCGGTCGGCGCCGATCGACACCCGAGCGGGCGAGGTCGATGGCCTGCTGGAAGTTGAACAGATCGTTCGGATCCGCAGCTCGGATCCGCTGCTCCGCGATACGCCAGACGTCATCGATGCGAGCGATCACCTCGAGGTGCCCGCGCTGGTCGATGATGCGCTCGTCCAGGTCGGACATCAGGACCTCGATCTCGTCGAGCAGCGAGGCGAGTGGATCGTCCGGATCGACGGGCGCGTAGGTCGTGGTCGTCGATTCGATCCGCTCGGCGACCTCCTGGTCGACATAGGTCGGGCCACACGCTGCCACGCCGATCAGCGATGCCACGACGGTCGCCGTGGTGATCGTGAGCTTCACGCCGTGACCAGGATCCGCTCGCTGGCGAACGCACCGACCCCGACATGGCGCCCCTCGATCTCGACCGTGAGGGTCCCGTCGGGTGACACGGCGGTGACGACGCCACTGCACCCGGGTCGGAGGGACGACTCCTCGAGGAACTCGAGCAGACCGGGCGTGAACTCGAGTTCCTCCGGGATCCGTCGCACGGTGAAGCGCCCACCCACCGGGTGCTCGGAGAGCGGGACCACCACCGCCTCGACGTAGGCGCTGCCCGGGATCGGATTGCCGTGTGGACAGGTGGTCGGTTCACCGAGCAGTCGATTCATCGCGACTTCGACGCTGTCGGAGATGATGTGCTCCCACTTGCCGGCTTCGTGGTGCGCCTCGGCCCACGAGAGCCCGAGCACGTCGGTCAGGAACCGCTCGGCGAGACGGTGGCGACGCACGACCCGCTGCGCGAGTTCGAGTCCGCGCTCCGTGAGTTCGATCCCGCCGGCGTTCGTCACGAGGCCCTCGCCCTCGAGTCGCCGGATCATCTCGCTGACCGCTGGTCGACTCACCTGCAAGCGTTCGGCGATCCGGGCCTGGATCACCTCGACGTCGTCCTCGGCGAGTTCGAAGATGCATTCGCAGTACTCCTCGAACGCCGGATGATGTTCTCCCGGTGCAGGCATCGACCCACTCTACGACAGGGCAGCTCGACCGTCCCGCGGAGCTGACCTGGTCAGTCCAACGAGGCGAGTCGTTCGGCGAGCTCCGACCGGTAGGTTGCCGCTCGGCTGAGCTTCAGGTGCTCGTATCCACGCACCTGATCGGGGAGTGACGCGATCGTCACGGCTTGTTCGAACAGCGCCGCGTCGTCCGGGCGATCACCGAGGCGGTCGAGGAGTCGTTCGATCGCAGCTTCGTATTCGGGGATCATCGCCCGCTCGATCCGCCGGACCTCGGCGTACCCGAACGGATCGAGCCGGGTGCCCCGGACGCGGCGCAGCGATCGGAGGAGCGAGAACATCGGAACGGCGCTGCGCCGGAACTCCAGTTTGCGACGCACGCCGAACGCCCGGAGAGCAGGAGGGTGGAGGTGGAAGGTGACAGCGGTCCGCCGACCGCCGACCGCCTCGTACCGCTGGCGCGACTCGTCGAGCAGGGCGAGACGAGCGACCTCGTATTCGTCCTTGTACGCCATGAGTTTGTGGAGGTTCCGGGCGACGGTGACGGTGAGTCGATCCGAGTCGGCCCGATGAGCCTGCTCGACGTGCCGCACGCGGGTGACGACGTCCCGGAACCGTCGGGCGAGCCGGGTTCCTTGGTAGCCGACGAGGTCGTCGGCGAGTCGGTCCAGGAGTTCGTCGACCGACTCGGGTGTCACCGCAGACAGCCCGGCGGCCGCATGGACGTCGTTCGGAGCGACGGCCCACTGGCGTCCGAACCGGAACGCAGCGATGTTCTGGTCGACCGCGACGCCGTTGAGTTCGATCGCTCGTTCGATGCTCTCCGGGGCGATCGGCACGGCGCCGATCTGCACGGCGACGCCGAGCAGGAGGATGTTCGCGGTGGTGGTTCCACCGAGGAGACCTCGACTGATCGCAGCGGCGTCGAGGTACCGGCTGACGTCGGATCGCGACACGGCGTCGAGCCGTTCGCGCAGGGCGGCCGGGTCGGGTCGGGCGACGTGGTTCGGGTCGATCACCATCGATCCGGTCGGCACGATGCCGACCGATCCGACGACCACCGTCGAATCGGCCCTGGCGCCGGTGAGGTGTTTGTCGCCTGCTCCGGCGAGCAGGTCGAACACGAGATACGTGTCGACACCGCCGGCGTCGGCGTGGTTCGTGGCGGGGACCGCCCGACGCGACACCCGGACGTCGCTCGACACCGGGCCGGCCTTCTGCGACAGCCCGGTCTGGTCGAGTCCCCGGACCTCGAAGCCGTCGAAGAGCGCCGCCGTGCCGAGGATCTGGCTGACCGTGATGACACCGGTGCCACCGATCCCGCTCAGGCGAAGGGTGAATTCGTCGGCGGGGACGATCGGTGTCGGCGACGGGAGCGTGTCGGGTGCGGGTGGTGCAACGGATCGAACGGCACCGACCGGGTCGTCGGTGATACTGACGGTGGCGAAGGCCGGGCAGTCACCCTGGAGGCACGAGAAGTCGAAGTTGCAGCTCGTCTGGTCGATGGCGGTCTTGCGGCCGTAGGGCGTGTCGACCGGCTGGACCGACAGGCAGTTCGACCGGTCGCCGCAGTCGCCGCACCCCTCGCAGATCCGTTCGTTGATCACCACACGGAATCCCGGGCGTGCCATCCGCCCACGGCTCCGTGCCCGTCGCTTCTCGGCAGCGCACGCTTGGTCGTGGATCAGTACCGTCGTCCCGCGGATGCCGGCGAGGGTTCGCTGGGCCTCGTCGAACCGGGTGCGGTTCCAGACCTCGACGCCGCCGACGAGTCGGACCCCGTCGTACCGCTCCGGCTCGTCGGTGGTGATGATGATCCGGGCGACTCCCTCGGCTCGGAGCATCGCAGCGACGGATGGGACATCGGAAGCGCCCTGTGCGTCCTGGCCGCCGGTCATGGCGACGGTGCCGTTGTAGAGCAGTTTGTAGGTGATGTCGACGCCGGCAGCGACTGCGGCTCGGATGGCGAGCGAACCGGAGTGGAAGAACGTGCCGTCGCCGATGTTCTGGATCAGGTGGTCGCGGCCCACGAACGGGGCGATACCGATCCACTGGGCCCCTTCGCCCCCCATGCAGGTGAGGCCGACGATGTCACCAACGCGCGCCGGGTCCATCAGGGCGACCATGCCGTGGCAGCCGATCCCGCCACCGACGAGGGTGCCCGGCTCGACGCGCGTGCTGGTGTTGTGGGGACAGCCCGAGCAGAAGAACGGCGCGCGAGCGGCCGACACCGGAATCAGTTGCTTCGTCGCCTGAGGTCGTTCCGGGGCGAGTCGGTCGGCGAGTCGGAGGGACAGGTGGTGGCGGAGCGCCGGGACGATGCGGGGGGCGTCGAGCAGCGAGTCGTACGGGACGAGTACTCGGCCTTGGTCGTCGCGCTTGCCCCACACCCGGGGACGATCGCTGACGTCGTAGAGGGCGTCGCGGACCAGGACCTCGAGCGTCGGGTTCTTTTCCTCGATCACGACGATCTCGCTGAGGCCGGCAGCGAACTCGCGGACGTCGTGGCGGTCGAGCGGGATCGGCATCAGCAGTTGGAACAGACGGATACCCGCCGATCGGAGGTCGTCGTCGTGCTCGAACCCCAGCGAACGCAGGGCCTCCCGGGTTTCGTGGAAAGTGTGGCCACAGGCGGCGATCCCGATCCAGTCGTCGCCGGATCGCACCGTGACGCGGTTGAGTCGGTTGAGGGCGCCGTACTGTCGGGCGACTTCCTGACGGACTTCGTGGAACTCCCGCTCGCGATCGAGCGTGTAGGGGGTGATGAGACGTCCGTCGGGGTGGGGGCGGTACGGGCGGCCGTCGACCTCGACCGCCGGGAGGATCGGGACGACGAGGTCGTGGCGGAGGTCGACGGTGCCGGTGCCATCGGCGACGGGCGTCACCAACTTGATGCCCGACCACAGTCCGCTCGCTCGGGACAGTGCGACCGCGTGCCGACCGAGTTCGATCGCTTCGTGCGGGTCGCCGGGGAAGAGCAGTGGCATGTGGAGGTCGACCATCGTGGCGTCGCTCGACGACGGCAACGTCGACGACTTGGCACTCGGATCGTCGCCGACGACGGCCACGACACCTCCGTGCTCGGAGGTGCCGGCGAACACGCCGTGTCGGATGGCGTCGCCGGCCCGGTCGATACCCGGGCCCTTGCCGTACCAGATGCCGAGCACGCCGTCGTAGCGGCAGTCGTCCAGGGTCACCGCCAACTGGCTGCCCATGACGGAGGTCGCAGCGAGTTCTTCGTTGACGCCGGGTTGGTTGACGATGGGCAGATCGGGCTCGGTCCGGCGGGCCCGCTCGACCTCTTCGCCGAACGCGCCGACCGGTGAACCCTGGTAGCCGCTCACGAACGCTGCGGTCGACAGGCCGACTCGGCGGTCGATGCGGATCTGGTCGACGGGGAGTCGGGCGATCGCCTGGAGCCCGGACAGGAACACCCGGCCGTCCTCCACGTGGTAGCGGTCGGTCAGTCGGTAGGCGGCGTCGGCTCCGGGGCCCGGTCCGCTCGATGGACGTGCGGTGTCGGTCACACCGACATTCTGCCCCATCCGCCGACCACGAGGTGTCAGACACCTCGTGGCGGCTGGCGATCGGCGGTGACGTGCCAGACTCGACGGCGTGATCTCGGTGGTCGGAGAGGCGCTGGTCGATCTCGTGATCGACCCGTCGGGTGGTGTCACGGCATCGCTCGGCGGCGCCCCGTTCAACACGGCGCGTGCCTGCGGCCGTCTCGGCGCAGAGGTGGCATTCGTCGGCGCCCTGTCGACCGATCGTTTCGGCACGATGCTCAGGCATCGCCTGGTCGAGGACGCAGTCGATGTGACGCGTTCGAGCGTCGTCGAGGCGCCGACCACACTCGCCGCCGCGGAACTCGACGAAGGTGGATCGGCCACGTACCGGTTCTACGTCGACGGAACGTCGGCGCCCCGCCTCGGGCCGATCGAGGCCGGACCCGGTGTGGCGAGCGGGTCGACCGACGTCGTCGTCACCGGGGGCCTGGCATTCGTGCTCGAACCGATGGCCACGTCCGTCTTGGCGATGGTCGAGTCGCTCCCCGAGTCGACCCTGGTGGTGGTCGACGTGAACTGTCGGCCACTCGTCATCGGCGATCGGGCGGCGTACCTCCGCCAGGTGCGACGTGCGCTGGGTCGGGCGAACGTGATCAAGGTCAGCGAAGAAGACCTCGAGTATCTCGATGGTGGTACCGACCCGGTGGTCGCCGCACGGCGTCTGGTGCCGTCCGGTCGACCCGGTGTCGTACTGGTCACCGGTGGAGCGGCGGGCAGCACCATCGTCACGGGCGACGGGCTGGTCGTCGGCGTCCCGGTCGTCCCGGTCGACGTCGTCGACACGATCGGGGCGGGTGACACCTTCACCGGAGCGTTCGTGTCGTGGTGGGTCTCCCACGGTCTCGGAGTCGCCGAGTCGGCCGACGTGGTATCGGTCGAACGGGCGGTCGCGGCGGCTTCGATCGCAGCGGGAGTGGCGTGTACCCGGAGGGGTGCCGAGCCGCCGTACCGGCACGAACTGCCCGACGACTGGGATCGCTGAGCCGACCCGATCAGCCGAGTTCGGTCACACGAGGTAGTGCCGAACCGCAAGACGGTCGCAACTGTCGTCGCCCGGCACCGGCAGCAGACAGGCCACGCGCAGGTGGGGCCACTCGACCGGCGCGAGCTGCTGGTATTGGAAGGTGAGCAGGCCGGCCGCAGGATGGTCGAACCGCCGGATCCTGGTCTCGAAGCCGGCGACGTCGTGCTCCGCCCACCAGGTGGCGAACTCGGTGCTCCGCTCCCGGAGACGTCGGACGAGGTCGACCCATCCGGGGTCGGACCGGACCGATGTCGTCGCCGCCCGGAACTCGGCGATCAACTGGCGGCCGTAGAGGTCCCGGTCGACGATCATCGTGCGCCCGGCGGGATCGACGAACACCGCCCAGAGGAGGTTCCGCTCGTCGTCGGGGAGGTCGTCGAGGTCGGGGTACAGCCGGGTGTGCGCTGCGTTGCGGGCGAGGAACTCCCAGCAGGGGCCGAGCACGTAGGCGGGCGACGGCTCGAGTGAGTCGATCAGTCGGACGAGTGCGGCGGGTGCCCCGGGTGACGGCGGAGGAGGCGACGTGACCGTGACCGCTGGGCGGGCGAGTGCGAGGAGGTGGTCGAGGCCGGCGTCGTCGAGGCGGAGAACGCGTCCGATCGATCGGAGCACGTCGCCGGAGGCGTTGATCCGTCGGCCCTGTTCGAGCCACGTGTACCAGGTCACCGAGACGCCGGCGAGCATCGCCACCTCCTCGCGGCGCAGGCCCGGTGTCCGTCGACGAGTCGGGCCCTCGGGCAGCCCCACCTGCGACGGCATCGTCGCCTCGCGGCGCGTCCGGAGGAACCGCCCGAGTTCGGCCCGTTCGTCCATGGCCGGCCGAGTTCAGCCGGTGAAGGGGCGGCAGGGCTGCCCGCGGAGACTCGCGCAGTCGGGGAATCCTGCGGGCACGTCGATGCCACCGACCACCGGGAGGACCAGGGCCGACGGGAACGCCGCATCGTGGGCGATCGTCACCTGCTCCCCGTTGGCGATCGTCTCGAACTCCCACACCGGCCGGTTGCCGCCCGGCGCGTCGACCGTGAGTCGGATGCGCGATCCGGCCCGGAAGGCATGGGCGAACGGGAGGATCTCGACGCGCACGAGGGTGAACTCGCCCTCCGGGAGCGGCGCTGCGTCGTTCTCCCGGTGGGTGTGGACCGGTCGGAGTTCGGTGGTCTCGGCGGGGTCGAGCGCCCGGTGCGATGCCCGGAGCCAACCCGACTGGACGTACAACTCCTGGCCGTCCGGTCGGATCTCGGAGATCGTGACCTCGAGATCCGTGTCGCCGAGGTTCGAGGCCAGCCACAGGTCGACCGAACCGGATCCGACGACGACGGTGTCCCGTTCGAGCGCCGAGGTCGCCCAGGAAGCGAACGATCCCGGGCCACCCTGCTGCCAGTCGTAGACGACGTCGGTCCGCCAGATGGCGCTCGACGATCCCTCGTACCAGGTCGCCGGCACGCCGTCGGGCAGGGCGAGATAGTTCGTCGTCGATCCGTCGGTGCCGGGTTCGTCGCCGAGCCCGCCGTCACCGCTCAGGAACCACCGGGCGACCTCTGCCCCGGGAACCGGCCACGACTCGAAGGCCGACTCGAAGCGGGGGAGTGGGGTGCGGGGCGGGAGTCCGTCGGCCGCTCCCTGCTCGAACAGGACCCGAATGGCGGGCTCGGATTCGAACGCGGCCAGCGCCTCGGCGTGGGTCATGCCCTCGAAGCGGTCGGTGGCGGGGAGTGCGACGTCGGACGTTCCGAACAAGCCGCCGCTCAGTACCGGAGCGACGAACCGGGCGACGCCGAGGCTCGGTGTGCGCTCGGCGACGTACAGGTCGAGGAACTCGACGAGTCGCGGGAACACCGCCGGGCTGATCGATTCGGTGTGCAAGCCGTTCATCAGCGTGACGTAGAGGTGGTCGGTTCCGGTGAACCGATCGAGCATCGTCGGGAAGTGGCCACCGGTCTGCTCGTCCTGCCAGGCGCCGGCGACGAACGTCGGTACGTTGATCCGGTCGACGAACAGCCGTGGCGCGATCTCGGCCGCCACGTCGTCGGTCCAGAACGGGGTGTCGAGGATCTCCTGCAGGAGGTCGGGGTTCTGCAGGCGGAGTCGTTGGTTCGCCTCGCAGGTCTCGTCGCCGGCGTCGATCTGGTCGACCGACCACTGCTGCCCGTTCGGCTGTGCCTGCTCGATCCGTTCGGCGGTCCACGGCACGGCGAACCCGGTGTTCAGGATGCCACCGGGGTACAGCGTGGAGATCGCACTGTCGGCGAGCACGCTGAACGGGGTGATCGCCGCGAGGCTCGGCGGCTGTGTCTGGGCGACGAACAACTGGCTGATGCCGGGGTACGAGATGCCGACCATGCCGACCCGGTTGTCCTGAACCCACGGCTGTGCGGCGACGGTCTCGATCGCGTCGTACCCGTCGAGGCTCTGGACGTATTCGAAGTACCGGAACGAACCACCCGAGCAGCCGGTGCCGCGGATGTTCACACCGACGTACGCGTAGCCCATCGCGGTGAACAGGTCGGGGAAGCCCGACGAGTTCGGGTCACTCGGGGTGTAGCCCGAGTACTCCACGACGGTCGGGTACGGCCCGGCGTCGGCCGGACCGGGGAGCCAGACGCTCGCCGACAGTGTCGTGCCGTCGCGGGTCGTGATGTAGCCGAGGCCGTCGGTCGGGAGACGCTGCTCGGCGAAGAACGCCGGGTCGGGGTGCTCGTCGCGGGTGAGCGTCGTGAACGGCGCGCTCACCGTGCCGTCGCCGAACAGGAGTCGATAGGTGACACCGCCACCGAGTCCACGCACGAGCAGCGAACCGAATTCGTCGGTGGCGCCGCCCGGGAGCGGTTCATAGGTGACGCCTTCGGGTGGGTCGAGGTAGTCGGCGATGGCGATCGCACTGTCGGAGACGACCGAGACACCGAGATCGGACGGGGCGTCGATCAGCGCGACCTGTTCCACCCCGGGCACGATCGTGCCCACGGCGACCTCGGGCGGGTAGGCCACCGGGTCCGGTTCGGCCGGTGCCTCTGTCGTGGACGTCGTCTCCGGAGCGTCTCCGGTCGTCGTCCCGGCACCTTCGACGGGTGGCCCGTCGGCCCGGTCGGCTCCGTCGCCGCCGGAGCAGGCGGTGACGAGCGAGGTGACGAGCAGAACGGCGATCCCGGAGCGGCGCATCGACCCATCTTGCCCGGTGGGGCATCCCGGCCCGGGTACCGTCGGGGAGGTGACTGCGAACGACTCCCGCTTCGACCTCCTGATCGACGATCTCCGGCGTCTCGTCGAGGTCGAATCACCGTCGCTCGACCTCGCGGCGATCACGGCATCGGCCGACAACCTGGCGTCGCTGATCGAGGAGCGAACCGGCCGGGCCGCCACGCTGATCGACGGGCCGGCCGGTCCACACGTGCACTGGTCGGGTGGAGGCGACCCGAAGGTGCTGATCCTCGGTCACCACGACACGGTGTTCCCGATGGGTTCGTTGGCGGCGCGCCCGTTCGGCGTCGCAGACGGCAGGGCGACCGGGCCCGGCGTGTTCGACATGAAGGGTGGGATCGTCCAGGCGATCCACGCGGTCGCATCGCTGGCCGATGCCGCCGGTGTCGAGATGCTCTTCACGAGCGACGAGGAGGTCAAGTCCGAGACGTCCCGAGCGCTGCTGGAGGAGCGGGCGATGGCCTGCGGCAACGTCCTGGTGCTCGAACCGAGCGGTGACGGCGGTGCGCTCAAGACCGGTCGCAAGGGCGCCGGGACGTTCGAGGTGGTGATCCACGGCCGGGCGTCGCACGCAGGGCTCGAACCCGAGGCGGGCGTCAACTCCCTGGTCGAGACGGCTCACCAGGTGCTGCGGATCGCCGCATTCTCCGACGTGGCGGCCGGCACCACGGTGACACCGACGGTCGCCCATGTCGGTACGGCGGACAACGTGGTGCCCGCCGAGGCCCGCATCCGGGTCGACGTCCGGGTCACCTCGGCCACCGAGAAGGATCGGGTCGAGGCCCTGATGGCCGGCCTCGTCCCGGTCGACCCGGCGGCGCGGATCGAGGTGCTCGGCTCGATCGGTCGCCCGCCGATGCCGGAGTCGGCGTCGGCGTCGTTGTTCCCGCTCGCCGAGACCGTCGCCCCGGGGATCGCCGGGGTGGCCGTCGGCGGGGCCAGCGACGGCAACTTCACGGCGGCGCTCGGCGTGCCGACGCTCGACGGCCTCGGCGCCGTCGGAGGAGGAGCCCATGCGGACCACGAGTTCGTGGTGGTCGACACCATGCCGTCCCGGGTCGATCTCTTGGCCGGCATCCTCGTCCAACTCCTCCGCTGATCTCCCACCCCTGCCCATTTTGTGGCAGCGATCCGGCCCGCAGACGGCAGGATCGCTGCCACAGAGTCCTCGTCCGAATTTTGTGGCAGCGATGACCCCGAAATCGGGCAGGATCGCTGCCGCAAAGTTCGGATCGCGTCGGTGCCGGTTCGGACGGGGCCGATGCAGCGTCAGTGCTCGCGGGGCCGGTCAGGGAGTGACGACGAGTTTGCCGGCCGCCTTGCGGTCGATGAGGGCCCGCAACGCGTCACCGGCTTGCTCGAGGGGGTAGCGACCCGACACGTGCGGCTGCAGATCGCCGTTCGCCACCCACTCGATCAGCTGGTTGCTGATCTCGGCGTTCTTGGCCGGTTCACGGGCCGTCATCGCCCCGTAGAACACGCCGATGATCTGGCAACTCTTGAGCAGCGCCAGATTGAGTGGGATCGAGGGGATACCGGCGGTGAACCCGATCACCAGGAAGCGGCCTTCCCATCCGATCGCCCGGAGGGCCTGCTCGGCGAGCGGGCCACCGACGCAGTCGTACACCACGTCGACGCCCGTGCCACCGGTCAGTTCCTTCGCCCGGTCCTTGAGGTTCTCGGTCGAGTAGTTGATCGTCTCGTCGGCACCGCGAGCCCGGCAGAGGTCGAGCTTCTCCTCGCTCGACGCAGCGGCGATGACGCGGGCGCCGAGCAGCTTGCCGATCTCGACCGCCGACAGGCCGACCGATCCGCCGGCACCGGTGACGAGGAGCGTCTCTCCCGGCTGGAGGTCGGCTCGGTACTTCAGGCCGTACAGGGTCGTGCCATAGGCGTAGTTGAGCCCGGTGACCGCTTCGAACGACACCCCGTCGGGGAGTCGTCGAGCGGCGAGCGCCGGGATCACCATCCGTTCGGCGAAGGCTCCCGTCGTCCCGAGTCCACCGACGACGCGGTCGCCGACGGCCCACCCCTCGACCCCGGCACCGAACCCGACGACGACACCGGCACCTTCGGTCCCGGGCGTGTACGGCAGCCCGGTCTTGAACTGGTACTTGTCCTCGAGCATCAGGGTGTCGGGAAAGGTCACGGCGGCGGCTTCGACCTCGATCAGCAGCTGTCCCGGACCTGGGACCGGGTCGTCGACCTCCTCGACGACGAGGTTCTCGGGCGGACCGAACTCCTTGCAGACGACAGCTCTCATCCCGACGAGCGTAGGCGTGACGGGTCGTGCCAGGCACAACCCGTCACGGTCAGTCGCGGGTCGGGTCGAGTTCGAGTGCTCCGCCCGAGCCGAGTGTTCCGACGTGGCGGTACACGCCGAGCTTGTTGCGGCTGTCGGTGATGTCGAGGTTGCGCATCGTCAACTGGCCGATCCGGTCCAACGGACCGAAGGCGGCGTCCTCCACCCGTTCCATCGACAGTCGGTCGGGCTCGTAGGTGAACCGGTCGCCGGCGGTGTCGACGGTGTCGAGGATCGAGTAGTCGTCGCCGCGCCGGAGTCGCAACGCCACCTCGCCGGTGACCGCCGATCCGACCCATCGCAGGAGTGGCTCGCGCAGCATCAGGCTCTGGGGGTCGAACCAGCGGCCCTCGTAGAGCAGACGACCGAGTCGGCGGCCCATCGTGGCGTGGTTCTCGAGCGTGTTCTCGTTGTGGATGGCGGTCAGGAGGCGCTCGTAGGCGATCTGCAGCAGCGCCATCCCCGGCGCCTCGTAGATGCCACGCGACTTCGCTTCGATGATCCGGTTCTCGATCTGATCGCTCATCCCGAGTCCGTGTCGGCCCCCGATGGCGTTCGCGGCGAGTACGAGATCGACCTGGGACTCGAACCGCTCTCCGTCGATCGCCACCGGCCATCCCTCCTCGAAGCGGATGATGACGTCCTCGGGTTCGATGTCGACCGTCGGGTCCCAGTGGGCGACGCCCATGATCGGCGTGACGATCTCCATGCCGGTCGACAGGTCTTCGAGCGCTTTGGCTTCGTGGGTCGCCCCCCAGATGTTGGCGTCGGTCGAATACGCCTTCTCCACCGGGTCGCGGTAGGGCAGACCGCGGGTCTGGAGGAACTCGCTCATCCCGGTGCGACCACCGAGTTCGTCGACGAACGCCGGGTCGAGCCACGGCTTGTAGATCCGGAGGTCGGGATTGACCATCAGTCCGTAGCGGTAGAAGCGCTCGATGTCGTTGCCCTTGTAGGTCGACCCGTCGCCCCAGACGTCGACGCCGTCGTCGCGCATCGCCCGCACGAGCAGCGTTCCGGTGACGGCCCGGCCGAGCGGTGTTGTGTTGAAGTACGTGCGGCCGGCCGTGCGGATGTGGAACGCACCGCACTGCAGCGCCATCAACCCCTCGCGCACCAGTTCGGCCCGGCAGTCGACGAGTCTGGCTTCCTCGGCACCGTAGACCTTGGCCCGATCGGGCACCCCCGCGAGGTCGGGCTCGTCGTACTGACCGAGATCGGCGGTGTACGTGTACGGAACGGCACCGCGCTCACGCATCCATGCGACGGCGGCGGATGTGTCGAGCCCGCCCGAGAAAGCGATTCCGACCCGCTCACCGACCGGGAGCGACATCAACACCTTGGACATGGACCGACCTCCGACCTGACCGTGAACGACACGGCCACGAACCTACCGCTCATCGTCGTGCACGGTAGGTGCCGGTGAGCGCGGCGATGCTGATGGCCGCACCGGCTCCCGCGATCGCCAGTTCGACGGCGGCGATCGACGGCACGCGGCCGAGGTCACCGAGTCCGATGGCGGCGGTGACGATCGATGCGGCGATCCCGGCCGCGGCGATCCACCGGACGTTCTCGATGGCCGCGAACACCATGCCGATCGGGGCGATGAACGGAACGAACCGGACGATCCGGGGCATCGGGTCGCCCCGAGGGCCGAGCCACCACGTCGACCGTCCGAGTTGGACCGAGGTGTTCCACACCGCTGCGAGCGCGAGCGCCACGGCGATCCACGCGATCGCCAGGACGATCCTCCAGCCAGGCGTGACCTCACCGACTCGGGGCAGCGGTCCGGCCGAGGGCATGGACTCGTCGACCCCGTCCGACGGCCCGGATCGGTCGTCGATATCGACTCGGGCGGGGGGATCCGACACCTCGGCCAGGGTAGCCGGGGACTCGCTCGCCTGCTGTCGGGGGCGACTCGGGGCTACTCTCGCAGAGATGGATCCGGGCGATCGAGATGACCGTTCCGAGCGCCCGAGTGGTCGCCGTGGCACCGAGGTGTTCGAGAAGCTGTCGGTGTTCTATCCGATGTGGAACGAAGAGGCGTACATCGAGCGTGCCCTGCACTTCGGGCGCCAGGCGTGTGAGGAACTGATCGAACGCGGCGACATCCTCGACTACGAGTTGATCGTCATCGACGACAAGTCGACGGATCGGACGCCCGAGATCGCCGATCGATTGGCTTGCGAGGATCCGCGCGTCCGGGTCATCCACCACGAGAAGAACCGCAAGCTGGGCGGTTCGATGAAGACCGGGTTCGCTGCCGCCACCGGCGATCTCGTGCTGTACACCGACGCGGATCTTCCCTTCGACATGCACGAGTTGCTCCGCGCAGTACGACTGCTCCGCGACTACGAGGTGGACATCATCAGTGCGTACCGCTTCGATCGGACGGGTGAGGGTTCGCTCCGGGCGGTGTACACGTTCGTCTACAACGCCTTGATCAAGTTGCTCTTCGACGTGAAGATCCGGGACATCAACTTCGCGTTCAAGTTGTGCCGCCGACGTATCTTCGACCACGTCGAACTCAAGTCCGAGGGGTCGTTCATCGACGCCGAGTTGGTGATCCGAGCGACCCGGTTGGGATACGAGATCATGCAGATGGGCGTCGACTACTTTCCCCGAACCAGGGGTGAATCGACGCTCAGTTCGCCGGGAGTGATCTTCACGATCCTGAAAGAGATGCGGTCGCTGCGCGTCGAACTCGAGGGCATCACGCCGGTCGTGTGACCGAGTGACGCCGGCCCGGTCGCTGACTCGGAGGCCGATCGGACGTTCCGCCGAACGGACGGTAAAATCGATCAGCACCCGTTCGCCCGTGAGCGGGTCGATGCCGAAACGACGCCCGTGACCAACCGCCGTTCTCCGTCCCGATCCGGCCCGCCGTCCCGCCGTCCGCCGTCCCGCCGTCCGCCGTCCCGCCGACCCGCCCGAGGATCGGCGTCGAACCCGACTCGATGGGTGCCGGTCCTGGCTGCGGGCGGTCTCCTGGCCGCCGTGATCGGAGTCGGGATCGTGAGTGGTGGGGACGACGACACTGCGCCGGTGCCGACGGGGTCGGGGCAGGTCACCCCGGTCGCGACCTTCGACACGGGAGTGCCGGAAACGGTGACGGCGGACGATCAGGTGGTGATCGGGAATGCGCCGGTCGTGAAGGTCCCGATCGGCCGGACCCTCGACGACGGCATCGTCGGCGACGACGTCGCCCTGGTCCAGCAGCGTCTGGCGGATCTCGCTTTCGATCCGGGACCGATCGACGGAATCTTCGGGTCGCTGACGCAGCAGGCCGTCTGGGCGTTCGAGAAACTCGTCCTGGGCGTGCCACGCGCCGAGGCGACCGGGCGTGTGACCCCCGAGATCTGGGACCGCATGCAGGACCCGATCACGATCCAGCCCCGCCGACCGACCGGTGGCCTCGCCGATCACACCGAGATCTATCTGCCCGAGCAGGTGATGATCGTGTTCCACGCCGATCGACCGGCGCTCATCGTCCACGTGTCGACCGGCGAGCTCATCGAGGGGGCGACGTCGTTCACTCCCTGGTGGGAGACCGCCGCCGAGTACTGCGAGACGGTCGTCATCGACACCGACGACAATGGCGTGCCGTTGGAGGAGCCGATCGAGAAGGCGATCTGCGGCCGGTCGTACACGCCACCCGGGGTCTTCCAGGCGTACAAGAAGATCGAAGGTCGTCGCGAAAGCCGTCTCGGTGGGATGTACGACCCGATCTACATCAATCAGGGCATTGCGATCCATGGAGCGTTGAACGTTCCCCTCGAACCGGCGTCACACGGTTGCATCCGGGTCTCGCAGTACATCGGATCGTTCCTCCAGTCACTCCTCGACATCGGGGACCGTGTCCTCATCTGGGACGGCGAGACCGAACCGGAGGAGCAGTCGGAGGAGGCGATGCGCATGCGTTGGGACTATCCCGATCCGAATCCGTCCACGACGACGTCGTCCACCACGACGACGACGTCGACGGTGCCGTCCGCCCCGGCGACGACGGTCGCGACGCCGCCGACCGCCACGACGACCACCACGACGACGTCCACCACCACGACCACGACGACCACGACCCCACCGGAGTGATCCGGCGTCTCCCGAACCGCTCGGGGTCCGACGGGGTCAGGCGAGGGCGGCGCAGGCGTCGAGTCCTCCGAGCACGCCGACTCGGAAGGCCTCGATCTTCTCGAACGGTGCTCCCACGACATCGCTGTCGGCCCGCTCGTCGCCGATGAGGATCGTCATCCGGATCGCCTCGTCGAGGTCGCCGGGTGAACTGACGACGGAGTCGTCGGTGCCGTCACCATCACGGTCCCCTTGGCGGGGTGTCACCCCGTTCCGATCGGGGGTGATGTCGCGCACCCAGGCACCGGTGAAGCAATCGGCGAGGAGCGCTCGCGGCTCGCCGGTGGCCGTCGATCCGAGCTCCTGAAGCGCCAGTTCGGCCCACGCGATCCCGTAGAGATAGCCGAGACCGAAGTCGCCGACCTCGCGATAGAGCGCGATCACGTTCGGTTCGTCGTAGTGGACGGTCCGGTCGCCGGGGCACACGGCGACGGAGCGATCGAGTCGCACCAGATCCGGGCACACGATGTCGTCGAGCCGCCGTTCCGCCACGACACCGACCGGCTGGAAGCCGTCACCGAGTCGGGTACGCCAGAAATCGTCGAGGTCGTCGGCGAGGAAGACCGGCGCCGGTGTGCAGGCGTCGATGAAGTCCTGGCCGACGATGTCCGGGTCGAGCTCGGTGCAGTCGTAGGGGGCGTTGCCCTCGAAGAATGCATCGATACCGGTCTGGAACCGATTGGGCATCAGGTCGAGAGGCTGGTCGAGGAGCGTGGCGCAACGCTCGGCGCCGCCGAGGAAGCCCTCTTGGAAGGCGCCGACGCGGTCGAATGCCGATCCGTGACCGCCGACGACGAACTGATCGGTGCCGACCGGGTCGCGGACACTGAGCATGGCGAGGAGGCCGGCCCGGATGTCCCGATCGCCGAGTCGCACGAATGGTGACTCGCCGCGGTAGGCCTGCCCCGTCCATGCGCCGGCGAAGCAGTCGGCCTGTTGCTCGGTGAAGATCGTGGCGATCGGTTCGTCGAGGGCACCGATCCGGCTCTGAACGGCGTGACCGAACTCGTGCGCCAGCACGACCCCGATCACCGCAGGTCCGAACTCGTCTGCCAGCGGGGTGAGCAGGCTGTCGGGCCCGTCGCCGTCGTCGTAGGCCATGAAGTCGCCGAACTGGCAGTAGAAGGCCACGTACAACTGCAGATCGGCGTACGGAGTGGTCGACGTGCCACAGCCGGGGATGTCGGGTGATCGGCCGGGATACCCGGCGAAGACACCGCCGGCCAGGGGTTCGAAATCCACCCCGTACAGCGAGGGGAACACCTCCGTCCACCACCGTTCGACATCGGCGAGGGCCACTGCTGCGAATCCGTCGTGCGGCTGCGGGGGCTTGCCGTCGCCGATGTCGATGACATCGGCGATCGGGATGTCGACCAGCAGTTCGGCCACGGCGAGGCTCGTCTCCTCGGACACCGGGGTCGAATCATCCGGCGTGGCGTTCTCGAGGGCCGGCGCCGGCGCGTCCGGATCAGCCGCCGGGGCCACTGCCCGCGTCGCATCGATGGCCACCACATCGACTCGAACACTGCACCCGCTCGCTCCGATCAGCGCAGCGAGCACGGCAGCGGCCGCACCGATGTCGAGCGCTCGACGCCGTTCGGTGCGGATGCGTGCCCAGGTCGACGTCGGTGACCGAACGGCGCGGTCGGCGGACCGAGTCGACCGTCTCAACGTTCGAGCACGCCGATCATCTCGGCGATCTCACCGCGCTGCGCCGACGCCATCGATGCCGCCATCAGGCGCACCTCGTCGTTCTCGGCCCGATCGGCCGCGAACGTCGCCATGTCGATCCCACCGAGATGGTGTCGGGTCATCAGGTCGACGAAGAGACGGTCGGCTTCCTCGCCCGACGAACCGATCAGTCGGGCCAGTTCGTCCTCACTGGCCATGCCGGGCATCGATGTCGCGTCGGCGACCATGCCCATCCACGTCATCGACGTGGCATTCAGATCTCGTGCCTCGTCCTCACCGAACGAGCGGAGCAGTTGGACCATGCGTCCGACTTCGAGGCTCTGTCCCTGGACGATGCTCGCGGCGATCGCACGCAGTTCGGGGTCGGCGTCGGGCAGTTCGCGGTAGACGAACCCCATGAAGATCGCCTGCTCGTGGTGCAGGCGCATGTCCTGCAGGAAACCCGTGTCGACCTCGCCGTGCGTCGGCTGGTTCGACTGCTCCCCGATCATCCATCCGATCATGGCGGCGAGGAGTGCGGCGGTCACCACCATCGTGATGATGTTCATCGGGTGCTGCCACCAAGGCAGGACGATGTCGTCGTCGTGGTCGTCGCCGTCGTCACCGTCGACCGGCCCGCCACCATCGCCACCCCCTTCGGCAGCACGTCGCTCCAGTTCGATCAGTTCGTCGAGCGACAACCCATCCGGTACGTCCGTGCGCATGACTCAAGTCTGCCCGGTGTCGGCGTCGAACGGACGTCGCAGGGACGTCCCGATGATCGAGGCGATCGGATGACCGGATACGGTCTCGACGCATGACGGGGCGGGTCGGCAGACCGCAGGCGGCGGACTCCGCCGAGACGCGGCGCCGCATCGTCCAGGCCGCCCGGATCCGCTTCGCTCGTGACGGGTTCCGGGCGACCACAAATCGTCTGATCGCCGAGGACGTCGGCATCACGACCGGAGCGATCTACCACTACGTCGAATCCAAGACGGAGTTGTACGCGGCGGTGTACTGCGAGACGGTCGATTTCGTCTACACCGAACTCGAGCGAGCGGCCGCTGCCCCGGGTGCGCTCCTGGATCGGTTCGGGGCCGTGATGCGACGCGCTGGTGAGCTCCAGGCGGACGACCCGTCCATCACGGGGTTCATCGCGGCCGTCGCCCACGAGACCCAGCGACATCCGGATCTCCTCCAGCTGCTCGCGCCACAGCGAGGGCGACACAACAGGTTCTTCGCCGACCTCGTCGCCGGCGCCGCCTGCCGAGGTGAGCTCCGGCCCGACCTCGATCAGCGGGCCGTCGCCGATCTGCTCGGCGCCGTCCTGTCCGGGTTGGCGCGCCTGGCGACCGCGTCTGCCGACGTCGGCCGCTACGACGCCGCCGTGTCGGTGCTCGAACAACTCCTGGGCGGCACGCTGGTGTCGTCGGAGGGGGAGTCCGTCATCGCTCGGGTGTGAGACCCGTGTGCGGGGTGTGGCGCCCGTCGTCCGCGCTCAGGGGCCGATCAACTCACGAGTGCCGGTTCGCGATCGCGGTTCGATCGGCGCACCGTGTCGATGGTGACCAACGTGAGGGCGACCCAGACGAGTCCGAAGCCGACCAGACGACTCGCTGGCAAGGACTCGCCGAATGCGAGCCAACCCAGCAGGAAGTTGATCGACGGCACGAGGTACTGCGCCGGGCCGAGGATCGTGAACGGGACCCGATGGGCGGCGTGGGCGAACAGCAGGAGTGGTACGGCGGTGATCAATCCGGTGCCCCCCAGGAGGAGCCAATCGATCCCGTCGGCGACCGATGCCACTCCGCCGGCGCGGGGTGAGCGGGCGATGACCAGCACGACGGCGGGAAGAAACACGACGAGCAACTCGGTCGTGAGGCTCTCGACCGGACCGAGCGCGACCCGCCTCTTGGTGAGTCCGTACCAACTCCAGGTCCCTGCCAATGCGATCGCCACGAACGGCACCCGGCCGTACGAGATGGTCAGGACGGTGACGGCGACGAGGGCGAGCGCGGTGGATGTACGCAGCAGCGGTGTCAGGCGTTCGCCGAGGAGCAACACGCCCAGCGCGATGGTGCCGACCGGTGCGAGGAAGTAGCCGAGGGCCGTCTCGATCACCCGCTCGTTGACCACTGCCCACACGTAGGTCGTCCAGTTGATCGTCAGCAGGACCGAGGCGAGCAGCACCCGCAGGATCGCAGTCCGGTCTCGGAACGTGGCGACGATCGGAGCCCATCGACCGGTCAGGGTGACGAACAGTCCCATGAACAGCGAGGCGGTCGCGATCCGCCATCCGATCATCTCGATGGCGTCGAATCCGGCCAACTGCTTCCAGTAGATGGTCAGGAGACCCCAGAGGATGTACGCGGACACGGCGGTCCGGAGTCCACGGGCCTGGTCTCGATGCATCGACCCGCACGCTACGGCGCACGTGCGACGATCGACGCGCAGAGCGTCCGGGTAGGGTCGGCGGCGTGGTCGCTCCGACGTTGCGTGATCTCTTCGACGCCGATCCGGGCCGAGCCGAGCGCTATGTCGTGACGGTCGGCGATCTGCGGATCGACTACTCCCGCCAACCGGTGACGGATGAACTCCTCGAGCGGTTGCTCGCTCGTGCCGCCGAGGCCGGCGTCGAACGACGACGCGACGAGATGTTCGCGGGTGTGCCCATCAACGTCACCGAGGGCCGATCGGTGCTACACACCGCCCTCCGTGCGGCGGCGGGAACCGTCGTGCGAGTCGATGGGCGCGATGTCGTGCCGGACGTCCACGCCGTCCTCCGAGCGATGGCCGAGTTCGCCGATCGGATCAGGGCCGACGACCGCATCACCGACGTGGTCAACATCGGGATCGGTGGATCCGATCTCGGGCCGGCGATGGCGGTCGATGCCCTGGCGGCGTTCGGGCATTCGCGAGTCCGGGCACACTTCGTCTCGAACGTCGACGGCGCCGACCTGGCGGCGACGCTGCGACGACTCGACCCGGCGCACACGTTGTTCGTGATCGCGTCCAAGACCTTCGGCACCATCGAGACCATCACGAATGCCCGGACGGCGCGGTCCTGGCTCGTCGAGGCCCTCGGCGAGGCGGCGGTGCCCGATCACTTCGTGGCGGTCTCGACGAACGCCGATCGAGTCGCAGCGTTCGGGATCGACACGGTGAACATGTTCGGTTTCTGGGATTGGGTCGGCGGTCGGTACTCGGTCGACTCGGCGATCGGACTCTCGTTGATGATCATGATCGGACCCGAACGGTTCAGGGAGTTCTTGGACGGGTTCCGCATCGTCGACGAGCACTTCCGTACGTCGCCGCTCGCCGACAACGCCCCGGTTCTGCTCGGCATGATCGGCGTACACCACATCGACGACCTCGGTCGGTGCTCGAAAGCGGTGTTGCCGTACGCACAGGAACTCGCCCGGTTCCCTGCGTACCTGCAACAACTCGACATGGAGTCGAACGGAAAGCGGGTTCGACTGGACGGGAGCGCGGTCGAGGGCGCGACCGGTCCGATCGTCTGGGGGGCGCCGGGGACGAACGGACAGCACGCCTTCTTCCAGCTGCTCCACCAGGGCACCGTCGTGGTCCCGGTCGACTTCATCGGGTTCGCGAATCCGTCCCACCCGTATCGGCACCACCACGACCTGTTGATGTCGAACCTCTTCGCCCAGGCCGAGGCGCTCGCGCTCGGACGGCCGAACCCGGCCGAACCTCATCGAGACGTTCCCGGCGATCGTCCCAGCACCCTGATCCTGGCCGATCGGCTGACGCCGTCGGTGCTCGGGCAGTTGATCGCGCTGTACGAGCACGTCGTGTTCGTCCAGGGAGTGGTCTGGGGGATCAACAGCTTCGACCAGTGGGGGGTCGAACTCGGGAAGGAACTGGCCGATCGGATCCTGCCGGAACTGACGGGGGCGCCGAACCCGGCCGCTCACGACTCGGCGACGAATGCGGCGATCGACTGGTACCGCGAGCATCGCCGTTGACCCGCGGGGTCGGCCTCGCTCAGACGGCGACTCGCCGCAGCACGATCGCTGTCCGGTCGAGCACCGGGATCACGGCTCCGGCTCCGATCGTCGAAGGATGCCCCACCTGCGGGTACTGGCCGAGGCGGGGATCGGACGAGTCGAGATCGATGGTCCACTCGGTGCCCCAGCCGGCCGCCGGCATCCGCCAGTCGAGTGACAACTCGCTGGCGTTGAAGATCAAGAAGAAGGTGTCGTCGACGATCCGCCCGCCGAACTGGTCGGTTGCCTGGATCGATGCTCCGTTCATGAACACCCCGACCGACTTGGCGTGACCCTGCTCCCAGTCACCGTCGCTCATCTCGTCGCCGTCCGGCCGGAACCAGGCCATGTCGTCGATGCCACGGATCCGGCGACCTTGGAACCATCGTCGCCGTCGGAACACCGGGTGGGCCGCTCGGAATGCGACGAGTCGTCGAGTCCAGTCGAGGAAGTCGACGTCGACGGCGGACCAGTCGTGCCACGACAACTCGTCGTCGTGGCAGTAGGCGTTGTTGTTGCCGTGCTGAGTGCGTCCGATCTCGTCGCCGCCCGACAGCAGCGGTACCCCTTGCGAGAGCAGCAGCGTCACCATGAAGTTGCGGCGTTGACGACTGCGGAGTTCGGTGACGGCGGAGTCGGTGGTCGGACCCTCGACACCGTGGTTCCACGAACGATTGTGTGATTCGCCGTCTCGACCGTCCTCGCCGTTGTCGAGGTTGTGGCGCTCGTCGTACGAGACGAGATCGGCCAGCGTGAATCCGTCGTGGCAGGTGACGAAGTTGACCGATGCCATCGGCTTGCGGGTGCCCGCCGCGTAGAGGTCGGAGCTCCCGGTGAACCGGTGGCCGAACTCGGAGAGTGTGGCCGGCTGGCCGCGCCAGAAGTCACGCACGGTGTCGCGGTACTTGCCATTCCACTCCGACCAGTGAGGTGGGAACTTGCCGACCTGGTACCCGCCCTCGCCGACGTCCCACGGTTCGGCGACGAGTTTGACCTGCGAGATCGTCGGGTCCTGCTGGACGATGTCGAAGAAGGCCGCCAACCGGTCCACTTCGAAGAGTTCTCGGGCGAGCGCCGATGCGAGGTCGAACCGGAACCCGTCGACGTGCATGTCGACGTGCCAGTACCGGAGGCTGTCCATGATGAGCTGCAGGACGTGCGGATGTCGCATGTTCATGCTGTTTCCGCACCCGGTGAAGTCGAGGTACTGGCGCTGGTCGCCGTCCACGAGGCGGTAGTAGGCGGGGTTGTCGATGCCGCGGAGTGACAGCGTCGGGCCGCGGTGGTCGCCCTCGGCGGTGTGGTTGTAGACGACGTCGAGGATCACCTCGATGCCCGCTGCGTGCAACGACTTGACCATCGCCTTGAACTCCTGCGCTGCGCCGAGCGGTCCGCGGGAGCTGTAGGCGTTGTGCGGCGCCAGGTAGGCGATCGAGTTGTACCCCCAGTAGTTGCGCTTGCCGAGCAGGTGCAGGCGGTGGTCGTGCACGAACTGGTGGACCGGCATGAGTTCGATCGCCGTGATCCCGAGCTTGGTGAGGTGGTCGATCACCGCCGGATGCGCCACCCCGGCGTACGTCCCGCGGAGCTCATCGGGCACCTTCGGGTGGCGCATCGTCAGTCCTCGGACGTGGGCCTCGTAGAAGATCGTCTCGTGCATCGGCCTCTCGGGTGGTCGGTCGTTGCCCCACTCGAAATAGGGGTCGGCGACGACGGCCAGCGGCACGTGCGGAGCGCTGTCGGAAGTGTCGGGTCGGTCCGGGTCGTCCTGGTCGTAGCCGAAGCACGCCGCGTTCCAGTCGACCGAGCCGTCGACGGCTTTGGCGTAGGGGTCGAGGAGGAGTTTCGACGGGTTGCACCAGAGTCCGTGTGCCGGGTCCCACGGGCCGTGTACCCGCCAGCCGTAGTGCTGGCCGGGGCGGACGTCGGGGAGGTGTGCGTGCCAGACGTGCCCGTCCACCTCGGTCATTTCGATGCGCACCTCGTCGCGTCGACCATCCCGGGTCGCGTCGCCGAACAGGCACAGTTCGACGGCATGAGCGATCGACGAGAACAGCGAGAAGTTCGTGCCACTGCCGTCGTACGTCGCTCCGAGCGGATAGGGACGCCCCACCCATTGGCGAGGGGAGGTGGTGTGCCGCACCGGGTCAGTCTGCCCGAACGCGTCGCCGCGGGCCCCGATCGGGCAGAATCGGCTCCATGAGTACGACGATCGAACGTGTGGGTGTGGTCGGCTGCGGCTTGATGGGTTCCGGCATCGCCGAGGTCTGTGCCCGCGCCGGGTTGGACGTGATGGTCCGCGAGGTCGATGCGTCGGCCGCCGAGTCCGGCCGGCTGCGCCTCGTGAAGAGCCTGGACCGGGGGCTGGCGGCGGGAAAGCTGACCGAGGACGAGCGTGACGCCGCCGTCGCCCGGTTGTCGTTCACGACCGAACTCGCCGATCTCTCCGATCGCGACCTCGTCGTCGAGGCGGTCGTCGAGGACGAGGCCATGAAGGTGGCGATCTTCGCCGAACTCGATCGGGTCGTGACCTCCGATCGGGCGATCCTGGCGAGCAACACCAGCTCGATCCCGATCATGAAGCTCGGCACGGCGACGGGGCGCCCCGAACAGGTCATCGGCGTCCACTTCTTCAACCCGGTACCCGTCCTGCGACTCGTCGAACTGGTGACCAGTCTGATGACGAGCGACGAGACGACGGCGACGGCCGATTCGTTCGCCCGGGAGGTGCTCAACAAACGGGTCATCCGGAGCCAGGACCGTGCCGGCTTCATCGTGAATGCGTTGCTGATCCCGTACGTGCTCTCGTCGATCCGCATGATGGAGTCCGGGTTCGCCTCCAAGGAGGACATCGACACCGGCATGGTCGAGGGCTGCAGCCATCCGATGGGTCCGCTGCGCTTGGCCGACCTGATCGGACTCGACACGACGCTCGCCGTTGCCGAGAGCCTGTACGCCGAGTTCAAGGAGCCGCTCTACGCCCCACCGCCGCTGCTGTCTCGCATGGTCGACGCAGGGTTGCTCGGTCGGAAGGCCGGCCGAGGGTTCTACGACTACCAGCGCTGAGCAGGGTCGGATTTCCTCGATGGCCGATCGGGTCGAACGTCTCACGAATCTCCTCGCTCTCCTGCTCGAGACGCGCGAGCCCTTGAGCCTGGTCGCGATCGCCGACGAGCTCGCGGGCCAGTACCCGGATGGTCATTCAGCCCGCCGGGGGGCGTTCGAGCGGGACAAGGCAGCTCTTCGCGAGATCGGTGTGCCGATCGAGCAGGAGATCGTCGCGGGAGTCGAGGACGCCGGTCAGACCCGCTACTGGATCGACCGCGACCGCTACGAACTGAGGGGCCTCGACCTCGACGACGACGAGATGCGAGCCCTCCAGGTGGCCATGGCGGCGACGCGGCCGGGATCATCGGCCGGACAGGAGGCGCTGTGGAAGCTCGGCGCCGGACTGGTGGGCGACCCGGTACCCGTCGCTGCGGTCGTCCCGGACGTGCACGGTCTGCCGACGCTCCGCGATGCGGTTGCCGCGCGTCACGGTGTGGCGTTCGGATACCGGGACGTCGATCGGATCGTCGACCCCTGGGGCCTGCTGCTACGCGACGGCTTCTGGTACCTCGTCGGCTTCGACCACGGTCGGGGGGAGCGACGGACGTATCGGATCGACCGGATCGAGGGTGAGGTCGTCGCCCGACGGGATGCCGTGTTCGAACGCCCCGAGGGTTTCGACCCTCGGACGGCGCTCCCGGATGACCCGAAGGACATCGGCGTCGGGCCCGGAGGTCCGAGCGCCGTCGTGCTCGTCGACGCCGTTCGTGCGTCGCAGATCGAGCGTGAAGTGGGTGCGGAGCGCGTCGTCGCTCGGCACGACGACGGTTCCGTGGAGGTGCTCGTTCCGTGTGGGAACGAGCCAGCGTTCCGGTCGTGGCTGTTCGGGTTGCTCGACCGGGCGGAGGTCCTCGGTCCGGACGACCTGCGGGAGCGGATCGTCGCCTGGCTGAAGGTGGTCGCATCGTGACGGTTCGACCGGGGCCACGCCCGGCCGAGGAGCGGCTCCGGCGGTTGTTGGTGATGCTGCCGTGGTTGATGGAGCGCGGTGAGGTGTCGGTGGCCGACACAGCGGCCCACTTCGGCATGTCGGACCGGGAGGTCGTCAAGGATCTCGAATTGGCGTCGATGTGCGGCTTGCCGCCGTTCGTCGACGAGTTGATCGACGTCTTCATCGATGACGGGATGATCTGGGTCGGGGTTCCACGGCTGTTCACCCGCCCACTCCGACTGAACTCGGTCGAGGCGTGGGAACTGTTGGCGGCCGGGAGGGCGGCGATGGAGTTGCCCGGCGCCGACCCACTCGGTCCGCTCGGGCGTGGGCTCACGAAGCTGGCGAGATATCTCGGTGAGGACGACTCATCGGCCGTTCGGATCGATCTCGACCGCCCGGACGTGATCGACGAACTCGCGGACGCCGTTCGGGAGCGGGCCTTGCTGAGGTTCGAGTACCGGAACGCCTCGTCGGACGAGATCGGTGAACGAACGGTGCTGCCTCGGCAGGTGTACAGCGACCGTGGCGAGTGGTACGTGGTCGGCGACGACGACCGGAGCGGTGCGGTCCGGACGTTCCGAGTCGACCGAATCGAACGCTTCGAGCGCACCGGCGACGTCGGAACGCCTTCGGCCGGTGAGCTACCTCGCCCCGGGGACTGGTTCGTCGACGGTTCGGTTCCGCGGGTCGTCGTCCGTCTGGGCCCGGCGGCACGTTGGGTGGTCGAGCGATATCCGGTCGAGGTCGTCAGCGGTCCGGACGTGGAGGGTCGGACCGTCGTCCGACTGGCGGCGGCGAGCGACGTCTGGCTCGCTCGCCTGTTGCTCCGCCTCGGACCGGACGTCGAGGTGCTCGATCCCCCCGATGCGGGGACGGGGGCATCGGCGATGGCTCGTCGGATACTCGACCGCTACGAGCGGTCGTAGAAGTCGTCGATGTCGCGACCGGAGGCGGTCACGTCGGCCATGAGCCGAGGGAGGACGAGTGCCGTCGTCCTGGCGTCGTGCAGGGCGTCGTGCGGACGGGCGTTGTCGACGTCGTAGCCGTCGGCGACGGCGTGGAGTCGGTGGGAGCGGGAGCGTTCGGGATCGAGTGATCGCGAGAGTTCGAGAGTGCAGAGGCGAGGCACGCTCGGGAGTGCGATGCCGGTGCGTCGTGCGGCTGCGCTCAAGAACGCCCAGTCGAAGATTGCGTTGTGGGCGACGACGACCGAGTGGTCGATGCGCCTCGCCACTTCGGTGAGCACGGTCCGCAACCCGGGTGCGGCGACGACGCAGCGCCGGCGGATCCCGTGCACGTGCCGCGGCCCCAGCGGGGCGAAGGGGTGACGGAGCCGGACGTACGACGACCATTCGTCGACGATCGACCCGTCGACGGAGGTGACGATCGCCACCTGGAGCATGTCGTCGTCGACTGGTGACAGCCCGGTCGTTTCGACGTCGAGAACGGAAAAACGAGTCGATCCGGGCTCGCCGAGCGCCGGGGGGCGGGAGCTCGACGTACCCGGATCGTTCATGCGGTCACCGTAACCGGGGGGTGTCACGGCGACGCGATGCGTGATCGGTCAGCCGGCGGCGCTCGAACCTGCTCGGCGGGCGCGGATGCCGATCGGCGCCGACACGGTGAAGCCGAGCAGGTGCCGGTCTTCTTCGTTCTCGCCACCCCAGAATCCGTACTCGTGGTTCTCTCGCGCCCAGGTGCGACACGCCACTTGGACCGGGCACACGGTGCACAGCTGTCGAGCCCGGGCTTCCCGGCGCTCACGAGCCTGCGGACGTTCGGCTTTCTTGGCGAAGAAGAGCTCCAACCGTCCCTTGCACATGGCGTACTCGCGCCAGTCGACACCCCGAGGCACATTCGTCTGGTCGACCCCGGACATCGACTCGGACCGGTGTTCGAACACTTCGACTGCTGACATGCGCTGCTCCTCGTCCCGATGGCGATCGGCGATCCGTGACCGTTCCGGATGTCGTTCCGGACCCGGCGCTCGACTCGCTGACACCTGACTCGTTTACTGCTAAATGGTTTTAGCAGTAAATCACTCCGAACGCAAGCGACGATGTCGGTGGAGCCGCGATCGACGGGTCTCGTCAGGTCGGACCGCGACGTCCCGTGACGCGGTCAGAGCAGTTCGGCAGCGAGGCTGGCGACGTCGCTGCGCTCACATGCGGTGAGCGTGACGTGACCGAAGCACGGTTGGCCGCGGAAGGCGGTCGTCAGCACGGCGAGGGCGTTGTTGTGTTGACCGAGGTACGGCGCGTCGATCTGGCTGGTGTCGCCAGTGAACACGACCTTGGTGCCCTCGCCGACGCGCGTGAGGATCGTGCGGAGCGTCGTCGGTTCGAGGTTCTGCGCCTCGTCGATCACGACCACCTGGCGATGCAGCGATCGCCCTCGGAGGAACGTCACCGACTCCAGCGACAGTTGACCTCGGGCGGTGAGTTCGTCGATGAGGCGACGAGCATCGTGCACGTTCGAGCGGTCGGTGAGGGCGACGATCGCGTCGTGGATGGCGGACATCCACGGGTCGAGCTTCTCGTCGAGGCCGCCGGGCAGGAAGCCGACGTCGGCCCGACCGACGGGAACCAGGGGTCGGTACACCGCGACGCGCTCGTACCGCTGCTGCTCGACGACTTGTTCGAGGGCGGCGGCGATCGCGACGATCGTCTTGCCCGTGCCGGCGCGCCCGTCGAGCGCGACGACGGAGATGTCCGGGTCGAGGAGCAGCTCGAGCGCGAAGCGCTGCTCCTTGTTGCGCGGGCGCAAGCCCCACGCCTCGGGTGTCGAGTGGGGCAGCAGGACGAAATCGTCGTCGACCCGCCGGGTCAGGGCCGACTGCGATCCGGCACGAACCACGGCGAATTCGTTCCGGGCGATCGGCGGATCCGAGTCGACGATCGATGCGTCGACGGCGCCCGAGGCGTACAGGCAGTCGATCACCTCTCGATCGACGTCGACCACCGACCAGCCGATCGGCTGTCGGTCGTCCACGACCTTCGCGGGACGATGCTCGGCGGCGTCCACTCCGAGATGCGCTGCCTTGATGCGCAATGCAGCATCGTTCGACAGTACGAGGGTCCGGCCGAGCGCAGCCTGGCCGAGTGCGGCACCGATGATGCGGTTGTCGGGCACGTCCACGTCGAGCCCGTGTTCGATCAACAGGTGTTTCTGGATCCCGTTGATCTCGATCTGAACGGTCCCACCTCCCTCGATCGGAACCGGGCGGGCGAGCGAACCGCCGTGACGGACGCGGAGTTCCTCGATCGATCGCAACGCGGTTCGAGCCGACCGGCCGACGTCGTCGGGACGGGTCTTCAGGCTGTCGAGTTCTTCGATCACGGTGAGCGGGATCACCAGGGCTCGTTCGGTGAACGAACTCACGATCGTCGGGTCGGCGATCAGGACGGACGTGTCGACGACGATCCGTTCGACGACGGACCGATCGACGACGGGCTGGACCACCTCCTCGCGTTCGTCGATCGAGACGTCTCGGACGTGGAGGTCGGACACGGTCACCTCACTGACTGTGGAGATACTGACTGTGGCGATACTGATTCTGGCGATGGAACCGGCTGCGACGTGGGAGCCGGCTGTGGCGGCGATGTCGGCGGGAGAGTGCTTCGACTCGGAGTGACGGCGGCGTGGACATCGGGGCACCGTTCGTGACGGTGTCTCCGACTGCGTTGCCGTGTCCGTGTTCACGCCGTGCCATCGCGGTGCAAGGCTTAGTCGATCGATCTCCTCCTGTGGTGGACCCTCACGGGTTCCTGGCCGCTCGGCGGTGCCACCGTGAGTTCATTGCAGTTGCAACGTTCTCGATGGTTGCATCGTTGTAGTTTGTTTCGTTTGATGGCGTCGTCGGGTGTTCGGGAACGCGTCGATTCCGCCAGCGGAATCGGGTGGTTTCTCGGCCGGCACCGAACGGTCGGGACGTCTCGGCGGGTGGGGTACCCGCCGGGTCGGGTCGTTCGGAGCTGCTCGGCAGTTTTCATCCCTACCAAGGCTCGTACCCAGAGCAGTGACCACAGCAAAGGACAGCGCATGACAAAGGCAGAACTGATCGACGCCGTTGCCGACGCCGCAGGGGTTTCGAAGGCGGACGCCGAGCGGACCATCGCAGCGTTCTTCGACACCGTCGTGTCGTCGACGATGAGCGGCGACAAGGTGTCGTGGCCGGGCTTCGGCTCGTTCAGCACCACCAAGCGCCCGGCGCGGACGGGCCGTAACCCGCAGACCGGCGAGCCGGTGAAGATCGCTGCCTCCACGGCGATGAAGTTCCAGGCCAGCTCGACGCTCAAGAACACGTTGAACGGGAAGTGATCTGATGGCGACCGCGAAGAAGGCTCCGGCCAAGAAGGCTCCGGCCAAGAAGGCTCCGGCCAAGAAGGCTCCGGCGAAGAA